>DASWHK010000131.1:0-10256 GCA_036398215.1 Acidobacteriota bacterium | reverse complement strand
CCGCCTGCTCGAGTGGGCCGGGGCCAGGCTTCGCACGCCGGAGCTCGCCGCCGACGCGGACGACCTGTTCACCGCGCGCGCCCGTCGCGACGGCGAGCGCGCCGCTCGCCGCTGGTATCGCCGCCAGGCGTACGCCGCCCTTCGCCGGCTCCTGCTCCCGGGCCGCGATGCTTTCCGCGAAACCGCGGAGCCTGACCGGCGGGCGCGCTTTGGCGCTGGGCAACGCGCCAGACGCCGGACCGGCGCGATCACCGGCCGGCTGGCCGGCTTCGCCCTCGACGCCAAGCTCGGCGCCCGCATGCTCATCCGCTACCCCGGCCTGACGATCGTGTGCGGCCTCGCCATGGCCTTCGCGATCGCGGTGGGCGCCGGCACGTTCGAGCTCGTCGGCGACATGATCCACCCGACCGTTCCCCTGCCGGACGGCGAGCGCATCGTCGGCCTGAGCTACTGGGACCGGGGGGGCAACGATCAGGAGGCACCGCTCGCCGGCGACTTCCTCGCCTGGCGCGAGGAGCTCACCACGGTGGAGGACCTCGGCGGCTTCCGCTCGGCGCAGCGCAACCTGACCGGCGGCGAGGAGGCCGGCGAGCCGGTGGAGGTGGCGCAGATCAGCGCGGCGGGCTTCCGCGTCACCCGCGTTCCGCCTCTGCTCGGGCGGGCGCTTGTGGAGGCCGACGAGCAGCCGGGCGCTGCTGCGGTGGTCGTCCTCGGCTACCGCATCTGGCAGACGCGCTTCGGCGGCGATCCGGCGGTGGTGGATCGGACCATTCGGCTCGGCGACGAGCAGGCGACGGTCGTCGGGGTGATGCCGGAGGGCTTCGCGTTCCCGCTCCGCCACGGCGTCTGGATACCGCTGCCGGCAGACGGGCTGCGCCGCGAGCCGGAGCGGGGCCGGCCGCTGCGCGTGTTCGGCCGCCTCGCGCCGGGCGCGACGCTGCCGGAGGCACAGGCGGAGACGACGACGCTCGCGCAGCAGCTCTCCGCCGAGCTCCCGGAGCGCTACGAGCACCTGGCGCCGGAGGTATTGCCCTACGCCGAGTCCGTCCTCGGCAACTTCTCGGCCGCCGACGATACGCTGCGCACGCTCGTCTACTCGATCAACGCGTTCCCCGCCCTGTTCTTGATCCTGGTGTGCGGCAACGTCGGCCTGCTGATGTTTGCCCGCGCCGCCACCCGCGAGCGCGAGCTGCTGGTGCGCAACGCGCTGGGCGCCGGCCGCGGCCGCATCGTCCTGCAGCTCTTTGCCGAGGCGCTGGTGCTCGGGGCGCTGGCCCTGGCGCTCGGTCTTGCTGCCGCCGGCTTCGCTCTGGAGTGGGCGCTCGATGCGTTCTACGGCGCGGGCGACAAGATGTTTGAGAGCGCGACGGCGCCGTTCTGGGTGGACAGCGCGCTGTCCACCACCACGGTCCTGTATGCCTGTCTGCTCACGTTGCTGGCGGCGGCCATCGCGGGGATCTTGCCGGCGCTGAAGGTCACCGGGCGGCGCATGGAGTCCCGCCTGCGCCAGGCGAGCGCGGCGGCCGGCGGCCCCCGCTTCGGCTTCACCTGGCAGTTCCTGATCGTCGCCCAGATCGCCGCCACCGTGGTCTTCGCCGCGGTGGCCTTCCTGATCCAGCGCCAGACCGCGGAGCTCCTGCCGGAGACGGTCGGGTTCCGCGCCGACCAGTACCTCGCAGTGCCGATCGAGCTCGATCCGGAGAGCCAGGCGGCGCCGGCCGACGCCGGCCAGGAGGCCCTCGTGCGCCGCTACGGCGCGATGCTCGAGGAGCTGGAGCGACGCTTGGCCGCCGAGCCGGCGGTCGCGGGCGTCGCCGTCGCCGAGCGGCTTCCCCTGATGGACCAGCCTCGCGCGGTCATCGAGCTGGACGGCGGCGAAGCGACGGACTCCGCTGCGGCGGAGCGCGCCCAGGGCGCGGGGGCTGTCGGGGACCGGGCCGCGGGGGCTGTCGGGGACCGGGCCGCGGGCCCCGGGGGGCGTGCCGCCCCGGAGCCGGGCGCTGCGCAACCCGCGTCCGAAGGGAGGTCTCGGAACCTGATCGGGAGAGACGCGGCGGAAACCGAGCACACGCCGCCGGGACAGTTCTTCGTCAACACCACCGCGGTGGCACCAGAATACTTCGAGCTGTTCGATGCGCCCATCCTCGCCGGCCGTGGTTTCAACTCGGCGGATCTGGTGGCGGGCGCAAGCACCGTCGTCGTCAACCAGTCGTTCGTCGACCGCCTCCTCGGTGGTCGCAGCCCGATCGGCCGGCGCATCCGCTACGTCGCGCCGGCGGATCAAGCGCCCGGTCCGTGGTACGAGATCGTCGGCGTCGTGCGCAACCTCGTGCGCGACCGCCGGAGCTCGCTGGTCCTGGACGAGGAGGTGAGGGCCCACCTGTACCACCCGCTGAGCCCGAGCCGCCTCGGCCTGCCGAGCGCTTCCGCATCGTCCGCGTCGTCAACGCCGCAGGCACCCGCGGGCCGTCCGTGGCGTTATCCGCTGCACCTCGCCGTGCATCCCCGCGGCGAGATGGCCGCGCTGACACCCGTCCTCCGCCGCCTCGCCGCCGAGGTGAGCCCCACGCTGCGACTCGAGATCCAGACCCTCGATCAGGTGGCGAGCGACGATGCGGGCTTCTGGCGCTTCTTCAGCCGCGGCATCCTGCTGGTGAGCGCCACCGCCCTCGCTCTCTCCCTGGCGGGCATCTACTCGGTGATGTCGTTCACCGTGTCGCGCCGCACCCGCGAGATCGGCGTCCGCGTCGCCCTCGGCGGACCGGCCCCGCGCGTCGCCGCCGAGATCCTCCGCCGCCCCGTGCGCCTCGTCATGGCCGGCGTGGTGACAGGGTGCCTGCTGGTGGGCGCGATGATCTCGTTCATCGTCAGCACCGCCGGTTCGTGGGACAACCTGCAGCTCACGCAGGGCATCGCGCTGCTGCTGGCCTTCGGGATCGCCACCGTGGCCGTCTGCGGCCTCGCCTGCATAGGCCCGACCCGGCGGGCTCTGCGGGTCGAGCCCATCGAGGCCCTGAGCGCGGAGGGGTAGCGGAACGAAGCGTTCCGCTACCCGGATGTGCTCGAAGCCGCCCACCCGATAGCGAGCCACCACCTGCTCCCCGGAGTCCGGTCGCGCTCGAACGCCAGGAGCATCGTGAAGGGCTTTGGTCACGGGGAGCGCCCGGCGGGCTCTACGCTACCGATTCCTCGCGTCGCTCGCCACGACGGGCCCTGGCGATGACGCCGAGGGGAAGCCAGAGACCGTGGCCATCCAATATCTGTAGAAAAAGCGATCAAAGTTCGGTAAAATCACCGCTCAAATTTCGGTATTTCATGACTTCAGAGCATCGGCAGGCCCGTGCAGCTTTCCCACGAGATCGTTCCCCGACTCCTCGAGCACTCCGTGCGAGCGCGCCTCGCCGAGGAGCCGGTCATCGTCCTCAACGGCCCCCGTACCGTCGGCAAGAGCACTCTGTTGCGGTCGCTCGCCGAGACGAGCAACCGTGAGGTTATGGACCTCGACGACCTCGCGACACGGGATGCGGTGGCGGCAGATCCCGAAATCTTCGCCGCCGCACCGTCGCCGGTGCTCATCGACGAGTTCCAGCACGTGCCGGAGCTGCTGGATGCGATCAAGGCAGAGCTCAACCGGGATCTCAGGCCCGGTCGCTTCGTTCTCACCGGTTCGACGCGCTATTTCACCCTGCCGCGGGCGGCGCAGGCGCTCACGGGGAGGGTCCACATCATGCCCGTCCACCCGCTGTCTCAGGGAGAGATCGAAGGTCGGCGCGAGGATTTCCTCGATGTTTTGCTGGACGATCCTGCTGGCCTGGCGAACTCGAGCCCACCGGGGCTGAGCCGCGAAGCGTACGCCTCGCGCGTCCTGGCGGGCGGGTTTCCACTGGCGCTGCGACGGGCGCCCGGAGCCTCCCGGGCACGCTGGTTTCGCGACTACGTGACGCTCGTCATCGAGCGCGACGTTCTGGACATCCGGAGAGTCCGCCAGCGCGAGATCCTGCCCCGCCTGCTCCGTAGCCTCGCCGCGCAAACCGGACAGATCCTGAACGTATCGCGCGTCGCCCGGCACCTGGGCATCGATCCCACGATTGCCGAGGATTACACTCGCCTGCTCGAGGCCGTCTTCTTGGTGCACCGGCTCCCCGCCTGGGGGCGTACGTTGCGGTCTCGCGTTGCCGCACAGCCCAAGCTGCACGTGTTCGATACCGGCGTCGGCGCCCACCTGTCCGGGCTGACCGCCGACCGGCTCGCCACCCGCGATCCGGCCGCTTTGAGCGAGTACGGCCATTTCGTCGAGTCCTTCGTGGTCAACGAGCTGCTCAAGCAGGTTGGCTGGTCCGATCGGCTCGTCCGGTTCGGCCACTTCCGCACCCATGACGGCGACGAGGTCGACGTCGTTATCGAACACGAGGATGGCAGGGTGTCCGCCGTCGAAGTGAAGGCGAGCTCGCGCGTACGCGACGATGACCTCAAGGGCCTTCGCATCCTCGACGGCAAGCTCGGTAATCGATTCGTCGGCGGTGCTGTCGTGTATCTCGGAGCGCACGCCTACCGGATCGATGACCGGATTCACGTGCTGCCGCTGAGCCGGCTGTGGTCGTAGGTGCAAAGGCGATGCCTCCCAATCGCACCGATCATCGCCGGCGGCAGCGTCGCAGCGATCGTCCTCTACCAACCTCGAGTGCTCGGGTGTTCAGCGTGGCTTCCAACCTGCCGGATCAGGACGGCTCGAGCAGGGAGACGGCGGGAAAGTACGTCTTGAACCGACCGCGGTCGGCGGTGGCGATCCTCCACGCCATGATCTCGGCGTGGGCGCCGATGAAGAAGTCCGGAAGCGGCATCGGCGGAGCCGAGGTGCCCGACTTCGACTGGCGCCGCTTCCTGTAGCGGCCGTACCCTCGCGCGCACGGCTCGGTGGCGGCTGAGGGCACGTCGAGGATCGCCACGCCCCAGCTCCGGACTCTGTCGGCGACCGTGGCCGGGTCGGCGTCGCCGACACACAGCTCGGCGAGACTCACGGCGCTGATGGCGGCGCCGCCGGAGGCCACGGCGTCGGCGATCGTATCCCTGGCCCAGGCGCAATGCGGAGATTCGTCCTCGAAGGCGTAGATCAGGACATTCGTATCCAGGAGGATCACGGCTCTCGCGTCAGCTCCTTCAGCGCATCCCAGCTCATCGTCGGACGGAGAGGGGCCTCCTTCATCGCCTTGAGGCACGCCGCCTTGCTGACGCGATCCGGGCGCTCGGGCTTCTCGAGCCGGACCAGGAGGTAGCGGCCTTCGCCCTGCTGCTGGACATCGAAGACGTCCCCGGGGTTACCGGAGGGCAAGACGATCCGCTTCTTGGTGTCCACTTTCGACGTGCTCATGGTGGGATTGTCCCACAACTCGATGTCGCCACCAATCCAACCTCGTCACGTCGAGCCGTTCGGGCCTACCCGTACCGCCCCTCGATGTAGTCCGCGGTCTCCTCGTGCTTCGGCGTCACGAAGACCTCCTCGGTCTTGCCGTGCTCGATGATCTTGCCGAGGAGCATGAAGACGCACTCGTCGGAGGCGCGGCGGGCCTGGGCCATGTTGTGGGTGACGATCAGGATGGTGTACTCGCCGCGCAGCTCCCAGAGGAGCTCCTCGACGGCCTCGGTGCCGGCGGGGTCGAGGGCGGAGCAGGGCTCGTCCATCAGCAGGACCGAGGGCTTCACCGGGAGCAGGCGGGCGATGCAGAGCTTTTGCTGCTCCTCGAGGGAGAGGCCGATGGCGGGGCGATCGAGGCGGTCCTTGACCGTGTTCCAGAGCAGGACCTCCTGGAGGGCCTTCTCAACCACGGCGTCGAGGGCGTCGCGCGACATCTTCTTGGCGGCGGGCTCGTGGATGCGGTAGGCGAACAGGACGTTGTCGCGGATCGAAAGGGGCAGGGGGTTGGGGCGCTGGAACACCATGCCCACTTGCTTGCGCACCTGCAGGATCTCGACGTCCTTGTCGAGGATGTTCTTGCCGAGCACCTCGACGCTGCCGGTGGTGCGCACGTAGCCGAGCCGCTCGTTGATGCGGTTGACGGTGCGCAGGAAGGTCGTCTTGCCGCAGCCCGACGGCCCGATCATGCTGGTGATGATGCCGTGCTTGATGCTCAGGTCGACGTCGAACAGCGCCTGGAAGTCGCCGTACCAGAGGCTGAGGCCGCGGCTCTCGATCGCAGGCCTATCCAAAGCGACCCTCTACGTACTCGCGCGTGCGCTTGTCCTTGACGGTGCCGGTGAACAGCTCCTCGGTCGCGTTGACCTCGACGCACTCGCCGGAGAGAAAGAACGCGGTGCGGTCGGCGAGGCGGCGGGCCTGCTGTACGAGGTTGGTGACCAGGACGATCGTCACCTCCTCCTTGAGCTCCTTGAGGACGTCCTCGATGCGCATCGTGGTGACCGGGTCGACGGCGATCGAGAACTCGTCGAGCAGCAGCAGGTCGGGGGACTGGGAGAGGGCGCGGGCGATGGTGAGGCGCTGCTGCTGGCCGCCCGACAGCAGGCTGCCGAGCGAGCGCAGGCGGTCCTTGACCTCGTCCCAGAGGGCGGCCCGCCGCAGGCAGCGCTCGACGATCTCGTCGAGCTCGGCCTTCCCGCGGGTGCCCCCGAGGCGCGGCGCCAGCGAGACGTTGTCGTAGATGCTCATCGGCAGGCCGACGGGGAGCGGCAGCACCACGCCGATCCGCCGCCGCAGCGCGTAGACGTTGCGCCACTCGCGGACGTTGCGGCCGTCGAGCAGGATCTCGCCCTCGACCTGCATCTCGGGGGTGAACATGTCCATGCGGTTGACGGCGCGCAGGAACGAGGTCTTGCCGCTGTTGGCCGGGCCGATGATGCCGAAGATCTCGTTCGCGCGGACATCGAAGGTGGCGTTCTCGAGGGCGGGCTTGCCGCCGTACGAGACGGTCAGGTTGCGGACCGCCAGCTTGACGCCGGCGGCGTCGCTCGCGCCGCCGCTGCGATCCCGGGCGCCGTTCTTGCCCGCCGCTACCACTTCTTCTTCCCCCGCAGATACATACGAAAGCCGATCGACAGGCTGTTCATCCCCAGCACCAGGGCGACCAGCACCAGCGCCACGCCGTAGGGGAGCTGCTCGGGGACGTTGTTCACCTGCGTCGAGATGACGAACAGGTGGTAGGACATCGCCATCGTCCGGTCGAACACCGACTGGGGCAGGAACGGAAAGAAGGCCGCGGCGCCGGTGAACATGATCGGCGCCGTCTCGCCGGCGGTGCGCGACACCTCGAGGATAACGCCGGTCAGGATGCCGCTCACCGAGTTGGGCAGCACCACGTGGCGGATCGTCTGCCAGCGCGTCGCGCCCATGTTCCAGCAGGCCTCGCGGAAGGCCATCGGCACGGCGCGCAATGATTCGAGCGTGGCGACAATCACAACCGGCAAGGTCATCACCGCCAGCGTCAAGCTGGCGGCGAGGATGCTGGTGCCGAAGTCGAGGAACAGCACGAAGGCGCCGACGCCGAACAGCGCGTGGACGATCGACGGCACGCCGGCGAGGTTGATGATCGCCAGGTTGATCGCCCGGGTGAGCCAGTTGTCGGGGGCGTACTCGCTCAGATAGATCGCCGCGGCAACGCCGATCGGCACCGAGGCGAGCAGAGCGACGGTAACCAGCCAAATCGTGCCGGCCAGCGCCGGCAGGATGCCGCCGGCGCGCATGCCGTTGGTCGGCTCGGTGAACAGGAACTCGAAGGAGATCACCGGGCCGCCCTTGTAGATCAGCACGCTCAGGATGATCACCACCGGCAGCACGAGCAGCAGCGTCATGAGCAGGAAGAGGGTGCGGAACAGCCCCTCGATCTTGCGCTGGCGCCGATTGAGCTCGGTGGCTTCGAACATGGCGGCTAGCGCTTGCGGATCCCGCGGACGACGAGGTCCGCTGTCAGGTTGATCACGAACGTCACCAGGAACAGGAAGATCCCCAGCGTGAACAGCGCCCGGTAGTGCTCGGAGCCACCGGGCGCCTCGCCGAGCTCCGCGGCGATCGTGGCGGTGAGCGCGCGCACCGAGTCGAAGATGCTGGTGGGTATTGTGATCGCGTGGCCGGTGGCCATCAGCACCGCCATGGTCTCGCCGAAGCCGCGGCCGACGCCGAGCAGCACCGCGGCGACCAGGCCGTTCTTGGCGGCCGGGATCACCACCTTGAAGATGATCTGCCAGCGCGTCGCCCCCATCGCCTCGGCGGCCTCCCGATAGGTGTCGGGGACCGCCTTGAGCGAGTCCTCGGCGATGGTGGTCATGATCGGCGCCGCCATCAGGCCGAGGATGATGCCGGCGTTGAGGATGTTGAGACCCACCGGAACGTTGAAGGTCTGGGCGATCAGCGGGCTCATGATCTTCAGGCCGATGAAACCCCACACCACCGAGGGAATGGCAGCGAGCAGCTCGACCAGCACCTTCAAGCCTTCGCGCCGTTTGCCACGCGCGAACTCGCCGATGTAGATGGCGGCCCCCAGCGAGAAAGGCACCGCGACGACCATCGCCAGGCCGGTGACGCTCGCCGTCCCCAGGATCAGGGCGAGCGCCCCGTAGGTGGCGTTGTTGATCGAGGTCGGCATCCAGCGCGGCGAGGTCAGGAACGTGACGAAGTCGAAGCGCCCGAAGATGAAGCCGGCGCCCTCGCGGGCGATGAAGATGAAGATGGAAAAGATGAAGACGATCGCCGAGATGCCGCCGATGAACACCAGGACCTGCACGACCTTGTCGACGTACCAGGCGAAGTTCAGGCGATCGGCGTCGTCCTGCCGCATGTCAATCGGCGTCCTCGCCGCGCAGCGTGACCATCAGGTCCTCGATGTAGCCGGCGAGCACCCGGTAGATGTCGTCGAGCTGCTGGTCGGCGGCGTCGCCGTTGAAGGCGTCGGGGCAGGCCGGGACGTCCCAGCGCAGGAAGATCGTCGAAAACGGCACCTCGGAGATGTGCTCCCGCACGTCGCCGTTGATGCTGACCACGACGTGGTAGTCGTTGAGCTCGTGCACCGTCGTCGTCAGGCTGCTGGGGATCGCCTTGCTGACCGCGTGGCCCTTGCGCTCGAGGAATCCGAGCAGCCCCGGGTCGAGCTTCGCCACCGGCTCCCAGCCGGCGCTCTCGTAGCGGCCGCTGCCGGGGAACGCCTTGGTCGCGATCGCCTCGGCGATCTGGCTGCAGCAGTCGTTGCCCGCCTCGACGAACAGCACCTTGTACACCTTGGGCTGCTTGGTCTCGCCGGTTGCCGCGAAGATCGCGTCCTCGCAGATGTTCTTGGCCTGGTCGGCGACGCGGCCGAGCCGGTTGTAGACGACCAGCAGGGCGAACAGGTCCTTGAGCGGCCGCGACCGCTTCTCGCCCTCCGCCAGCAGGTCGTGAAACACGTTCACGTAGGTGTGCTCCACCTGGTAGGCGTTCTCCTTGGTGGCGCGGGCGCGCTCGACGTTGCCGTCGAGAAACGAGCGGATGGCGTGGTGCAGCACCCGCTCGGTCTGTTCGGCCATCAGCTCGATGTCGCGGGCGATCGTCGACGTCGGCGGCTCGGAGAGCTGCACCGACTCGCGGGCGATCGAGACGGCGTAGTCGCCGACGCGCTCGATCTCGATGGTCAGCCGCAGCGTCGAGGAGATGAAACGCAAGTGGCCGGCGCTCGGCAGGTGCCGGGCCACGAAGGCGTGGCAGCGGCGATCGATGTCGCGCACCGTGCGGTTGATCGGGTGGTCGCCGAGAACCACGGCGTAGGCGCGCTCGTGGTCGCCGGCGAGCAGCGCGTAGACGCTCTCCTTCAGGGCGTGCTCGACGCTCTCGGCGACGGCGGCCACCTCGGTGCGGATCTGGGTCAGGTCCTCGGCGAGGCGTTCTTCGTAGTGCGGTGTCATCGACGACCTCCGGGCAGCGAGGGCCGGCGCTCCCGGGGCCGGGCACCATGCCCGCCTCCCCGTCCCCCCACGGCGTTGCCCGGGGGAGAGAGCGGCGCTACCGAGGCCGCAGCCGGCCTAGCCGCAGCTGCCCATTTTGACCGGAGCGTACCCCACTCCGAGAATGATGCACTGCCCTTCTTCGCCGAGGATCCAGTCGAGATACGCCTTCACCTCACCCTCAGGCGCTCCGCGCGTGTACATGTACAGCGGTCGGGCGATCGGGTAGGTGCCGTCCAACGCCGTGTCTATCGACGGCGCCACGCAGGGGCTGGACTCGTCGGCCATCAGACAGGGCATCTTGACGTCGTCGGTGGCGTAGGCCAGGCCGCTGTAGC
>DASWHK010000130.1:0-5876 GCA_036398215.1 Acidobacteriota bacterium | reverse complement strand
TTGATCAGGGATCGGCGGCGACGGTTGTCGCTTACGCAAGCCGAGCTGGCCGAGCGCATCGGTGCATCGCGCCACTGGGTGATGGGCGTGGAGGCCGGCAAGTCGACAGTCGAGGTTGGGCTGGTGCTCGCCGCCCTCGCGGCCCTCGACCTGGTCTGCGACCTGAGGCCGCGCGAAATGCTCACGGGTGCACGCGAGCCGGGCGCCCCGCCCGAAGCGTCCCATGACGCGGCCACCTTCACCCCCACCGCGCCCGGGCGGCCGGACCTCTCGCGCATTCTCTCGCGCACCCGCGCTTCCGGCCGCGGGCGTGACTGAGCCGTGGCCGAGGAGCTGGTCGTCCTACTGCAGGGGGCGCTTGCCGGTGTCGTACGTCAGGAGCGTGGCGAGCTCTCCTTCATCTACGACGAGAGCTGGCGACAGCGCGACGACGCCTATCCGCTGTCCCTGTCGATGCCGCTCGTCCAGCGCGACCATGCTGACGCCGTGGTGCGGCCATACCTCGAGGGCCTGCTGCCCGACAACGAGGCCATCCTGCAGGCGTGGGGCCGGCGGTTCGGTGTATCGGCGCGCAACGCCTTCTCGTTGCTCCGTCATGTTGGTGAAGACGTCGCGGGTGCGGCGCGATTCGTCCCTCCGCAAGCTGTCGAAACCGCATTGCAGCGCCCTGGTGCAATCGAGTGGATCGACGAGGCGGACATCGCCGCGCGGCTGCGTGACCTCGCAAGGGACCACAGCGCCTGGCGCCAGAGCGGAGACCCCGGTCAGTTCAGCCTGGCCGGGGCCCAACCCAAGACGGCGCTGTACCGAGCCGGCGAGCGGTGGGGCCTACCGTCCGGCGCCATGCCCACCACGCACATCCTCAAGCCACCGACCATCGGGCTCGACCACTTCGCCGAAAACGAGCACCTTTGCCTTCGCCTGGCTCAGGAGCTGGAGGTCTCCGCGGCCAACTCCGAGGTCCGCCTCTTCGAAGACCAGCTCGCGATCGTGGTGGAGCGCTACGACCGGGAGGTGCTCGACGGACAAGTGGTACGCGTACACCAAGAGGACATGTGCCAGGCGATCGGCATTTCACCACGCATCAAATACGAGGCCGAGGGAGGTCCGGGAGTCGAGCCGATCGTCCGGCTCCTGCGCGACCGCTCCAGCGCGCCCGCCGCCGACGTCGATCGCTTCATCGCAGCGCTCGCCTTCAATTGGGTCATCGGCGGATCCGACGCCCATGCGAAGAACTACTCGGTGCTGATTGCGACCGGTCAGGTTCGCCTCGCACCGCTCTACGACCTGGTCAGCCTCCTGCCCTACCCCGACCTCGCAATCCCGCGCAAGATCAGGCTGGCGATGAGAATCGGCGGCGAATACCGCGCCGGCTTCGTCGCCCGGCGGCACTGGCAGAGGCTGGCGCACGAAAACAGGCTCGACGCGGACCGCGTTCTTCAGCGGGTCAGCGAGATCGCCACCGGTGCGCGCGAGGCGGTCGACCGGGTGGTCAGGCGCGAAACCGGTAGCGGACTGAATGCGGGGTTCGGCGAAACGTTCCGCGCCGTCGTGGCGCGCCACGCGGAGGACTGCCTGGCCGCCGTCGAGGCGCGTTTGCCATAGATGCCCTCATGCGCCGGCGTGAATCCGCTGACGTCCCGGCCCACCGGCGGCGCCGCCGTCGTGGCTCTCTCCAGCTCCTCCCAACTCCGGCCGCCCTCCTCGGAACGGAACACCGCGTTCGGCTCGGCGCCCGCGTCGACCACGCCGACGCCGTCGGGACCCGGTACGCCTCACGCCCAGTCGTCGAGCTGCAGGACCTTCAAACGGCCGAGCGAAGGAAGGTTTCGGTCATTGGTGATAAACGCGGCGCAATCACGTTGTAGCGCCGTCGCGAGCTGGATGGCATCGGGCGTTCGCGCTCCGGTGCGCGCACGCAACAGTGCAGCTCCGCGCAGCACCGCCGCGTCGATCGCCACGCAGCTCAAGCCACGACTGTTGCGGAGCAGCGCCTCGTACTCGTCGGCGAGCTTGTGGTCCCCGGCCCGATACGGAACCACGAGCGTCTCCAGCAGAGTCAGGCTCGAGGTGCTGGCCTTGGGAACCGCGTTCGCGCTAGTCCCGCAGCGAGCGCCAGAGCCTCTCGGGACTCGCACCAGGGGCGCCGGCGTCGCCGGCAGACGCGAGGCCGCGGGCCAGAAAGCCGCTGGCGTTGGCGACCGCGAAGCTGATCCCGCGGACGTTGCGCTCCGGCGGGACGCCCGGGATCGGGCGCGGCAGCGGCGAGGCGCGCACGATCAGTTGCCTCGACGCCGGCAGGATCTTGAAGACGTGGGCTGGGTCGGTGTTGGCGTCGGTCGCCTGGTCGGCGTCGGGACCGCTTTCGACCCGCAACTCGTCGCGGCCGCAGCTCTCGTCGGCGATCACGCCGACCGCGCCGGGCGCGCTGCCCGGCCACCAGCGGGCGCCGCGGTGCTCGAGCGCCGAGACGACGAGAAGGCCGGCCTCGCGGGCGCGGTCGACGGCGTCGCCGAGGATGGGGGCGCGGTCGGGGTTGGCGGTGCCGAGGCTCAGGTTGGCGAGGTGCATGCCGTTGCCGGCCGCCCAGTCGATCGCCCGCACCAGGTTCTCCGAGCGTGTCGTCAGCGAGGTCTCGAAGACCCGCACGACGTGGATCGCGGCGGCGGGCGCCTTTTCCTGGATCGCCGCGACGACCGCGGTTCCGTGGCCGACGCGGTCGACCAGGTCGTCGTGGAAGGAGCCGTCATCGGCGATCCCCACGCCGCCGGCGACGGCGCCGACGTGGGGGTTGGTGGCGTTGACGCCGCTGTCGATGACGGCGATGCGCACGCCCTCGCCACTGCCGGCGAACGGAGGCTCGCCCAGGATGAAGGTCCTCATCTTTGATCGCGGCCGACATTAAGAGCGACGTGAAAGCCGTCGCCGCGGCCGGCGGCCTCGGGCTCGCCGAAAAGGAGGCGCCTTTTCCAACGATAGCGGCGACCCGCGTTGCCGAAGAGGAAGCGCCTTTTCCACCGATAGCGGCGACCCGCGTTGCCGAAAAGGAGACGCCTTTCCGACCGATACCGGCGACCCGCGTTCACTACGGTCGCGGCTCCGGGCCGGCGCCAGTTTTCGTAAGACCCGCTGACGCGACGGTGGGCTCGGTAACGATGCCGGAGCGCGCCGCTTGCCGGCGCTCGGCCGCGAACAGCGAGGCGAACGGGCCGCTCGCTTCGATCAACCGCCCCGGCTCCCCCTCCTCGACGACCCGCGCGCCCTCGATGACGATCACCCTGTCGGCGCGCCGCGCCATCTCGTAGCGATGCGAGATCAACAGCGTCGTGCGGCCGCGCATGATCGCCTCGTAACTGTCGATGACGCGCCGCTCGGCCAGCGGGTCGAGGGAAGCGGTTGCCTCGTCGAGCACCAGCACCGCGGGGTCAGCGAGAAAGGCGCGGGCGATGGCGATACGCTGCCGCTCGCCGGCCGAGACCGCGGTGCCACGCTCGCCGACGACGGTCTCGAAGCCGTCCGGCAGCGCCGCGATCCATTCCTCGAGGCCCGCGGCGCGCGCCGCCGCGGCCACCTCCTCATCGGAGGCGCCGGGCCGCGCATAGCGGATGTTCTCGGCGATCGAGGCGTGAAACACGAACGGCTCCTGCTCGACGGCGACCACGTGGCGGCGCAGGTCGCCCAGCTTCAGCTCGCGGAGGTCGCGGCCGTCGAGCGAGACCGTGCCCGCCTGCGGATCGAGATGGCGGAGCAGCAGGTCGACGATCGTCGACTTGCCGCTGCCGCTGGGGCCGACGACGGCGACGACCTCGCCCGGCCTCACCCGAAAGCTCACCTCGGCCAGCACCGGCCCGCCGCGATCGAACGAGTAGCTCACGTCGTCGAAGCGGACCTCGCCGCGCGGCACCTCGATCGCCGCCGCCGCGGGACCTTCCGTCACCTCGACCGCGGCGTCGAGGATCTCGTGGACCCGCCGCAGCGACACCCGCGCCGCCGCCAGGTTGGTGTACAGGCCCATCAGCCCCTGCACCGGCGACAGCAGGCGCATCTGGTAGGCCATGAAGGCCACCAGGGTGCCGACGGTGATCGCCCCGCTGATCACCCGGCTGCCGCCGTACAGGAACACAATCGCCGTGCCCGCCGACAGCAGCAGGCCGGGCAGCCCGCCGGACAGATAGCCGAGCCACTGCATCGACATGAGTGCCTCGATGAAGGCGTCGTTCTTGGCGCGGAAGCGCGCCGTCTCGCGCTCCTGGGCGTTGGAGGAAACCACGAGCTTCATCCCCTGCAGGGTCTCGATCAGGAAGCTGCCGATGTCGGCCGAGCGCTCGCGCAGGGTCTTGACCTTGGCCTCCAGGCGGCGCCGATAGTGCACCAGCGCCCAGAGGCTCAGCGGCATGACGGCGACGCTGGCCAGGAAGAGGCGGGCGTCGAGCCAGACCACCATCACCGCCACCGTGCCGACGAGAAACAGGATGTTGCCGACCCAGGCGAGCGCCGTCTCCGCGGCGATGCGCTGGATCTCGCCGATGTCGTTGTTGATGCGCGAGACGATCTCGCCGAGCCGGGTGCGGGCGTAGAAGCGCGGCGACAACCGCTGCAGGTGGCGGTAGAGGTCGAGCCGCATGTCGAAAAGGATCTCCGCCGATACCCGCGTGTAGCGCAGGCCGCTGGCGACGTTCATGGCGAAGCCGGCCAGGGTGACGGCGGCGAACAGCGCGACGATCCGCACCAGCGCCGTGAAGTCGCGGCCCAGCAGGGCGTCGTCGACCAGCTCCTTGGATAGATACGGCAGGTACAGCGACAGCGCCGTGCTCAGCAGGCTCAGCACCATGACCAGGGTCAGGCGGCGCCAGTACGGCAGCACGTAGGCGAGGGCGCGGCGCAGATCGGGATCGGTCAGGAAGCTGCGGCGCGCCCCCGAATCGGCCGGGGCGCCCCGGCGCGATTCCGGGTCGCCGAGTGGGCCGTGCGCCTGGCTCACCGGCGCCCCCCGCTCAGGGGTTGCGGACAGCCGCCGCCGGCACCACGACGAAGTCGGTCATGTCGGCGTCCAGCTCGACGGTGCGGACGAGGTCGAAGCTCTCGGCGTCGTAGACGTCGATGGTGTTGCCGGCGTTGTAGATGTACAGGAACCTGCCGTTGGAGCTCGCCTCCAGGGACATCCGCGGCCGGCCCGGGAAGGAGCGGCGCGAGGCGACCCGGCGGCCCTCCAGGTCGAACGTCCAGACCTCGTAGTCGCCAATCTGCTGGCGCAGCCCGTAGGCCCTCCGGCGATCGGGAGCGAGCGCGAAGCTCACACCGACGCTCGGCCCCAGCGTGTAGAAATCCACCGACTTCTCCGGCAAGTTGATGCGCGCCACGCCCATCATGCTGCGGTCGTTGACCGGATCGGTGGTCCGGAACAGGCCCGTGAAAAAGCCGGGCTCCTCGTAGAGGCTGCGGTTGAAGCCCAGGTTGAGCCGGTTCATCCCGGTCTCGAAGGGCGTCGAGATCTCCCACCGATCGACCTCCTCGAGGGTCTCGAAGTCGTAGACGAGGATGTCGTCGACGAAGAAGTACAGCAGCGCGCCGTCGGGCGAGAACATCAGGTTGGCGTTCTCCCGCACCTCGCCGTCGGGCCAGGGGATCTCGCGCACGAACTCGCGGGTCTGGGTGTCGTACTGGCGGATGATCGGCTCGTCGATCTGCCAGCGGTCGACCAGCTTGGTGTCGGTGCTGGTGAGCACCAGCAGGTAGCGATCGTCGGGGTGGGGCTCGAAGCTCCAGATGCGCACCTTCGAGTCGCCCTCGCTGAACGTATGCGTGCCGATCGAGACGCCCGCCTCGATGTCGAAGATCTCGATGTGCTCGAAGTCGACGCTGCGCGCGTAGAAGCG
>DASWHK010000129.1:0-1667 GCA_036398215.1 Acidobacteriota bacterium | reverse complement strand
ACCTGCGCGCCCGAGGCGATCGTGGTGGCCGCCGGCGGCACCTTCAGCGACTGCGACGGCAGGCCGCTGGTCTACGATCGCCGCCACCTGCACAACGAACGCGGCATCATCGCCAGCAACGGCCGCCTCCACGACATCCTGATCGAAGCGCTGGCGGGCACCTGGTAGGCAGCCCTGAGTGCGGTCTGGGAAAGCCATTGCTGTACGATGGCGAGGGTCATGCGCCGTGATCGCGTCTTGCCGGATCGACTCGCGACGACGACTTGCTGACCCTGGGGAGGACCGACATGGACGAATACCAACGCCGGCTGGCGCGCTACGAAGCGGCAGAGAAGGCCTGCGCCCGGGAGGAGCTCGACGGCGGCGGCGCGATGGAGTTCTACTCGCCGTTCGGACCGCTTATCGCGCGCGTCCAGGCGCCGATGTCGCTGGTCGACAGCATCAACGGCTACATGGATCGCCGCATCGAGGCGCACGAAGGTCCGGGCGGAGCGCAATCCGAGGACGAGCTGCTGGGTACCTTCGACCTGGAGGAGAGCTTCCTGTCCGCCGGCGGAGAGGCGTCGCTGGTCAGCCAGTCGGCGCGCTGGATCGCCCGTTACCTGGGCTATGCCGACGACCGCGAGCTGAAGCGGGTGCGCTTCGAGAACTTCTGGATGGTGCGGCACCTTCCCGGCAGCTTCAGCCCGGTACATTTTCATTCGGGTGACATTTCGGGCGTGCTCTACCTCAAGATCCCCGAGAGCATCGCGAACGAGGCCGTCGAGGAGCGCAAGAGCTATATCAGCGCGCGGCGCGCCGGTTACATCACCTTTCTGATCGGCGGCAAGCAGCGATTCTCGAAGTCGATCATCAGCTTCAAGCCGGTCGTGGGCGACTTCTACATCTTCCCTGGCTGGCTGCTGCACGCCGTGGAGCCATTTGCCGGCGTCGGCGAGCGCCGGTCGATGTCGTTCAACGCCTTCGTGGAATAGCGTCAACACCAGCTCAGCGGATCTCGCCGTGGAAGGGCTCGTCGCGGCGGAATACATCCCGTACCTCGGCGGCGATGCCGTGTCCGTGTAGGCGCAGGGCACGCTCGACGTCGAACCGCACCCGGTAGATGCGGGACTCGCGCGTCTCGCCGTCGTAGACGGCGAAGGCCGCCAAGTCGCCGCGGTCGCGCGGCAGGCCGCAGGAGCCGACGTTGACCAGCTGGACGCCGCCCTCGCGGCGGATGAAGGCGCGATGGGTGTGGCCGATGAACGCCGCCTCGTAGGGGAAGTCCGGGCCCGGCGCCCAGGGAGTGTCCTCGTGGACCCGCTCGACGATCGACGGCGCCGGCGAGCCGTGGGCGAGCAGGATCCGGGCGCCGTCGACCTCGAGCGCGCGGTGCTCGGGCCAGGCGGCGAGGCGGGCCGTGGCGGCGGCGCCGAGCTCGTCGCGCTGGGCGGCGAGCCGGTAGTAACGGTCGCGCTCGGTATCCAGCGGCAGCTCGCCCAGCAGCATCGCCTCGTGGTTGCCCTTCAGGCAATGGGCTCCGGCGCCCTCCAGCAGCTCGAGCACCGCCGCCGGGCCCGACAGGTAACCAACCGCGTCGCCGAGGAAATAGATTGCGTCGACCTCCATCGCGGCGATCCGCTCGAGACAGGCGGCCAGCCCGACCGAGTTGCAGTGCGCGTCGGACA
>DASWHK010000128.1:0-33499 GCA_036398215.1 Acidobacteriota bacterium | reverse complement strand
GATCGAGCCGCTCGCCGCCGTCGCCGAGGAGCTCAGTAAGCGCGGCCAGAGCGTCGTGTTCGTCGCCGTCGACGGCCAGCTCGCCGGCCTGCTCGGGGTCGCCGATCCGATCAAGCAGACCACGCCCGAGGCCCTCGAGCTGCTCCACGAGGAGGGGATCGAGGTGGTGATGCTCACCGGCGACAGCGCCGCCACCGCCGAGGCCGTCGCCCGCGAGCTGGGCATCGACGACGTCGAGGCCGGGGTGCTGCCCGACCGCAAGAGCGAGATCGTTCGGCGGCTGATGGACGAGGGCCACGTGGTGGCGATGGCCGGCGACGGCATCAACGACGCCCCGGCCCTGGCGACCGCCAACGTCGGGATCGCGATGGGCACCGGCACCGACGTGGCGATCGAAAGCGCCGACGTGACGCTGATCAAGGGCGACCTGCGGGGCGTCGTGCGCGCCGTTCGCCTCAGCCGCGCCACCATGAAGAACATCCGCCAGAACCTTTTCTTCGCCTTCGTCTACAACGCGCTGGGAGTGCCGCTGGCCGCCGGCATCCTTTATCCTTTCGTCGGGGTGCTGCTGAGCCCGATGATCGCCGCGGCGGCGATGACCTTCAGCTCGGTGTCGGTGATCGGCAACGCGCTGCGGCTGCGGGGCGCGCGCCTGTGAACGGGGCGGCGCGGAGTGACCTTGCCAGGTCAGGGTCGCCTGTTCGCTCTCCGGCTCAGCGGTCGGGATCGCGGATGCCCGAACGCGGCCCCGGTTGGTAGGTAGCCGTCGCGGACGCTTGCCGCGGCCGGCTTCACCGTCCAGGCCTGAGGAGGATGTGCCGATGTCGCTGCTCGAATCGCTGTACGCCACGCTGCGCGGCGGCTCGCCGAGGATGCGCGAGGCCGGCCTGAAGCCCGACGAGACCGAGACCGTCCGCAAGATCGTCGAGGCGCTCGACGAGCTGCCCGCCGAGAAGGCCCGCTACATCGCCACCTTCGCCTACATCCTCGGCCGCGTCGCCAACGCCGACCTGGAGATCAGCAAGCGGGAGACGGCGGCGATGGAGCGGATCGTGGTCGAGCGCGGCGGGCTGCCCCCGGAGCAGGCGGTGGTCGTCGTGCAGATCGCCAAGACCCAGAACAAGCTATTCGGTGGCACCGAGGACTTCCTGGTCACCCGCGAGTTCAACGAGCTCGCCGACCGCACCCAGAAGCTCGCCCTGCTCGACTGCCTCTACGCCGTTTCGGCGTCCGACGAGACCGTCTCGACGCTCGAGGACAACGAGATCGGCAAGGTCGCCAGCGAGCTGAACCTCGACCGCGGCGACCTGGTGCGGGCGCGCGAGTCCTACCGCGAGTACCTCGCGGTGCTCAAGGAGCTGGACCGCGGCGCGCCGCCCGACATCGCCGAGTAGCGACTAGCCCGCGATCTGCGCGGTGGCCACCGATTGGTCTATCCCGGCGGACGCTAGGCGATTGGATCTGCCGCTTTCCGACAATCGGATTGACCAAAAGTGTAGGAAGTCGCTTTTTCACGAATCCGATCGATCGTGGGCAGTAGTCCGCTGGTCTCCGCCGACCAGAAGGGTCAACTGGTTGTTCCCCGACCGCGTGTCAAAGCTCAATCCGATACCTTGGGCGAAATCCCTGCTTCGTTGCTCGCAGGCTTCCGATCTTGGCCACGTTGAACGCCTTGATGTGCGTAGTCCCACGCTCCCAGCCGTACAACAACAGGTTCCCCGTGTCGGCTTGCCGCAGTGAGTAGGGCTCGACGAGCCTGGTCTTGCCGTGGTAGTTGAACTCGACAAGCAGCCGGTTCGACCCGGCGAACCGCAATACTTCAAGCGGCAGACCTCGGCCCCAGTAGCGAAGGCCAGAAGGTGCCGCTCTTGCGCCTTGTGTTGCCGCAACAGGCAGCGTGGGTAAGCGCGCAGATGAAGGCACGGCCGATGGCTCATCGATCCAGTCCAGGTTCCCGGGCAATCGCGTGAGAAAGGAGTCGAGGTCGGGTAGCTCGGGTAGCTGATGTCCGAGCATGTTCTCCCACTCGCTGCGGAGCTCGACTTCTGCTTCGATGACGCGGATCAGGTCTTGGGTTGAAGGGACGGTAAGACCCTTGGATGCGCACTTTCGGGTGAAGAATCCTCGAGCGACACCGAGGTCGAACTCTGCCGAGTGGTTTTCCAGAAGGAACACGACGTCGTAGAGATCCCGCGGCCGCGTTCTTTCGTACAGCGCCCTGGTCTTTTCGGCCAGCAGTTCCTCCATCGAGTATGCCGCGATGCTCGTCGCTTCCGGCAGGGAGTCCGGGTACGCGTGGAGGGGGATGCGCGGCGACGGAACATCAATAACCGGTTCGTGCTGAGTGATATCGAACCGCACCCGCGGTAGCGATGCGATCGGCATCCGCAGCGGTCCGCGATAGGAGATGAGCCCGAGGAACGTGTCCTCGCCCTGGAGGTTCTTGCGTGCACGTACCTCAACGAGCTCCGGCGGGAACTCGATGCCGCTCAGCTCGGCGGCAATGGCGCAGGCCTCTCGGAGGGTGTCGCCGATCTCCTCGGCAGTGTAGGCAGCATCAGGTAGCAGCGAGAAGTCGAGGTCCTCCGAGAAGCGATACGTTTCGAAGTAGCATTTCTTCACGCACGTCCCGCCCTTGAAGACCCAGGAGCCGGACGACTCGCGGACCGACGCCAGCGCGACGATGAGCCATCCGAGCACGTAGTCCTTCTCGACGACATCCGGTCGAAGCTGCCACTCCGCAGCTCGGTCGAGAACGTCTTGTTTGCTGATCACCCTTCGTTTCCGCTCGGGACCGTCACGTTGACTCGCAGCCGCCACCTACCGCGAGGTTTGCCTTCGTTCTCCACGGCTGGATCGAGCTTCGTGTACCCCTTCGTGATGTGGGTGTGCGCCTCGGCGATGAGAGCCTCTTCCGTCGGCCAGAGTCTCTCGGCCAGATAACCCAGCCGTTTCCACGCCGCGCCGTGCGCGATCTCCTTCGCTGTCTCCGTGAGACGGCCAAGGTCCGCGTCTTTCTGGAGGCCGTACTCGCGCATCATGTCGGCGAGGTGGCGGATGCCGCCGGCAAGCTCCGGGTTGCGGAGACAATCAACGATGGTTCGCTCCTTGCTGGAAACCGGGACACGCTCAGAGCCTCGCCACACAGTTGTGTCGACGATGCGAGATCGTGGGACTCGAAACAGGCGAAACTGATGGCCGAGCAGGGTCTGAGACGTCGCTCGGACATTCGCGGCGGTAATCACGATCGTCGTGCGAAACAACTGCTCCGTCAGACCCCAGTGCTCGGCGGCGCTCCAGCCACCGATATAGCAGGGCAAGAACATCTCTCGCGCCAGAATCCACGGGTCCTCGGCAACCACGAGCCTTCCCGGTTCCACTTCGAGTGGAAGCACGAGGTAGAGGCCCCGCTTTGCTCTCCGCAGCCAGCCGGCTTTCGCGAGGCGTGCCAGCTTCAACGCCGCTTCGCGCCGGCTGGTATCGAGAGCCTGGGCGGCTGTCGGAACCGTTATTGCCCCGGCTTTGCTGGCTCTAGCGAGTTTGGCCACAATTGCCTTGTTGCTGATTTTTGCACGCATCGGGATAGTTTGCTTGTAATAATCTGCATAAATCCTTGTGTTCTACAATGAAAATATAGCACACATCCCGACCTCAACGCGCGAGACCTTCATGTCCGATGAGCGCGGAGCAACTATGACTCACGTCCGGATACGGATGGCGCTAGGTGCAAGCCCGCGGGACAGGGCACCGGTCGAGAACTTGACAAAGAAACTTCATCCATAGAAAGTCTATGCCTGTGCAATCTATGATTGGAGGAATCGACCATGGCGCGATCCCGACGGCGGCTGGAACTTCTACGCGGCACGCTCGACCTACTGATCCTGCAGACCCTTGCCGGCGGCACACAGCACGGCTACGCGATCGCCGCGGCGATCCAGCGCGAGACCGATAAGGCGCTGCAGGTGGAGGAGGGGTCGTTGTACCCGGCGCTGCACCGCATGGAGCGGCGTGGCTGGATCGAAGCCGAGTGGGGCAAGACCGATACGAATCGGCGTGCTCGTTTCTACCAGCTGACCGATGCCGGCCGCGAGCAGCTCGAGGCCGAGCTCCAGCGCTGGCGGCAGTTCTCCGGCGCCGTCGAGAAGATCATCGAGCCGGCGTCATGAGCGGGGACCGCGATAGCCGCCGCGACGACGTGGCCCGCGAGGTCGACGAGGAGCTGCGCCTGCACATCCGCATGCGGGCGGAGGACAACGAGCGTTCCGGGATGGACCCGGAAGACGCGCGTCGCGAGGCGGAGCGGGCCTTCGGTGACTACCGACGCATCGCCCGCGCTTCGCTGTACGAGCGTACGGCGCCGCGCGACTCCCAGGCGGGCCGTCGCCGCTGGCGCGATCTAGCGGTCTTCTTCGACACGCTGTATCGGGACGTGCGGTACACGCTCCGTGGCTTTGCCCGGCAGCCGGGCCTGTGCGCCGCTGCCGTGATCACGCTCGCGATCGGGCTCGGCGCGACGACCGCGATGTACAGCCTGGCCAACTGGGTGCTGCTGCGTCCGATCCCGGGCGTCGATGCGCCCGAAGATCTCTCCCACGTCTATGTCGGCAACATGATGCCGGAGGGCGGGTTTCGCGTCGCATTCATTTCGATTCCGAACTTCAACGACGTGGCCGCGCGCATGACAACCACCGAGCAGCTCGCCTACTACCAGCACACTCCGGTGAGCGTCGCGTTTGGCTCCGACGGCGCCGAGAGCATGCTGGCAGGCGTGGTGTCGCCGGCGTATTTCGACATCCTCGGCTTGCAGCCGGCGATCGGCCGCAACTTCACCGCGGCGGAGGCGGCTCCGGGTGCCAACGCCTCAGTGGTCATTATCGGGCATGGCTTGTGGACGTCCCGTTACGACCGGGACCCGGGCGTTCTGGGCACGACCTTCCGCGTCAATGGGATCTCGTTCGCGGTCATCGGCGTGGCCCCCGAGGGGTTCGAGGGAAGCGAGCTCTTCGAGGGGTTGGACCTTTGGGTGCCGGGCTCGACATACTCGCTCATCAACCGATCTGGCGATCCGGAGCGGTACGCGAACCGAAACGCGGGCTTCTTCTACATGTTGCTGGCGCGCCGCACACCCGGTATCACCTGGAGCCAGGTGTCCGCCGAATTCGATTCGATGGAAGCGTGGCTGCTGGAACAGTTCCCGGAGACCAACGAGCAGTTCGCGGAGAACGGCTTCCACGTGTTCGGCACGTTCGGCGTGCCGCCATTCGGTGACGACGTCAAGCTCGAGATGCTCACGCTGCTGCTGGCCGGCAGCGTTCTGGTGCTGCTGATCGCTTCCGCCAATGTCGCCAATCTGCTTCTCATGCGGGGGCTTGGCAGGCAATCCGAGATCGCCTTGCGTCGGGCGCTGGGATGCGGCCGGGTACGACTCATGCGCCAGCATCTGACCGAAGGGATCGTGATCTGGCTGATCGGCGGGCTTGTCGGCCTCGGCGTCGCGCGCCTGCTCGTTTCGTTGTTTCAAGGCGCCGATGTCGGTTACACAGAGCTGGCCGAAGTGCCGCTGGACGCTCGTGTCCTGATGTTTGCCGTGGCCACGTCCCTGGTCGTCGGGTTGTCGTTCGCCCTTTTCCCGGCGCTCGCCGCCCGGCGTGTCGCGGCGGCAAGCTCGCTGCGGGGCGGCATCGCGACCGCCGGCAGTCGCAGGCTGTGGGCACGTAGCACGCTGACCGTCGTACAACTTGCCGCTTCCTTGACCTTGTTCGTCGCTGCCCTGTTGCTGATGCGCACGCTCGGCAACCTGGCCGCCGTCGATCTCGGGTTCGACCCCGAAGACATCTACACGTTCTCGGGCAGCACGTACGAGATGTCCTATTCGCAGCCGGAGACTTTCGAGTACTTCAAGGAGTTCGGGCGCCGCCTGCGCCTCCGGCCGGAGATCGAGGAAGTCGCGGTCTCCACCACCGCTCCTCTCGAGCGGGTCGTCATGTTGACGCGTCTCTATCCGGCGGACGAGGAGCCGGAGGAATCCGTGGTCACGGCGAGATCGAACCTGCTGTGGTCACCGCAATACTTCGAGCTCTTCCGCATCCCCCTGGTGCGCGGCCGCACGTTCACGCGCAACGAGATCACGCCTCCCGGGCAAGATCCCCCGCCCGTCGTGATCCTGAGCGAGATGCTTGCCCAACAACTGTTTGACAGCATCGACGTTGTCGGCCGCGCCGTTGCCTTCACCTTCGGCGACCGCAAGGGAAAGCGTTACGAGGTCATCGGCGTTGCCGGCGACGTGCACCACGGGAGCATCAGCACGCCGCCGCAGCCGTTGCTCTACGAGCCGGCCGGCAGCGGGAGCTTCATCGGCTATCGAGCGTCCATCGCCGTTCGTGTGACGGCGCCGGTACAGGTAGCCGATATCGCGCGCAACATCGGCGCCGATCTCGACGACACATTGCCGGTCGGGGAGGTGCGAGCGATGGACGACGCGCTCGCCGACGCGCGCTCTCAGTGGGCCTTGCTGACCAAGCTCATGACGCTGCTCGCCATCTTCGCCGCGGTCCTCGCGGCCGTCGGCCTGCACGGCGTCGTTGCCTTCATGGTGCGCGCCCGCACCCGCGAGATCGGCATCCGCGTCGCGCTCGGGGCCTCGACACGTTGCGTATTCCGGCTCGTGCTCCGCGGTGTCACGGTTACTACCACCGCAGGCCTCCTGCTCGGCCTCGCGGGAGCCGTCGCGCTGGTGCGTGTGCTCGAGAGCCGCCTGTATGGCGTCGAGCCGTTCGACGTCGGCGCTTGGATGATGGCAGCGGCGGCGATGGTGGCTGTTTCACTCGTTGCTGCATTCCTCCCGGCGCGAAGGGCAACGCGCGTCGATCCGGTCGTGACGCTGCGCTTCCCATAGGTGCCCGGATGTCTATGAGAGACTTTCCGAGGGTTTCATGCGTTGCCGCGATTGTCGGTCTCACTGCCTGTGGTTCCGCAGGAGAGATCGCCACGGAAGCGTCCGACTCGCGTCTCATCACCCTTCGAGTGAGCGAGCTCGCTTCAACTGAAGGGGATCCCTCCGCCCCGTTCGGCACCATCAACGACATGCTCGAGGTGCAGCCCGGCGTCATCGCGGTGGCCGACGATGTGCTGCACTGCGTGCATGCCTGGACCGTCGAATCGGGGCGCGTCAGGCGCCTGGCACGGCGCGGACCGGGCCCCGGCGAGGTCGAGACGCCGATGCAGCTCGCCCGCCGTCCCGGCGGCGGGTTCGCGCTCTACGACATCGGGCATAGCGGCATCCTGCTGTACGGCCCGGATCTGCAGCACGTGCGCAGCGTGCTCGGCATCGGCCTGATATCGAACACCAAGGACCTCATGGTGCTGCCGGACGGCTCCTTCGTCCTGGCCGGTGGACGGCTTTCGGACCCGCGCCACCTGCACCGCTACACGAGCGACGGCGAGCGTGTCGAGGCGTGGGGCGAGCCGCCCGCCACTCTGACGGAAAAAACGGCCCAAATTCAGGCCGCCGGCGGGGCGCTTCGACTCCTGGCCAACGGCGGCTTCCTTTTCTCGTTCGGCGCGCCGCTGCGGGTCATTCGCTTCCCGGCGGGCGCCGGCCTGCAAGAGGGTGAGATCGTGACCGAGGATCTCGAACTCCGTCCCGAGCCCACCGACGACGAGCTGGTTCGTCCCGGCTCGCGCCCCGGCTCCCGCGCCTTCCAATGGTGGTTCGACCGCTCGTCCGGCATCCTCGTCCTCGACGACAGCAGCTTGTTGAATGTCGTCACGAGGCACTACCAGGGTGATTCGGTGTGGGACCTCTATGACCCCGAGGGCAACCGCCTCGCCCGCACCGTCGTCGACCGCGCCTACTACGTCCACGACCTCGCGCACGACGGTACCATCGTGGCCCATTATCGCGACGCGGAAACCGACGAGAAAGTCGCGGTCGTCCTGCGGCTCGAGTTGGCCCGGGGCGACTGATCGTCCGCGACAAGCCGCGCCCGCCCTCTTTCGAAGACGGCGGTCACCACAAGAAGAGAGCTGGTGGCTGACGATCGTGTATCGCCTCCCCGCCCAACCGACCCGACGGGCCTGGGAGCATCTCGACACGCCCGCCCGGCATGGGGGTAGGGTGGGGCTCCGGGGTCGGGTGCGGCCGACGGGCAACTATCGAGAAGGCCGGCTTGGTCGGGCGAGACAATCGTCGGGCAGCGTCCTGACCGCCTCGAAGGAGCGAGCCACGTAGCGCTCCGGGGTCGTCTCCTTCCTGGGCTCGTTGCCGACGGCGCAGTAGACGATCGAGAACATGGCGCGCCGCAGGGGCGAGACGTTGGCGCTCAAGGCGTGGGCGATGCAGCCGTGCATGAACACGACGGTTCCGGCCGGGCCCGTCTGCGCCGTGACGCCGGTCTCGGCCATTGCGAGCAAGGTTCGCGGCGAGATCCGCGCCTGCTCGTAGCGGCCGTCCTCGATGCGTCCGCCACCGTCGCGGATCACGCCTCGCCGGTGCGATCCCGGGATGGTGATCAGCGGTGCGTTGCAGGCGGTGATCTCGTCGAGGAGGACGAAGCTCGTGAGGATGCGCGCTCGGGAAGGCCGTCGCGGAAGTGCCAGGTGGAGAAGTCTTGGTGCCAGGGGTAGCCGCGGGCGGCCCGTTCGTCGAGGGGCGGCTTGACGTTGAGCCGCGTCTGGTAGACGTAGACCTCTCCGGCGAGCAGGGCGCGCGCCGGTTCCACCAGGCGGGGATGGCGGGACAGCCTGGAGAAGGTCTCGTTGTACAGGTGGGCGCCGTGCGACATGCGCACCATGCCGCCCTCATCGAGGACTACCTCGGCACGCCCGGGAGCGGCAATCTCCGGCAACACGCGCTCGAGCACCGCGACCTCAGCGGCCGTGAAGAGAGCCTCGATGCGCAGGACCCCTTCGCGCCCGAAGCGGAGAGCCTGGTCTTCCTCGAGCCCCGTGTGTCCGAGCGCCCGCGCCGGCCCGTTCATGCGGCGTCGGCCAAGCGGAAGAACTCCCAGTCGACCAGTCGCTCATCTCGCATATCGCTGTTTCCGTATCGTTTAAATGGAAACGATGTCGTCCAACGCCTTCATAGATTAGCGGCCCGCCAAGCCAGGGGCGCGGGCCGGTCCCGGGACGATTAGGAATGCGGGCGCTAGCCCGCAATCTGCGCCGTGGCGTCTGCTGCGATCAGCGCAGCGGCTCCATCGTCCGCAGGACCGGGTAGACGCTGGCGCCCTCGAGCGCGTCGTCGAAGACGTTCCAGTTGGTGAAGCCGTCGTCGGAGCGTGGCTCCAGCAGCGTGAACGCCAGGCGCCCGAGCGGCTGGTCGACGCGCACGACGACGGTGTCGGCGGGCAACGTCGCTTGCGCCGCCTCCCAGGCGCCTTCGAGGGTGCGCTCGTTGTGGCCCTGGAAGGGCTGGGCCGAGGCGGTCGAGGTACTGATCACGAAGCGCTGGACCGGCAGCGTCATCTCCTCGCCGAGCGTGTTCATCTGGACGCCGTGGATCCGCAGCTTGTTGAGCGCCTCCTGCTCGCCGGCGGGGATCAGGTAGACGGCGGGCGCGACCTCGGTGGCGGTCGCCTCGAAGGTCCCTTCCTCGTACATCATGACGGGGCGGGAGACGTCGAGGCGGTTGAGCATCATCTCGCCGCTGTAGGGGTTGAGCACCTGCTCGGTCTCGCCCATCAGGATCTCCACCTGCTCCTCGGAACGCTTGAAGGCTGCGCGGACGGCGAGCTGCTGGCCGACGATGGAAGCGACGTCGGCGGCGGCGGCCACGTCGCGGAGCGTCTCGGCGTTGGCGGCGGCGTACTCGAGGATCTCCTCGACGAACCAGAGGCTGCCCATCACGCGGTCCTCGAAGGTCGCATAGGAGTAGGCCTCGCTGAGGATGGCGAAGCGGTTGCGCAGCCCGACGTAGTTGTTGTTGAAGCGGGGACGGTGGTCGAACGTCCGCCAGACCTGGGCGGGAGGGGGCCCCTGCGGGCCGCCGCGGGCGGCGCCGGCCTCGCCGCCACGACCGCCGCCGACATTGCCGCCACGGCTGCCGCCGACCTCACCGCCGCGACCGCCACGCCCACCCCGACCCCCGCGACCGCCGCCGCCGCTGACGTTGCCGTAGTAGTAGTAGTCCCAGCCGTGCTTGTCCTTGATGGCTCGGGTGACTGCCGGCAGGAAGTCGCCGCGCAGCACCTCGTCGATCTGTGTCGGTGTATTGGGGTGCAGAGGCGGCGAGTAGGTCAGGTAGTAGGCGTGCTGGGTGCCGTTGGTGGTGTGCAGGTCGACGGCCAGGTGCGGGTCGTAGTCGTTCATCATCTGCACCAGCGAGCGCGCCTCGGGGGCGTCGAGCTTCATGTGGTCGCGATTCAGGTCGTAGCCCTGGACGTTGGGCCGCTGCCCCATGCCGGCGACCGGGCCGTTCTGGCGGCCGCGGTTGTCGACCTTGACCAGCTCGTTGCCGTCGGCGTTGTACAGCGGCGCGATCAGCAGCACCAGCGAGTCGTCCCAGGCGGCGTGCCCGCCGGCGGCGAGGTCGCGCAGCATCATCAGCATCGCCTCCTTGCCGCAGGCCTCGCCGGAGTGGATGCCGCCCTGGATCCAGACGCGGGTCTTGCCGCTCGCCCGCACCGCGTCGGGGGCGGCGCTGCCGACGTCGCCGACGATCATCATGGGTAGCGGTCGCCCCTCGTAGGTGTAGCCGAAGGTGGTCATGTGGAGGCGGTCGGAGGCGGCGTCGAAGGCCTCCATCAGCTCGACGACGTCCTCGTAGCGGGTCGTCTCCGCGAAGTCGCTGCGCTCCGCCGGGGTCAGCAGCGTGGCGACGTCGGCACTGGCACCGGCGCCGGGACCGGCGGCCGGCGCGCAGCTCCAGGCGGCGGAGGCGACGGCGAGCGTCAGGCAGGGGAGCAGGATCTTGCGTTCACGGAAGCGGCGCATGGGATCACTCGAGGCTGGAGGGTGGGCGCGATGGACGCCCCGGCGGCAGCAACGGCGTCGCCGGTGGGCGGCGGCGTCGCGGTCGGCGGGCAGGGGAGGCCCCAAGCCTAGCAGGCCGCCGGGGGCAGGCAAGGGAGCGTCCTCGCTACCGCATCCTGGTCGAACCGGACAGGGCTGCGGCTGTCATCCGGGTCTCGAGTCCGGCGCCGACGGTCGCTGTCAGCTACGCTCGGCGCCGCAGCGGCCCTACCGAGAAGCGATCAGCGTTGCCGGATCCGGATGCTGCCGCCCGAGGTGCGCAGGTGGAGCTGCGGGCCGCCGCCGTTGATGGCGCCCTCGATCGACGTGCGGCGCACCCGTCCGTCGATCTCGAAGTCGGAGGAGACGCTGCCGCCGCCGCCGCTGCTGGCGTCGAGGTTGACGGCGATGCCGGCGGCCAGGGTCACGATCACGCTGCCGCCCGAGGTGGAGAGGCGGCAGTCGCGGGCGGGCTGCTCGGTGATCGTCGCCCGCACCGTCCCGCCCGCCGTCGACGCGTCGATCGCGCCGCGCACCTCCTCGACCTCGATGCCGCCGCCTGAGGTCTGGGCCCGCACATCGGCGCCCGCCCGGTCAATGCGGATGGAGCCGCCCGAGGTCTCGGCGTCGACGGTGCCGTCGACGGCTCCGATCGTGATGCTGCCGCCCGAGGTACGAACGTCCGCGGTGCCCGAAGAGCCCTCCAGGACGATGTTGCCGCCGGCCGTCCGCGCCCACACCGAACCCTCGATGTTGCCGAACCGCAGGCTGCCGCCCGCGGTCGAGCTGCGAACCTCGCCCTCGAGGTCGGAGACCTCGATGCTGCCGCCGGCGGTCTCGAGGTCGACGTTGTAGGCGCGCGGCACGCGGATCGCGAAGCGTATCTGCACGGGCGTGTTGCGGTACTCGTCGCGCCAGCGCTCGCGCACGTCCTCAGATGCCTCGGCCACGACCACGACGTCGTTGCCCGACTGGCTGACGTCGACCGGCAGCTCGGCGAGGATCTGCTGCTCGTCGTCGCGATAGCGGTCGCGCACCTCGCGGCTCACCGTGACCTCGACGCGGTTGGCGTCCGAGGTTGTGACCTCGATCGACCCGAAGTCGGCGTCCACCCGGAGGGTGCCGCCGGTGGCGACGTCGAAGCCGCGCTGAATGGTGGCCTCGGACTGCAGCGCCGCCGTCGCGGTCGCCGCCGGCGACCCGGTGGCCTCGGGTGAAGCGAGGGCCCCTGGTGATGCGGTGGCTCCTGGTGCAAACGTCGATGGCGCCAGTGCCGCGAGCGCGGCGGCTACGAAGATCATCTGTCGCATGGCTTTCCTCTCCTCCATCATGGGCCTGGCCCGGCGCGTCCGTGTTCGCGAGTGGTCGTTTTCCCCCGCTCTTCCCTCATTCCCTCATTTGCAAGGTCGATGCTGCGGACCCATCAGCGCGTCCCGCATCCTCCCGCGGGGGCGTCCGCGACGGTCAGCCGCTGCGTTGCTCCAGCAGCCGGATCTCGCCGTCGTTGGTGTGGGCGCGGATCTCGGCGCCGCCGCCGTTGATGCGGCCCTGGGCGCGGCGGCGATCGACGCTGCCGTCGAGGCTGAAGCCGGACTGCAAGGAGATCTCCTCGCCGGAGAAATCGACATCGGCCTGTAGCGTCGCCGGCGCGACGATCGAGATGTCGCCGTCGCCGGTGCGGATCAACAGGCGGCCAGCCGCGTTGATGGCCACGAAGACGTCGCCGTCGCTGCTCTCGAGCTCGACGTCGGTGGCGTCGACGGCGCCGATCCGGATGTCGCCGTCGCTGGTTTGGGCGCGGGTGGCGCCGGCGAGCGAGCCGACGTCGATGTCGCCGTCCTGGGTCTGCAGCGCGATACGGTCGGCGGCGAGCGCCGCGGCGAACAGGTCGCCGTCCTGCGAGCGCAGCTCGACCGACGGGCCGCGCAGCGACTCGGCGGTGACGTCGCCATCCTGGGTGACGATCTGCATCGACCCCTCGAACGAGGCGAGCGCGACGTCCCCGTCCTGCGTATGGATGTCGAGGTCGAAGCGCGACGGGACCCGAGCCTCGATGCGGACGCTCATCCAGCGGTCGCGCCGCCACTCCTCCCGGGGCCTCGGGTCGCTTTCGACCACGATCGTGCCGCCGCTCTCGCGAACGGTGAAGGCCATTCGCTCGTAGACGCCGCGGGCCCACTCCATGTCGTTGGAGCGCAGGCTGATCTCCACCTCCGCCTGGTCACCCTCGGCGGTGCCGACTCCGACGTCGGCGTCGTCCACCCGGACCTGCAGGGTGCCGCCGGGGCTGGCGGGTAGCTCTTGCCGCTGCATCGATTCCCAGGGGACGTCGCGCTGCGAGATCTCACGGGGCCCGCCGCTGGCGGTCGCGGCCGCGGCCGCCACCGCCGCGACCAGCACGCAGGATATCCCGAGGATGGCGACGGGGGACCGTTTCATGGGGCTCTCGTATTGGGCTCGCACTCCTCCTCCTCATCGCACACCGGGCGGGTACGAACGATTGGACGCCGCGGGTCGGCAAACGGTTTACGCGCGCCTGCCGCGCTGGCGTCACGGTCAGGACCCATGGAGACACGGGTCGGCGGGATGCTTTCTTCCTCGCATCGGTCTGGCGTCGCCTGCGCGTGGGGTGGTCGACGCACTGCCCGGCGCGACGCTGCACGCGAACGTTCGGCCTCGCGTTCGCGCGGGGCCTCAGCTCGACCCGGAGACGTGGATCCGGTGGCCGCCGGCGCTCTTGGCGGTGCGCATCGCTTTTTGCGCGGCGGCCAGGAGGGCCTCGGGGTTGTCGCCGTCCTCGGGGCTCGAGGCGATGCCGACCGAGGCGTGGGGCTCGGCCGGCAGCTCGCCCTTGGCCTCGCCGAGGCGGTCGAGGAAGGCGGCCTGCAGCCTGGCCTCCGTCTCCGCGGCGCCGCCCGGCAGCAGGGCGATGAACTCGTCGCCACCGTAGCGACAGACGGTGGCCTCGGCGCCGATGCCGCTGCGCAACCGCTTGCCGACGCCGGCGATCACCTCGTTGCCGGTGTCGTGCCCCCAACGCTGGTTGATCTCCCGGAGGTTGTCGATGTTGACGACCGCCATGCTGACCGGACCGTCGGCGACGCTGCCGGCGACCAGCTTCTCGGCGGCCTCGATGAACGCCTGATAGTTCATCAGCCCGGTCAGCGTGTCCTTGCGGGTGCGCTCCTGGAGCCGCGCCAGCAGGTCGTGTTCGAAGATGAAGGCGGCGGCCATCTGCGCCGCCTGGAAGCAGAACGCCGTTTGCGCCTCGCTGAGGCGGCGGGCGGGGTCGCCGTCGCGCAGATAGAAGGCGCCGATGACCTCCTCGGCGCGCTTGATCGGGACCACGATGAAGGTCTTGAAGGGGCTGCCCTCGGGGAGGTGCTCGGAGATCTCCTCCCACAGGTCGGGCGGGTCGTCGGGGTGGACCTCGATGAACTCGCCGCGCTCGAGCACGGGGGCGAGCTCGGGATAGCCGCCGATCTCCAGGGCGCGCACCTCGATGCTGGGGTCGTCGCCGCTGGCGGCCAGGTAGCCGCGCTTGCCGCCGTCGCCGAAGATCAGCAGCGAGCAGCGGTCGAACTCGACGATCTCCTGCACCCAGCCGGCGAGCTCGTAGAGGACAGGTCCCGGATAGCCCCCGGAGAGGGCGACATTGCCCATCTCGGTGAGCGCCGACAGCGCCTTGCCACGCTCGATGGTGAGCTGCTCGGCCTGCCGCTGGTGCTCGCGGCGGGCCTGGCGGACGGCGGTCCCGAAGTAGAGAGCCACCCCGAACAGCACCGGCAGGCGCACGAGCAGCGCCGGGCTGCGCCAAACCTCGTTGCCGATATCCGCCCACAGCAGGATCGCATAACAGGCGCAGGCGACCAGGGCGAGGCCGACGAGGAGGTTCCGCTGATTGACGACGGCCGCGAGGATGAGCACCGAGAAGTAGACCAGGTAGAACTCGGCGGAAACGTTGCCGGCGACGCTGATCGCCATGCTCACTGCGGCGATATCGAGGCCCGTCGCCCAGCTGCTTAGCATGCTCCACGACTTACCCCGCGCCAGCGCCCAGGCGAGCAGCAGGTTGGAGCCCAGGATGGCGGCGATGAAGACCTGATGCGGCCAGAACGGCACCCGGCCCTCGGCGCTGAAGATGATGGCGTACGAGATGGCGATCACCAGCACCCAGCGGGTCAGGATGATCGGTACGTTGCCCATACGGCCGCGCAGCAGCATGCTCATGACGCTGCACTATGTAGCACCGCGCATGGCTGTGCAATAGCGACTTCGAGATCGACATCGCCGCCGGGAGTGAGCGCGAAGTTTCGGGTTAAGATCGGCTTTCCGGCCCGCGCCGGCTTTGCCAGACTCGATCCCGGCCGACAGGAGAACCCCGTATGCGCCCGCACCGACGTTTCCCAGCCCTGGCCGTCCTGGCGTTGTCCTTCCCGTTGCTGGCGAGCTCGGGGTTGAGCCAATCGGCGGTCGCCGGTTCGGAGGTGGTTGCCTCCGGGCCCGGGAGTGCGGTCCCGACCGAAACAGGAGTCGGGTCTGGGGCGTCCGGCGTCGAGGCGTCGACGGAGGCGTTGCAGGCGGGCCCCGGGCTGGACGCGCTGGTCGCCGATCTCGAGTGGCGCAACATCGGCCCCGCCAACATGGCCGGCAGGGTCACCGACATCGAGGCGGTGGACAGCGACTTCGCCACCGTCTACGTCGCGGCGGCGTCGGGGGGCGTCTGGAAGTCGACCAACTCCGGCACCACCTGGACGCCGATCTTCACCGACTACGGCAGCGCCAACATCGGCGACATCGCCGTCTATCAGCCCGACCCGAACATCGTCTGGGTGGGCACCGGGGAGTCGTGTACCCGCAACAGCATCGGCTGGGGCGACGGGGTCTACAAGTCGACCGACGGGGGCGCGACGTTCGTCAACGTCGGTCTCGAGGACACCCACCACATCAGCGAGGTGCTGACCCACCCGAGCGACCCCGACATCGCCTACGTGGCGGCGCAGGGGCATTTGTGGGGCTACACGGGCGATCGCGGCCTGTTCAAGACGACCGACGGCGGCGCCACCTGGGTCAAGCTCGGCGCTGATCTGCCGGTCGTGACGGACGTCGGGAGTGGTGGAAGCGAGACGGGCGCCGCGGCCGGTGGTCTGCCGGCGCGCAGGAACGGTGGAGAAGCGAGCAGCCAGGTGAGGGGCGGGCTTCCGAACGACAACCGCACCGGCGCCTCCGACCTGGTGATGGACCCCCGCGACCCCGAGGTGCTGTACGTCGCCCTCTGGCAGCGGCTGCGGCAGCCGCACCGGTTCGACTCCGGCGGCCCCAACGGCGGCATCTTCAAGTCGACCGACGGCGGCGCCAGTTGGCAGAAGCTCACCCGGGGCCTGCCCGAGGGCGACACCGGCAAGATCGGCCTGGCGGTCTCACGCTCCAACCCCGACGTCCTGGTGGCGATCGTCGAGCACGGCTTCCAGCCGCCGCAAAACATCGAGGGCGAGCGCAACCCCGACTACGACGACATGAGCAAGCTCGGCAGCGGCATCTACCGGTCGGAGGACGCCGGCGCCACCTGGGAGCTCGTCAACCGCTACAACAACCGGCCGTTCTACTACAGCCACGTCTACATCAACCCCGTCGACGACGAGGTCGTCTACGTGCTCGCCGGCGGCGCCCAGATCTCGCTGGACGGCGGCCGCAGCTTCGACCGCAGCATGGAGGGCATCGCCGGGGACTTCCACGCCCTCTGGCTCAACCCCGACAACCCCGACATCTTCTACGTCGGCAACGACAAGGGCGCCTACGTCACCTACGACCACGGCCACGCCTTCGTGATGTTCGACAACATGGACCTCGGGCAGTTCTACGCGGTCACCGCCGACATGCGCGATCCCTACTGGGTGTACGGCGGCCTGCAGGACAACGGCAACTGGGGCGGCCCCAGCAACAGCCGCGACTACAACGGCATCCTCACCGATCACTGGTTCAAGTTCCACAGCGGCGACGGCTTCCACACCACCGTCGATCCCAACGACTGGCGCACCGTCTACACGGAGAGCCAGGGCGGCAACATCCGGCGGCTCGACGCCGTGTTCCGGCAGGTGGGCGCCAGCATCACCCCGGATCGCGACAACGTCCTCAATATCGGCGAGTTCCTCGACAGCGATGAGGCCGGGCAGCAGGGTGGGGGCGGCGGCTTCGGCGGCAACTCGCTGCCGCGGGAGTCGTTCCGCTTCAACTGGAGCTCGCCGTTGATCCTGTCGCCGCACCGGAGCACGACGATCTACTTCGGCGGCAACCACCTGTTCAAGAGCACCGACCGCGGCGACACCTGGCGGATCATCAGCCCGGACCTCTCGTACAACGACCCGGAGACGACCGAGCGGGAGACCGGCGGGCTGACTCGCGACGTCACCGGCGCCGAGACCCACGCGACGCTGATCACCATCGCCGAGTCGCCGATCGCTCGTGGCGGGCTGTGGGTGGGCACCGACGACGGCCGCGTCCAGGTGAGCCGCGACGACGGCGCCGCCTGGACCGACGTGCGGCCGAACATCGCCGGCGTCCCGCGCGGCCTCTGGGTGAGCCGGGTCGAGGCCTCGCGCTTCGCCGCCGGCCGCGCCTACGTGACGTTCGACGGCCACCGGAGCGACGATTTCGGCTCCTGGGTGGTTCGCACCGACGACTTCGGCGCCACCTGGACCGACATCAGCGGCAACCTCCCCGACGAGCCCGTCTACGTCATCGAGGAGGACCCGATCAACCCCGACCTGCTGTTCGTCGGCACCGAGTTCGCGGTCTACGCGACGGTCGACGGCGGCGCCACGTGGGCGCGCCTGATGAACGGCATGCCGACGGTCCCCGTCCACGACCTGATCGTCCATCCGCGCGACGGCGACCTGATCGCCGCCACCCACGGGCGCAGCATCTGGATCCTCGACGACATCACGCCGCTGCAGCAGCTCCGCGCCGACGTGCTCGCCGCCGACGCCTACCTGTTCGAGAACCGCGTCGCCACCCAGTGGCGCGGCATCAGCCGCGGCGCCACCCGCGGCCACAAGCTGTTCATGGGCCGCAACCCGCTCACCATCCAGCAGCGGCCACCCGGCAACTCGCCGAGCCAACTGGTCAACACCGCCGCCGTCAATTTCTACTTGAGGGAAGCCCCTTCGGCTCCGGTGACCCTCACGATTCGCGACCCGCGGGGCGGGCTGAGCTTCGAGACCGCGATCGAGGCCAGGGCGGGAATCAACCGCTACTACTGGCCGATGCGCTTCTCGCCGCCGGAAGGCCAGGGAGGGCGCCGTGGCGGCCGCGGCGGCGGTCGCGGGGGCCGGGGCGGCGGCGGTCGCGGCGGGTTCCTGGGCCCGGAGGCCGGCCCCGGGACCTACCTGGTGACGCTCGAGGCGGCCGGCGAGGCGATCACCACCTCGTTGAGGGTCCGGTCCGACCCTGAGGCGTCGGTGATCGAGTAGGGGGCCGAGTAGGGGGCCGAGTAGAGGGCCGAGCGCGGCGTCCGGAAAAAGCCGGCGCGTCTCCTCTTGGCTGCAGCAGGGCAATCCTGGAAGATCCGGGCCCTCAGTCCTCGCCGGGGCGGCGCTTGTCGATCAGGATGGCCCGGCCCTTGGCCTCGTACATGGCCGCGTCGGCGCGCGCCAGGACGTTCTCGAGCGTCTCGCCCGGGCGCCGGTAGGCATGGCCGATGCTGAAGGCGATGGGGGCCTGCGACGACGCGTTGTCGATCAGCCGCTGGGCGATGATCTGCAGGTTCTCGGGCGCGACCACCTCGACGAACAAGGCGAACTCGTCGCCGCCCAGGCGCACGAGCTGGTCGTCGGCGCGCTTGTTGCGGATCACGAAGTGGGCGAATCGTTGCAGGACGCGATCGCCCTCCTCGTGCCCGTAGGTATCGTTCACCGCCTTGAAGTCGTCGAGATCGAACATCATGCAGCCGTAGAAGTAGCTGGGCCGCTCGAGCACCGGCTGCTGGGCCTGCAGGTAGCGGCGGTTGTAGCAGCCGGTGAGCGGGTCGCGGACCGATAGCTGGGCGAGCTGCGCCTCCAGGGTCTTGCGCTTGGTGATGTCGAGGAGGACGCCGTAGAGGGCGACGACTTCGCCGTCCTCCCGCTGCGCGTGGCAGGTGTCCAGGACGCTGACCACCTCGCCGTCGAGCCGCTTGACGTCGAGCTCGAACTCGGTCACCGCGCCCCGCTCGATGACCTGCTCCACGAAGTCTCGGCGGCGCTCGGTCTCGGGCCACAGGTCGGCCAGCGAGTGGGCCTCGAGCTCGGCCATCGTCTTGGCTCCGACCATGTCGAGGAAGGCGGGGTTGGCGTCGAGGATCCGTCCCTCCGGCGTGGCGACGTAGGTGCCCTCAGCGAGCGTGTCGATGAGGGCCCGCAGGGTCGCCGGGTCCTTGAGCGAGACTGGGATCCGGCGGCGGCGGTCGGCTCGCGCTCTGGCTGTAGCCTCGTTGGTGGGCATCTTCTCGCCTGACCACAGACCCGGCCGCCGCCGTCCGGCGTCGCCGGCAGGGTCCGGGAGAAAGTCGGGGTGAAGTCGGGGTGAGAGGATTTGAACCTCCGACCCCCTGCTCCCAAAGCAGGTGCGCTACCGGACTGCGCCACACCCCGATCAGAGCCTCCAGGATACCTAGGCCGGGCCCCGCCTTCCAAACTTTTTCGGGCGGCGGCAGGCGGCGCGCAAGGCTTGCTGCCGAATCGCCCAGCCGGCTCGGACCTTGGACCTTGCTCTTCGAGGCCTTGGCGCGGCTCCTCAGGGGCGCCAGTCGCGCAGAAAGACGGCCATCGCCCGCGCCGCCACGCCGCGGTGCGAGCGCGACGACTTTTCCTCGCGGCTGATCTCGGCGAAGGTGCGGTCGAGGTCGGGGACGACGAAGATCGGGTCGTAGCCGAAGCCCTCGTTGCCGCGCGGTTGCCTGGCGATCGTTCCTTCGCAGGTGCCGGTGACCTCGTGGACGACGGCGCCGTCGTGGGCGAGGACGAGATGGCAGACGAAGCGGGCGGTCCGCTGCGCGTCGGGCACCTGGCGCAGCTTGTCGAGCACGGCGCGGTTGCGGGCCGCGGGGTCGAGATCCGGGTCGATGTAGCGCGCCGAGCGGACGCCGGGCTCGCCGCCGAGGGCGTCGATCTGCAGGCCGGAGTCGTCGGCGATGACCGGATGCGGCAAGCGGGCGGCGGCGAACAGCGCCTTTTCGCGGGCGTTGGCGCCGAACGTCGCGCCGGTCTCCGTGGCCTCGCCGATCTCCTCGGGGAGCCGCTCGAGACTCCAGGCGCCGCCGGCGAGCAGCGCCTCCATCTCTCGGACCTTGCCCGCGTTACGGGTGGCGAAGATCAGGGTCCGCATTTCTCATCGCCGCTCATTGGTGTACCCCGTTGGGCAGTGGCGTCGCGACCGAAGCCGTGCGAGAAGGGGCGTCACTGTCCCGGTGCCTCTGCGAGGAGGGCCAGCGTCGCTTGCTGCTCGACAGCCCACGTGAGACCCGCTCCCTCGCAGGGACCGGGAGGCGTCGGGCGGTGCGAACTGTGGGAGGCGCTCAGTCGCCATCCGATTCCGGCAGGCGCCGTTCCCGCGGCTCGAGCAGGACCCACTCGTCGGAGGGCACCAGGGGTCCGGCCAGATCGACGTGGCCGGCGAGCGTCTCGATCATCGCGCCCTCGACCAGGAGCTGCACGGCGAAGACCTCGGGGAAGCTGATCACCACCGTCGAGACGACGCCGTAGACGATGTGCAGCTCGCCGAGGGCGCCGCCACCGGCGAAGTCGCGCAGCCGCCGGTCGAAATCGACGTAGGCGATCCCCGCCGGCGAGACCCATACCTCGCGGATCCCGGCCTCGGGAGGCAGCGGCGAGACCGCCTGGGTTCCCGACCACAGGATCAGCTCCTGGACGGCGCGGCGCACCTGGGCGTCGAGGCCGGCGGGGGCCGCCACGGTGTGGGAGACCGGAACGAGCTGCTCGAGGCCGGGAACGATCAGGAAGAGCTGCAGCTCCATGGTGCCGCGATCGGACCGGGCTCGGGAGAGCGAGGCGCGGGACTCGGGATTGGAGGGGTCGAAGACCGGCGCCGTCGATGCTGGTGGCTGGCCGGCGCTGGCGGTGCCGGCGCCGCTCGCCGCTTCCCCGGCGCCGCCTCGGGCGCCGGCTTCGGGGTCCGCAGGCTGGCCCGCGGGCGCCGCGGCAGCCGGCGGATCGCCGGCGCCGGGGGCGCCGCCGGACCCCAGGAGCCGCCAGCCGAGGACCGCCAGGGCGACGAACAGCAGCGCGGAGATGGCGACGACACGCCACGGCAGCTTGGGGTCGTTACGACTCATCCAATTCCAGACTCCACGGGGCCGCCGGGCGGCAAGGTCAGCGTGGCGAGCCGCCGAGCAGCGACGCCTGGCGGCGTCGATAATGGTTGATGCTTTCGGACAGGCTCTCGGCGATCCGTTGGCGATGGCGTGGGTCGGCGAGTAGGCGCTCTTCGTCGGAGTTGGAGATGAAGCCCACTTCCACCAGGACGGCCGGCATGTTGGCGCCCCGCAGGACGCGGAACGGCGCCTGCTTGATGCCACGGTCGCTGGTCCCCGAGAGCTGGTTGAGCTGCTGCTGGATCATGTCGGCGAGCTGGCTGCTCTCCTGCAGGTGGGCGGTCTGCGCCATGTCCCAGAGCAGCATCTGCAGGCCGGTGTCCCCGGAAGCCGGGCCGCCCAGGTCGAGGGCGTCGTTCTCCATCGCCGCCAAGCGGCGGGCGTTGTCGTCGCTCGCCCGGTCGGAAAGAAAAAAGGTCTCGGCGCCGCGGACGCCGCGACCGCGGTAGGCGTTGGCGTGGATGGAGATGAAGACGTCGGCCTTCAACCAGTTGGCGTGGGCGGTGCGCTCCTCGAGCGGCTTGTAGATGTCGGCCTCCCGGGTCAGCTCGACGTGCAGGCCCAGGTTCGCCTGCAGCAAATCGCGCAGCCGGTTGGCGATGTCGAGGACGACCTCTTTCTCGGTCAGGCCGCTGGGGCCGATCGCGCCGGTCTCCGAGCCGCCGTGACCGGGGTCGATCACGACGGTGCGGAAGCCGCTCTGCGGGGCGGCCGGGTGTCCGCCGCCGGAATCCGCTGTCGCCGCGCCGGTGGGCAGGGCCCCCGGCGGGGTGGCGAGGCCGTCGCGGGCGGCGCTGGAGCCGCCTCCGGCGAGGCCCAGCGCGATGAGCGCCGCGGCCGCCGGCACCACCCGGGAACGCCAGGCTCCGATCGGTCGCCGGCCACCGCGATCAGGGGCCCGACAATCCTCTTCGCTATTCATGGCAACCCTCAGGGGAACGGAATCGAGATCGGTTCGCATGCGGGCGCACTCCGCCCGACGCACTAATCGTATGCTCCGCGGCGCCGCCGAGTAAATATCGGTTCCGGCATCCCCCGAATTCGTCGGTCGTCGTGCCGCCCCGCGGGAGCCAAGCACGAGGGCCCGGACTCGACGTTTCAGGAGCCCCCGGCGGTCGCCTTCCTGTCATCTCCGATGCGTGGACGTGGTCCTTCCGAGCTACCGCCCGCCGATCGGCGCGGCGCGGGGGAACATCTCGTCGCGCATGGCGGCGTGGTACAGGAGCGAGGCCATCACCACCGAGGCTTGCTCGAGGTCCTGCTCGCGGATCCGCTCGTACGAGTCGACGTTGGTGTGGTGGGTGCGGACGTCGTAGTCGTCGTACGAGTGGATCGGCTGGAAGCCGGGCAAGCCCTCGCGGATGAAGCTCAGGTGGTCGGTGCAGCAGATCCCGCCCATGTTGAGGATCGTCGTGTCGAGGTCGGCGAACGGCGCCAGGTTGGCCTCGAAGAACGGCAGCACGAATTGATTGCCCTCGAGAAAAAACCCCTTGATGGGGCCGGCCCCGGGGTCGAGGTTGAAGTAGACCGAGAACTTGTCGCGGGCGGCGACGTTGGCCTCGCCCGCGAGGTACCGGGCGACGTACTGGCGGGAGCCGCGCAGCCCCTGCTCCTCGCCCGCCCACAGCGCCATGCGGATGGTGCGCCGCGGTTGCACGCCGAGCGCCTTGAGGATGCGCATGGCCTCCAGCACGGTGGCAGCGCCGTCGGCGTTGTCGGTGGCGCCGGGCGCCGAGTGCCAGGAGTCCAGGTGGGCGCCGACCATCACCACCTCGTCGCCGATCTCGGGGTCGACGCCGGGGATCTCGGCGATGACGTTGTAGCCGTTGGTGTCGTCCTCGTGGAAGCGGGACTCGACCGAGACCGCCAGCCGCACGCCGGCGCCGCGCTCGAGCATGCGGGCGATCATGTTGTAGTGCTCGGCAGCGAGCACGACGGTGGGGACGGCATCGTCGTCGTCGCGGCTCTGGCCGAGGACGAAGATCGTCCCGTGGACGCCGCGGCTGGGCTCCAGCGCGACGCCGGCGCCCTCCTCCTGGATGAGCCGGGCGAGCGCCTGCTGGGCGGCGCGCGCCTGCTGCTGCGCCTGGCGTTCGGCCTCGCGCTCGGCCTCGTCGCGGCTGTCCTCCTCCGCGACGGCGGCGCGGCTGGTCGGGCTCCAGCGCTCGCCGGAGGCCGCAGCGCCCGCCTCGCGGTCGTCGGGCGGGTAGTCGCGGTCCTCGGTGATGAAGCGGGTCTCGATCGGCCGCGTCATGACCACGGCGCCCGCGAGACGGCCGCGGAAGGCCTCGAGCTCCGCGGGGCCCTTGCCGGCCAGCCACAGCGGCTCAGCGATCAGCACGCCGCCGGTCGGCGGGCTCCAGGCGCGCGGGTAGCCCATCAGCGGCATGTAGCGGGGCTCGAGCATCTCCAGCCGGAAGCCCTCCAGCGTCCAGCCGCGGCCGAACTCGAAGGCCTCCAGACGGGCGTCGTCGATCCCCCACGATTGGAGCTGGTCGCGCGCCCACTGCGCCGAGGCGTTATAGGCGGGGCTGGCGGTCAACCGCGGCCCGAAGACGTCGACGAGCTGGCCGAAGGTCTCCCAGACCTGCGAGCGTTCCAGCCCCTCGGCGCGGATCCTGGCGACCATCGCCTGGTCGACCGTCTCCTGGGCGGCGGGCGGCGCCGCGGCGGGGACCGGCAAGGCCGGTGGCGCCGCGGCGAGGGCCGGCGCGGCGAGCAAGGTGAGCGCGGCGAGACAAAGGCTCCGGCGGACGCCGCCGGCGCCGACCCGACGCGGGCTCTCTCGCCCGGCAACGCGGGTGGCCGGGTCGAGCTTGCGGGCGACCGCGGCGACGTCTCTCGATGGCTTCAAGCGCTTCGCTGACTTCATGACGACCTCCCTGTTCCACCGCCCGAGCGGCGGCTTCGATCGGAGCTTCCAAGAGCGTACATCGTGTGGGAAAGCGCGCTCATCGTCCGCGGCCCACCGGTGTGCTGGATGCAGGTTCATGTTCGAGGATCGCGTCGAGCACCTCGCCGAACTCGAAGACGCCGCGCTTGCCGACGATCCATCCCGCCGCCAGCACGGCGCCGCGGGCGAACCCCTCGCGGCTGCGGGCGGTGTGGACGAGCTCGACGCTGTCGGCGCCGCTGTCGAAGCCGACGCGGTGCTCCCCGGGGGCGGCGCCGGCGCGGATGCTGGCGACGTGCAGCGCCTCCGGGTCGATGGCGGCCTCGGGGTTGCCCGCCTGGACGCGGGTCTTGCGGCTGCTGCGCGCCAGCAGCAGGCCGGCGACGTGCAGGGCGGTGCCGCTGGGGGCGTCGAGCTTGTGCCGGTGGTGGTGCTCGATGACGTAGGGGTCGTAGTCGGCGAACGGATCGAACAGCTCGGCGGCGACGGCGGCGAGGCGGAAGAACAGGTTGGCGCCCACCGAGAGGTTGGCGCCATACACCAACGCTCCGTCGCGCTTCTCGACCAGCGCGCGCATCTCGTCGAGCCGATCGCTCCAGCCGGTGGTCCCGACCACCATCGGCGTCCCCACGGCGCTGACCTTGTCGATGTTGATCGGCACCGCCTCGGGCTGGCTGAAGTCGATGGCGACATCGACGCCGGCGAAGCTCTCGGGGGTGATGCCGGCGCCGTCGCGGTTGTCGTCGATGTCGAGCCGCAGGGCGATCTCGTGGCCCTCCTCGAGCGCCACCCGCTCGACCTCGTGTCCCATCCGGCCGTAGCCGAGCAGCGCGATCCGCAGGGGAGCTTCGGGCGCGGCGCTCACGCGTTCGCCCGCGCGTGGAGAGGCTTGCGACGTGGACACGGGCGGGCGCCAGCTTCGGACCCGACCCTCACGCGTTGGTCTCCGTCTCGAGACATGCGCCTCTCATTCGTCGTCCACGAGGGCCTCGACGAGGTCCTCCACCTCGAGGCGACAGCGATAGCGCGCCAGGTCCAGCTTGCCGGCCGCCGAAAAGTCGATCCCCTCGGCCTCTAGAAGGGCGCGCTGGCGGCCGACGTGGGCGCCGCCGAGCCGGTCGGTCGAGCAGCCGCCGGCGGCGTTGACCACCCGGTGCCAGGGGATGTCGCCCGGGCAGCCGTGCAGCGCCCAGCCGATCGCCCGCGGGGTGAGCGGCCGCGGGCACAGCTCGGCGACCTGGCCGTAGCTCATCACCCGCCCGGGCGGGATCGATCGAACGATCTCGTAGACCTGGCTCCAGGCGTTGTCCCGCTGCACGTCTGACCCTCCGATTGCCTCGGCGGAACGTCTCGGCGGCATGCTATCAGAGCGAACGCCTCGAGCGCCGGGCGCCTCGGCCGAGCGGGCGCCGCGATTTGAATGAACGGCGTGGCCGGCATAGCGTCAGGGCGAACGAACCCCCGGGAGGGCCCCTCCATGAAGCTGCAGTCCCTGTTGCTGGCGGCGATCCTCGCCGCCGGCTGCCAGCCGGCGGAGTCGCCGCTGCCGATCGTCGGCACGCTCGAGCGCGACAGCCTCGAGCTGGTCGCCGAGGCGCGCGAGCGGATCGTCGAGATCAATGTTCGCGAGGGCGACAAGGTTGCCGAAGGCGAGGTGCTGCTGCGCCTCGACGACAGCCTCGTCGCCGCCGACCTCCAGCAGGCGGCGGCGCGGCTGGAGGGCGCCGAGCAGCGCTTCGCCGAGCTGGTGCGCGGGCCGCGCAGCGAGCAGATCGACCGGGCACGGGCCGAGCTCGACGCCGCCTCCGACGTGCTGCGCACGGCCCGCCGCGAGCACGAGCGGCTGCGGGCGCTGTTCGAGCGGCGGGCGATCCCCGCCAATGAGCTCGATCGGGCCGAGGGCGAGGTCGAGGTCGCCGCCGCCAACGTCAACGCCGCCGAGGCGCGGCTCGAAGAGCTGCTCGAGGGCACGACGCGCGAGCAGCTCGGCCAGGCCCGGGCCTCGGTTTCCGAAGCGGAGGCCGCCATCGACCGGCTGCGGCTGTTGGCCGATCGCCACGTGCTGCGGGCGCCGCGCCCGGGGCGCATCGAGTCGTTGCCCTACGAGCTCGGCGAGCGCCCGGCCGCCGGCGCGGTGGTCGCGGTGATGCTCGCCGGCGAGCGTCCCTACGCCCGCGTCTACATTCCGGAGCCGCTGCGCGCCCGGGTAGGCCCTGGCCTCGAGGCGCAGGTGAGCGTCGACGGCGTCGACGGCGCCTTCGCCGGCGAGGTGCGCTGGGTCTCCTCGGAGGCGGCCTTCACGCCCTACTTCGCCCTCACCCAGCGCGACCGCAGCCGGCTGACCTACGCCGCCGAGATCACGCTCACCGAGCCGCGCGCCGCGGAGCTGCCGGCCGGCGTGCCCGTCCAGGTCGAGTTCCCGAGCCTGCAACCGGCGAACGGGACGGGCTCGCAATGAGATGAACGCTGCCGAGCAGGCGGTCGACCGCGGGGCCGAGCCAGCCATCGTCGCCCGCGGCCTGAGCCGCCGCTTCGGCGACCTGGTGGCCGTCGATCGGATCGACCTGGAGATCCCCAAGGCGCGCATTTATGGCTTTCTCGGCCCCAACGGCTCCGGCAAAACCACCACCATCCGTCTGCTGTGCGGCCTGCTGAAGCCCAGCGAAGGCGAGGTCGAGGTGCTCGGCATGGAGCTGCCCGGCGACGCCGAGCGGGTGCGGCCGCGCATCGGCTACATGACCCAGCGGTTCTCGCTCTACGAGGACCTGTCGGTGCGCGAGAACCTGGAGTTCATCGCCCGCATCTACTCGCTGGAGCGCCGGCGGCGCCGCCAGCGGATCGAGGAGAACCTTACCCGCTACCAGCTCGCCGACCGCCCGCGGCAGCGGGCCGGCACGCTCAGCGGCGGCCAGAGGCAGCGGCTGGCGCTGGCCGCGGTCACCCTCCACGAGCCCGAGCTGCTGCTGCTCGACGAGCCCACCAGCGCCGTCGACCCGCAGAGCCGTCGCGACTTCTGGGATGCCCTGTTCGAGCTCGCCGACGCCGGCACGACGATCCTGGTCTCCACCCATTTCATGGACGAGGCCGAGCGCTGCCACCGGCTGGCGATCCTCGCCCGGGGCGTGGTGGTGGCCGAAGGCGTGCCGCGCCGGCTCGCCGCCGAGATCGACGCGCAGATCATCGAGGTAGAGACCGAGCGGCCGCGGGCGGCGCGGGCGGCGCTCGCCGAGGCCGGCTTCGTCAAGGCCGTCACCCAGCTCGGCGCGCGGCTGCGGGTGATGACCGACGACGACCTCGATGCGCCGGTGTCGCGGATCGAGGCGATCCTCGATCAGGCCGGCGTCGAGGGGTCGGTCGTCGATGTCGGCGCCAACCTCGAGGACGTGTTCGTGGCGGCAACGCACTTCCGCGCCGCCGACGAAGAGCGGTCATGAAGTCGCTGGGCAGGATCGGCGCCATCATCGCCAAGGAGGTGCGGCAGCTGTCGCGCGACCGGCTGACCTTCGGGATGGTGGTCGGCATCCCGCTGTTGCAGATCCTGCTGTTCGGCTACGCGATCAACCTCGACGTCCGCCACCTGCGAGCCGCGGTCGCCGACCAGGCCGGCACGGCGCTGTCGCGCAAGCTGGTCGCCGACACCGCCGCCAGCCAGGTGGTCGACATCGTCGCCGGCGCCGCCGACGCCCGGGAGCTCGAGGGGATGCTGCGCCGCGGCGAGATCACCGTCGGCATCGTGATCCCACCCGATTTCGAGCGCCGCGTCCGCGAGGGCGGCCGGCCGGCGGCGCAGCTATTGATCGACGGCTCCGATCCGACGGTGGCGGCGATCGCCACGCAGCTCGCGGCGATGCCGTTCGAGCTGCGCAAGATCGCCCCCGCCGGCCGGGCGAAGGTCTACGAGGCCCGCAACTACTACAACCCGGAGCGCCGCTCGGCGGTGCAGATCGTCCCCGCGCTGATCGGCGTGATCCTGACGCTGACGATGGTCCTGTTCACCGCCGTCGCGGTGGTCCGCGAGCGCGAGCGCGGCAACCTCGAGCTGCTGATCACCACGCCGATCCGCAACCTCGAGCTGATGGTCGGCAAGATCGTCCCCTACATCGTGATCGGGCTCATCCAGGTGACGATCATTCTGGTGGTCGGCTGGTTCCTCTTCGACGTGCCGATCCGCGGCAGCCTCCTGCACCTGTACGCCGCCGCCCTGGTGTTCATCGCCGCCTCGCTGAGCCTCGGGCTGGCGATCTCGACCTTCGCCGGCACCCAGTTCCAGGCGATGCAGCTGACCTTCTTCGCCTTCCTGCCCCAGATGTTGCTGTCCGGTTTCATGTTCCCCTTCGAGGGCATGCCGCCGTTCGCCCAGAACATCGGCCTGGCGTTGCCGCTCACCCACTTCATCGCCATCGTCCGCGGCATCGTCCTGCGCGGCGCGGCGCTCGGCGAGCTGGCGCCGAACCTGCAGGCGCTGGGGATCTTCTTCCTGGTGATGATGGCGGTGGCCACGCTACGCTTCCGCAAGCGACTGGATTGAGGTCGCCGGCCCTCTCCCACCATCCCGGACCTCATGAGCCTGAGCCAGATCTTTCGCAACCTCGCCCGCAACCCCGGCTTCGCCGCCGTCACCATCGCCACCCTGGCGCTCGCCATCGCCGCCAACGCGGTGATTCTCAGCGTCGTGAACGGCGTGCTGCTCCAGCCACTGCCGTTCCCCGACGCCGGACGCCTGGTGCGCGTCTCCCACTCGGCCCCCGGCCTGAACCTCGATCTGAACGACATCGGCATGTCCGAGGCGACCTACTTCTACTTCCGCGACCAGGGCGTGCTCGACGACCTGGCCCTGTACGACACCGGCGCCGCCAACCTGACCGGCGACGAGGAGCCGCGCCGGGTCGAGTCCGTCTCGGTGACCCACTCGTTCTTCGAGACGCTCGGCGTGCCGCCGCTGCTGGGGCGCTCCTTCAACGAGTCCGATGAGGACCCCGATGCCCCGAAGGTGATCCTGCTGAGCGAGTCGCTGTGGCGCGGCAGCTTCGGTGCCCGCGACGACGTCGTCGGCGAGACCGTGACGATGGACTCCGAGAGTGCCGAGATCGTCGGCGTGATGCCGGCGTCGGTCACCTTCCCCGATCCCGATGCCGGCCTGTACGAGGTGCGGCGGATGCAGCGGGGTCCCGGCAGCCTGGGCTCGCTCGGCATCGACTCGATCGGCCGCTTGCCGGCCGGGATGACGGTCGAGGAGGCGTCGGCGCAGCTCGCCGCCCGGCTGGCGAACCTGCAGGAGCTCTTTCCCGACGAGCGGGCGGCGGGCGTCCTGGCGACCGCCGGCTTCACGGCGCAGGTCGTCGACCTGCAGGAGAGCATCGTGGGCAACGTCGAGCAGACGCTGTGGCTGCTGATGGGCAGCGTCGGCTTCCTCCTGCTGATCGCCTGCGCCAACGTGGCCAACGTCTTTCTCGTGCGCGCCGAGGGACGCGAGCGCGAGATGGCGGTGCGCGCCGCGATCGGGGCCGGCCGCGGCCGCCTTGCCGCCGGCTTCCTCGCCGAGAGCGCCATGCTCGGTCTGATCGCCGGCGGGATCGGCTTGCTGCTCGCCTTCGCGGGCGTGCGCGCGCTGCTGCGCTTCGCCCCCCAGGGGCTGCCGCGCAGCGAAGAGATCGGGATCGACGCCACGGTGCTCGCCGCGAGCCTGACGGCGGGGCTGCTCGCCGGCCTGCTGTTCGGCGTCATCCCGGCGCTGCGGTACAACGCCTCCTGGCTTGCCGAGGCGCTCAAGGAGGGCGGCCGCTCGGCCACCGCCGGCCGGGCCCGCTTCCGCCTGCGCAGCGCCCTGGTCGCGGCGCAGGTGGCGCTGGCGCTGGTGCTGCTGGTCGGCTCCGGGCTGATGGTGCGCAGCTACACTTCACTCGTGGCCGTCGACCCGGGGTTCGATCCCGACGCCCTGCTCACCTTCCAGGTCGCCCTCAACCCCAGCGACTACCCGGGGGACGAGGCCCCGGCGCAGTTCATCCAGCGTGTCCTCGACGTGGTGTCCGCCACCCCGGGGGTCGTCGCCGCGGCGGCGACCAACTCGTTGCCGCTCACCAACACGCTCTCGGGCAGGGGCTACGCGATCGAAGACCATCCGCTGGTCGGCGACGACCTGCCGCCGGTGCACATGTTCAAGTACGTCTCGGCGAACTACTTCGAGACGCTGCGCATCCCGCTTGTCGCCGGGCGCACGTTCGAGCGCGCCGACCACGAGGAGCGACGCGACGTGGTGATCGTCAACGAGGCCTTCGCGCGCCTCTACTGGCCCGACCAGGACCCGATCGGACGGCGCATCCAGGAGGGCGGCGGCAGCGAGCCCGATCCGGTCAACTGGTACCGCATCGCCGGCGTCGTCGGCGACGTGCGCGGCAACGCTATACCGGTTGCGGCGGGCGTCGGCGGTCTCGAGCAGCAGCCGGCGGCCGTCGTCTACAGCCCGCTGCTGCCGATCCTCCGCGAGGACGAGGAGGGGAACCGCCTGTCGCCGAGCTGGACGGTGCGCAACCCCCAGTTCGTCGTGCGGACGACCGGCAACCCCATCGCGCTCGTCGATCCGCTCCGCCGGCGCATCCGCGAGCTCGATCCCAACCTGCCGATCGCCTCGGTGCGCACGATGGACGTGATCGTCGCTGACGCGATGGTCCAGAAGTCGTTCACCATGCTGCTGCTGCTCGTCGGCTCGGCGGGCGCGCTGCTGATCGGCGCGGTGGGGATCTATGGCGTCATCTCGTACGTGGTGGCGCAGCAAACGCGCGAGATCGGCGTACGAATGGCACTGGGGGCGCGCACCGAAGACATCGGCCGGATGGTGCTGGGCCGCAGCCTGCTGATCGCGCTCGGGGGCATCGTCGCCGGCGTCGCGGGGGCCGCCTACCTGACGCGCTACATCTCATCGCTGCTGTTCGGCGTCCGGCCCATCGACCCGATGACGTTCGCGGCGGTGATCGTCACCCTCCTGGGGGTCGCCGCCCTGGCGGCCTACCTGCCGGCACGGCGGGCGGCGAGCGTCGATCCGATGGAGGCCTTGCGCGGGCAGTAGCGTTGGTCGTCGGCAGCGCTCTTGCCGGGCGGTTCACCGCTCCACAGGCCCTACCCCTAGTTGCCGATACCCGAAAGCGTCGGTGCCTATTGCAAGTGGCGGCGCCTGCACTCCTCAGCAAGGAGGTACAGGGGAGCCGGGGTCCGCGGCGCCGCCCTGGCGCAGCCTTGTCGGCTAGAATGACCGCCTTATGGCCGCTAAGATCGATCCCATCGCTCGTTTCCGCCGGGTCTACGCGCGCGCCCAGCGCAAGGACCCGGGCGACCACACGCGGGTGGCGCTGGCCACCGCCGACGCCGCCGGCCGTCCCTCCGTGCGCATGGTGCTGCTGCGCGGCTTCGACGAGCGCGGCTTCGTCTTCTACACGAACTACGGAAGCCGCAAGGCGCTGGAGCTGGAAGCCAACCCGCGGGCGGCGCTGTGCTTCTACTGGGAGTGGACCGGCGACCAGGTGCGCGTCGAGGGCGACGTCGAGCGCGTCAGCGCGGCGGAGTCGGACGCCTACTTCGCCTCGCGGGGACGGGGCAGCCAGCTCGCCGCCTGGGCCTCGCGACAGAGCGCGCCGCTGGAGTCGCGCAAGGACCTGGTGACCGAGTACCTGCATTTCAAGGCCCGCTTCGCCCGCCGCCCGGTCCCCCGGCCCGACTTCTGGGGTGGTTACCGGCTGCGGCCGCAGCGCCTCGAGTTCTGGAGCAGCCGCGCCCACCGCCTCCACGACCGCACCTTCTACGAGCGCGACGGCGACGGCTGGACCTCGGGGCGGCTGTATCCGTAGGGCGGGCCGCCAGACCGGAGGCCAGGCGGCGCACCGAGCTGAGCGAGGCGCTGCGCCCGGAGCCTCGCCGAGGAGGCCGCGGAAGCCGCCCGCGCGGGAGGCGAATCGGGCGTGGCTTCGTGCGGAGCGCTGCCGGCGGCTTTCGTCCAGCTCGCCGTGGGTCCCAACGTCGTTGAAGGCGTTCCTACGCGCGCCGCGGCGTGTTTTTCGCATCGACGGCTGTTGAACGCCTTGTGTTTTCGTACTCGCGGCCGTTCAATGGGGCTATCCCCATACGCCTCGGCAACGCCTTCGAACCGGCGTGCCGGTGGGAGCGTGGCAGCGCGCCGCCGGCATCGCCGCGAACGATCAGCCGCAGAAAGGAGGCCGGCGAATGGCGCTCTTCACGCTGAACGTCAACGGCCGCGACCACACCATCGACGTGCCCCCCGAGATGACTCTTCTGTGGGCGCTGCGCGACGTCCTGGGGATGACCGGCACCAAGTACGGCTGCGGGATCACCGTCTGCGGCGCTTGCACCGTCCACATCGACGGCGAGCCCTCGCGCTCCTGCCGGACGACGATCGCCAGCGTCGCCGGCCGCCGGATCACCACGATCGAGGGCCTGTCGCCCGATGGATCGCATCCGGTGCAGCAGGCGTGGATCGCCGAGGACGTGCCGCAGTGCGGCTACTGCCAGGTCGGCCAGGTGATGGCGGCAGCCGCGCTGCTCGCCGACAACCCCGCGCCCAGTGACGCCGACATCGACGAGGCGATGCGCGGCAACATCTGCCGCTGCGGCACCTACGATCGCATCCGGCGGGCCATCCATAGGGCCGCCGCGACCGACGATCGGAGCGGGTTATGAGCCGCCTCGCGAAGCTCGATCGGCGTGACTTCATCCGGCTGACGGGAATCGCCGGCGGCGGCCTGGCGCTCGGCGCGTACGGCGGCTACTCGGCCGCCGGGCAGATGGCGGCAAGCGGCGGCGACGGCGCCCAGCTCAACGCCTTCGTTCAGGTCGACACCGACGGCCTGGTCTCGATCTGGGTCGGCAAGGTCGACATGGGGCAGGGCGTCCGCACGACGCTGCCGGCGATCGTCGCCGACGAGCTCGACGTCGACATGGCCCGCGTGCGGGTGGTACAGGCCGACGCCCACGCCGACAAGTACGGCCGCCAGATGACGGTCGGCTCCTCGAGCGTCCGCGGCCGCGCCTGGATGGAGCTGCGGCGCACCGGCGCCGCCGCCCGCGAGATGCTGGTCGCCGCCGCCGCCGCCGAATGGGGCGTGGCCGCCGCCGAGTGCCGCGCCGAGGACGGCTTCGTGGTCCACGCCGCCAGCGGGCGGCGCCTCGGCTACGGCGAGGTCGCCGCCGCTGCGGCGATGCTGCCGGTCCCCGAGGAGCCGCGGCTCAAGGAGCGCGCCGAGCTCCGCTACATCGGCAGGCCGATGGCGCAGCTCGACACGCCG
>DASWHK010000127.1:0-1556 GCA_036398215.1 Acidobacteriota bacterium | reverse complement strand
TGGGCGTCGGGGCCGTTGTCGGTATCGAGCAGGATGGCCTCGTAGCGATGCGCCGGACCGGCGCGCAGAAGATCGGCGACGTCGCCCAGGTGGACGCGCACGCGCGGATCGTCCAGCGGCACGGCGAGGCTTTGCAGGTGGCGGGCGTGCCATTCGATGACCTGCGGGAAGACCTCGGCGAGGACCACCTCGGCATTGGCGGGCAGCGCCTCGAGCGCCGCCGCCAGCGTGAAGCCGAGGCCCAGCCCGCCGATCAGGACCCGGGGCCGGCGCTGCCTCGCGGGCGGCAGCCGCGCGCACGCCAGCTCGGCGAGCGCCGACTCCGACCCGTGCACCCGCGTCGACATCAGCTCGTGGCCGTCGAGGTCGATGAAGTAGTCGCCGTCGCGGTGGTGCAGCGACAGGCGCTGCCCGTCGGGCGTCATGAGTGTCTCGAGCGTCTCGAACGGTCGCATGTGGTCGATTGTAGTCCCGGACAGAAGCCGTCTCCTCGCGGTACACTGCGACAGTCCGTTTCCCGGTTGGGCGGCGTCAGGATCGGGCGAGGTCGGCGCCGTCGGTCGCATACGTCGCCGGTTACGTTGGCGCGTCGTCTGTGCGAGTCGCAGACGTTCGACTGCCGGCGCCCGGTGCTCACCCGGTAGAAAAGGCCCCTCCGATGGACTCCCTCCTGCAAGACATCAAGTTCGGCTCGAAGCTGCTCTGGAAGGACAAGGGCTTCGCGGCCACCGCGATCGTCACGCTGGCGCTGGGGATCGGCGCCAACACGGCGATCTTCAGCGTCATCAACGCCGTGCTGCTGCGCTCGCTCCCCTTCGAGGAGGCCGAGCGCATCGTGCTGATCTACAACAGCTATCCCGGCGCCGGCGCGCCGCGCGCCGGGGCCGCGGCGCCCGATTACTTCGATCGCCTCGAGCAGACCGACGCCTTCGAGGAGATCGCCATGTACACGACCACCGGCCTGACCCTCGGCGACCTGGGGACGCCGCAGCAGGTGGTGGGGCTCGACGTCACCCCTTCCTTCTTCCGCCTGCTGCGCGTCGAGGCGGCGCTGGGGCGCATCTTCAGCGAGGGGGACGCCGTCGTCGGAGACAACCAGAAGGCGATCCTCAGCCAGGGCGCCTGGCGCCAGTACTACGGCAGCGACCCCGGCGTGATCGGTCGCGACGTCCAGCTCAACGGCGTCGCCCATCAGATCGTCGGCGTCATGCGGCCGGACTTCTACTTCGCCGACCGCGAGGTACGCATTTATCGGCCGATCGCCTTCACGCCCGATCAGCGCCAGGCCCTGCACAGCAACAACTGGCAGCAGATCGGCCGCCTTCGTCCCGGGGCGACCGTCGAGCTGGCCCAGCAGCAGATCAACGCCGTCAACGGCAACAACCTGCAGCTGTATCCGGGCCTCGCCGACGCCCTGATCAACGCCGGCTTCGTCACCCGCGTGGTCAGCTACCAGGAGGACCTGGTGCGCGACGTGCGCTCGACGCTCTACCTGCTGTGGGGCGGCGTGCTGTTCGTGCTGCTGATCGGCTGCGTCAACATCGCCAACCTGGTGA
>DASWHK010000126.1:0-6716 GCA_036398215.1 Acidobacteriota bacterium | reverse complement strand
CTCGGCCGCCACCCACGGATCACCCCACGACTACGATCGCCGCGTGCCGCTGATCTTCCGCGGCCCCGGCATCCGGCCCGGCCTCTACGACGCGCCGGCCGCGGTAGTCGACATCGCCCCGACGCTGGCGGCGATCCTCGGGCTCGAGGCACCCGCGGGCCTGGCGGGCAGCGTCCGCGACGAGATCATCGAAGTACGCTAGCGAGCCGCGGTGGAAGTGTGATGGGTCTGGTTGCAGGTCAGGGGCGGCGCCGGGCCCGGATCAGGACATCGAGCGAGTCGTTGCGCGGGTTGATGAAGCGCAGCGACACCAGCCCGTCGCCGTCGATCGCGATCGTCGCCGGGATGCTGACCGCGGTCAGCATCCAGCCTGGCGGCAGCTTGACGGTGTTGTAGGGGCGCCCCAGGGACCGGTGCCAGACCAGCTCGTCCCCCTCCAGGTAGTAGCGCTCGGCATCGGTGTAGGTCTCGACGACCCGCACCCGCACCGACTCGCCCTCGCCGATCGGCGCCAGCAGGTCGGCCTGCACGACCACCGTGCTATCGGCCGTCGGCTGCGGGTAGTAGCCCAGGGCGTTGACCTCGCGGCCGGTGACCTCGTAGGTCTCCAGCTGCACGCCGGCGTCGAGGTCCCAGACCTCGGCGCCCTCGACGACGCTGCCGGCGCGCACGAAGCTGTGGACGTGGCGCTGGCCCGGCGTCTCGACGGTGAAGTCGTGCGAGATCCTGAACTTGTGGGTCGCCGGCTCGAGCAGCCAGTAGGTGATCGTGCGGGTCTGCTCGGCGCGGTGCTCCTGGGCCGTGGGCAGCGCCGCGCTTTCCTGCACGACGGCAAGGGCGGTTACGAGGAGGGCCGTCCCGGCGATGGCCACGCCCATGCTCTGGGCCGTGCGGCGGCCGGCCCTGGCGGCGTGGCGTCCCGCACCGCTCCCCTCCGTTCCGGAGGCGCCAATCGCGGCGGCCATCACCGCCCGCCCTGCCTGGCGGCGAGCCGCCGGCCAACCACCCGCACCGCCAGCGAATCGTCGCGGTCGTTGAGGAAGCTGATCTTGACGCGGCCGTCGGGCAGCGTCGTGACGATCCCCGGCGTCGCCGAGGCGATCAGCTCGTAGCCGGGCGGCAGGACGACGCCGTTGGCGCGAATCCCGAGGCCGCGATCGAAGACCACGGTGTCGCCGTCGATCCGGTAGGACTCAGCGTCCTCGTAGGTCTTGATGATCCGCAGCCGGGCCTCGCCGCCCTCCGGGACCGGCCGCGCCAGGTGGACCTTGATGTAGCCGGCGTCGTCGGCCGTGCGCGGCCCCGCCAGCCCCTCCTCCTTGGCCTGCTTGCCGCTGATCACCTCGAAGAACAGCTCCTCGCCAGTCGCCAGGTCGATGACCCGCTCGTCGGTGGCCACCGAGCCCACGCGGATGGCGTTGAGGAAGAAGCTGGCGCCGGCGCGGCCGGTGCTGACGTCGTAGGTGATGGCGAACTTCGCCGAGCCGGGCTCGAGCAGCTCATAGAGGGTGTAGCTGGATTGCGCCGCGGCGGCCGCCGGAAGCGCCAACGCGGTGAGGGCCGCCAGCGCCGACGCGACGGCAATCCGGAGAATCGAGGCCAACCGCCACCTCGGTAAGAAGCTCCGCAGCATACAAACACCTCCGCCTCTCGGGGGTTCGCGAACCCTTCCCCTTGCCGACCGGCGGGCGCGACCTCGAGCCCGCCCACCCCGCTCGCTCATGCGCGGGCACGAATGGCGCATCCTACAGGACGCCGGCAGCCAAACCGAAACCGACCGCTCGCTTCTGTGCGGGCGCGAATGGCGCGGCTAGCCCACCGTCAGCTCGTCGTAGACCACTCCCAGGTTCTGGTTCAGGCGAGCTGCCGGCCAGTCGCTGAACTCGACCGGCTGCAGCGCCGTGATCTGCTCCCGCGTTCTGCCGTCGCGGATCGCCTGCTGGACGAGACGCCGCAGCGTGTCGAAGTACCCGGAAAAGGCGCGCAGCCCGTTCACGTCGCTGAGCTCACCGTGGCCGGGGATGACGACGGTGTCGGCGTCGCACTGCTCGACCATCGCCGCCAGACAGCGCTGCCAGCCCACCGTGGTGGCGCCGGCGCCGGTGTCGATGAACGGGTGCAAGCCGTTGAAGAAGAGGTCGCCGCCGTGCAGGACGTTGGCCGCGGGGATGAGCACGAACAGGTCGTTGTCGGTGTGGCCGCGGTCGATGTGGCGGAGCTCCACGACCAGCGTGCCGAGACGGACCTCGAGCTCATCGTCGAAGGTCTCGGTGGCGGCGAAGTCGGTGCCCTCCATCTCCGCGGCCCCGGCTACGAACCCGGCCAGCGACTCCGACCCGGCGCGGCGGGCGGCGGCCGAGATCTCCATGTTCTGGACCTGGCGCTCGAGGCGCTCGAGGCGGCCGGCGCGGTCGCTGCGGATCCCCTCGAGGGTGCTGTTGCCGCCCTCGGTGGCGCGGGCGACGCCGCGCGCCTGGCCGACCACCGGAACGTCACCCGTGAAAGCCGGGTTGCCACCGATGTGATCGCCGTGGTGGTGGGTGTTGACGACGTGCGCCAGCGGCCCGCCGAACGCCTCGGCCTCGGCCCGCAGCACGCCGCCGAACCCGGCGTTCTTGCAATCGATCAACAGGGAGCGGCCGCCGTCGCTGACCACCAGGGCGTTGCCCCCGGCGCCGTACGCCGCCCGCATGCGCTCGTTGATCGGGCGCCAGTCGAACACGGTGTCCTGCTGGGTCAGCCCCAGCAGCCGGCGCGGCAGCGCCATGCCGGCGGCCGCCGCCAGCGCCAGGGTCGACGAGAACTCTCGACGATTGAACATGGCCTCCCTCACAATCGAGCCGTTCGCGGGCGTGCCGACGCCGCACTGGCGCCGCGAGCCCGCAAGGCGACGACTCATTGGTCAATTCAACCCAAAACAATACAGGGTTCCGCGGGTCCGCAGGTAGATGCGGCCGTCGGCGATCGCCGGCGTCCCGTAGCTCAGGTCGTCGAGATCGCTGACCACCACCTCGTCCAGCTCGCCGCCCGGCTGGACGACGGCCACCAGGCCGAGCTCGCTGACGAAATAGATCTTGCCGTCGGCGGCCACCGGCGAGGCGTAGTAGGCGTCGACCGCCCCGGCGAGCCGTCCCTGGGCGATCACCTCTCCGGTCGCCGGCACGAACGTGGTGACGATGCCGCCGTCGTTGATCATGTAGAGGATGCCCTCGTAGATGATCGGCGACGGGAGCTGGGGAACGGCGCGATGGTACTTCCAGACGACGTTCTGCTCGGTCATGTCGCCCTCGCCCCCGAGCTTGATGGCCAGCGTGCCGTTCTCCGAGGTGATCGCGGCGCGGAAGTACGCCCAGTCGTCGGCGTCGTAGGCGCCGTCGTGATCGAGGTCGGTGAACCCCATCCAGCCCGCGGCGGGTGTTCCCTGCACCTCGTCGCGGCTGAGCTTGCCGTTGCCGTCGGCGTCGCGGGCGAGGGCCTCCTCGAACGCCGGGATGTCGGGCTGATTGCCGGGCTGCTGCATCGGCGAGCCGAAGCCGTTGACGAAGATCAGGCCGTCGTGGATGACCGGCGTCGACTTGATCTCGAACGATAGTCCGCTCACCCACCAGAGCTTCTCGCCGTTGGCCACGTCGTAGGCGGTCAGGAAGAAGGACCCCGGGATCAGCAGCTGGGTGCGGCCGGTATCGTCGTCCCACAGGATCGGCGTGGCATGGCCGCTCTTGGCCTCCGGCCGCGGCGTCTTCCAGATCTCGCTGCCGTCCTCGCGGGAGACCGCCAGCAGGTAGGAGTCGTTGGTCTGGTCGACGGCCAGGATCACCATGTCGCCGACGAGGATCGGCGAGGCGCCCATCCCGTAGACGTTGTCGAACGGGCCGAGCGGCAGGCTCCACAGCTCGCCGCCGTCGACGTCGTAGGCGATCATGCCGAAGTCGGCGAAGAACACCACGACGATCTCGCCGTCGGTGGCGGGGCTCGGCGACGCCGGACTGTTGCGCTGGTCCGGCGGCTCGCTCCAGGTCTTCGGGGCCTGCCGCTGCCACAAGATCTCGCCGGTGGCCCGATCCAGGGCGATGGTGAGCAGCTCGTCGTCCTCGAAGGCGGTCAGGAAGATGCGGTCGTCGGAGAGGATCGGCGACGAATGGCCCGGCGGCAGCGCCGTCTTCCAGACGACGTTGGTGTCCGGGCCGACCTCGACCGGCAGGTTGGAGGTCTCGACGACGCCGGCGCCGTTGGGGCCGCGGAAACGCGACCAGTCGGGGTCGTCCATCGGTTGCCGACGGCCGCCGACGCCCGACGCGAACGCCGTCGCCACCAGCGCAACTGCGATCAACAAAGCAGAACCACCACGCACCAGCATCGCTCTCGATGGCATCGGATCTCTCGTCACGGTCCTCGGGACGGCCTCCGGAGACTCTACCCGCGACCACCGCGCCTCACAACGCCGGCAGCGGTCATCGCCTCGGAGGCCTACCGAGGGGTCGAAGCGCCGCCGGCCGCGCGGTCACCGTCCCCCGGGCGGCCGCCGCTTGTACGCCCCCGGCGGCGGTGGCAAGGTATCGGATATCCATTTCGCCCACCGGGCCGGGCCGGCGAAGGCCGATCCCGGCCGGCGCCAGGCCGCGCTGAACGACGGCCTGTGCGGCTCGCCGATTCCTCAGGAGCAGCCCGATGAAAACCTACCGCACGTTGCCGCTGTTGATCCTTCTGTCGATCGCCCTCCTGCCCCTGCTGCCGGCCGTGGCCCAGGAACAGGAGCAGCAACAGGAATCCGTGCAGCTCGTCGTCGCCCCCGAGGCCTTGACGCTGCGGGTCGGCGAGAAGGCGACGCTGACGGCAACGGTCAGGGACGCCGCCGGCAACGTGCTCGAGCGCGAGGTGTTCTTCTTCTCGCAATCGCGCCGCGCGGTGAGCGTCGACACCACCACGGGAGAGGTCGAGGCGTTGCGTCCCGGGAGCTACTTCATCACCGTCCGGGTGCCGGCGGTGACCGAGGGCGACGAGGGCGGCGGCCGCGGCGGCGAGAGCGACGCGGAGACCCGCATCGCGGTGACGGTCCCGCACCCCCCGGTGGCCGCAATCGAGTTCGTCGACATGCCGCAACGCCTTTACGCCGAAACCATTCTGAGGCCGCAAACGAAGCTGCACGACGTGGAGGGCGGCATCCGCACCGACATCACGGCGCGGCTATCGAGCAGTAATCCGTCGGTGGTCGAGGTCACGCCCCTCGGCCTTCTGAAGATGGCGAGCCCGGGATCGGCGACGATCAGCGCCACCGCCGAGGGGGTCACCGAGCGCCTCGACGTGCGCGTCGAGGACAACCCCACCGCCTCGCTGCGCCTGGAGGCGAGCGCCATGGAGGCGCGCACCGGCGACGTGCTGCGCTTCACCGCCACGCCGCTCGACGGCGCCGGGCGCGAGGTGCCGCAGATGCCGATCCAGTACAGCTTCCGCGCCCGCACCGTCGACCACGACCTCGGCACGGCGTCCTCGGGCCTGATCACCGACGACGGCCGCTTCGTCGCCGACCTGCCGGGCGAGTACACGATCATCGCGACGGCCGGCAACCAGGTGGCGCTCGAGACGGTCGTCATCGGGCCCCGCAACGTCAAAAAGCTGGTCGAGATCGTCGGCCGCGGCCGGGTCGCCGACCGCAAGACCTCGGACCTGTGGGTGTGGGCGGCCCCCAACGGCCGCGACTACGCGGTGACCGGCACCTGGGGCGCCGAGGGCCACGCCTACTTCTGGGACGTCACCGACCCGACCAACATCTACATGGCCGCTACGGTGCGCGTCGACGCCCGCACGGTCAACGACGTCAAGGTCTCCGAGGACGGCTCGATCTGCATCATCAGCCGCGAGGGCGCCAGCAGCCGCCGCAACGGCTTCGTCATCCTGGATTGCTCCGACATCGAGAACCAGGGCGTGCCGATCCTGGCCCGCTACGACGAGGAGATGACCGGCGGCGTGCACAACGTGTTCATCGCCGACGACCACGTCTACGCCCTGTCGGCGGGGCAGCGCTACGACGTCATCAACATCGAGGATCCGACCAACCCGCACCGCGTCGGTCGCTTCGAACTCGACACGCCGGGCCATTCCATTCACGACGTCTGGGTCGAGAACGGCGTCGCGGTCTCCTCGAACTGGACCGACGGCATCGTCGTCGTCGACGTCGGCGGCGCCGGCAAGGGCGGCTCGCCGCAAAACCCCGTCAAGGTGGGCCAGTACACCTATCCGAGCGGCTGGAACCACGCCGGCTTCCCGTACTGGAACGCCGACGGCAAGTTCTACGTGTTCGCCGGCGACGAGCACTTCCCGGCCGATCGCAACCCGCAGGGCATCGATCGCTTCTCGGGCCCGGCGGTCGCCGCCGCCGGCTGGATTCACGTCATCGAGTTCGACGAGAACTTCGAGAACCCGAGGGAGATCGCCCGCTACGACGTCCCCGAGGGCGGCACCCACAACTTCTGGATCGAGGACGACGTCCTCTACGTCGCCTACTACAACCAGGGACTGCGGGTGGTCGACATCTCGGGCGAGCTGCTCGGCAACCTCTACACGCAAGGCCGCGAGATCGCCTACTTCCTGCCGGACGACCCCGAGGGCTTCAAGGCCAATGCCGCCCGCACCTGGGGCACCATGCCCTTCAAGGGCCTCGTCTGGGTCGCCGACAACAACTCGGGCCTGTGGGCGATCCGGCTGGTCGATCCGCCGGC
>DASWHK010000125.1:0-4377 GCA_036398215.1 Acidobacteriota bacterium | reverse complement strand
TCGTCGAGCGTCCCGTTGGTCAGCCCGACGATCAGCAGCACCGCGGTGACCTCGATCGCCACCGCCAGGATGGTGATGGCGGCGCGGGTCTTGCGCTGGAAGATGTTGGCGCGGACGAGGCTGGGCATAGTGGTTGCGTTCGAAGGGTTTTAGAAAGGCGTCCGATGCGACGGGGACAGAGGGCAAGGAGGGAGTGAGCGCGCGTATGCGCAACTTCGGAGTATCGCTTCACCCCCCCGCCTCGTCAAGGTTCGCCGACGGCCGGCGCCTCGTGACCTCAGCTCACCAATCCGTTCCGAAAACGGAGCCTCCGAGCCAACCCACGCCCTGTTCTCACCCGCTCGGGTGCTCCAGGTGAGCATGTGCGACCGCCCTGCGCGGCGGTTGCCGCCACTGCCGCCGGCGGGTGCGCACCTGGCGGCGCGAGGTCTCTGGCGGCGCCTCACCCGCCGCCCTTGGCGCGGAACTCGGCCATCGCCTGCTCGATGGTCAGCGCGCGGTAGCCGCCCGGCAGTTCCTGGAACCGGAAGGCGGCGTCGGGGATCACCGGGTTGCGCTCGGCCTCGGTGAGGTCGAAGCGGAAGGTCAGCTCCTCCCAGGGACGCTCGACCTCGATGGTCCGCGGGTAGGCATCGCGACCCCGGCCTGGGTAATCGGAATACGACGCGACGAACGCGATGCGGCCGTCGCCGTCGAAGCCCTCGATCTGGCTGACCTGCAGGGTGTCCCGCCGGACCCACACCTTGCGGCGGACGCGGACGTCGTCGTTGTCGGATTGCACCCAGACCAGCGAGTAGAGGTCGGGATAGGTCTGCCGCGACACGTACGAGCCCGGCGCGTTGGCGGCCGGCAGCGGCTCGGGGAGCAGCGCCTCGGTGATGTGGTGGGGGCGAAGCGCGAAGTAAGGACGCTCGGGGTCGGGCTCCACCGCCGCCGTCGAGGTGCCCCTGTAGTGGGCCGCGTGGTCGGGCACGACGAGCTGGAAATCGAGGCCGTCGGAGATCAGGTTGAAGATCGTTCCCGCCAGCGAGCGGCGGCCCTGGAGGACCAGCGCCCCCGAGCGGCTCGCGAACAGGTTGATGTCCACGTGGCGGCTGTCCTCGTCGCCCGACCAGTACATGCGCAACTGGCCGCGCGCCCGCAGGGCGGCCGCGGTCCAGGCGTTGGCGCGGGCGATGAGCTCGGGGAGCTCGGCGCTCAGGTAGGTTGGCCGCGGCTGCGCCCGTGGCGGCGGCGCGCCGCCGCAGCCGGCCACCAGCGGCGCCAGGGCGAGTAGGCCGGCGAGGGCGCTGGGTTGCCAACTCCATCGCGGTTTCCCATCCCGCCGGCGCCGGCGGGGAGGGGCGGCGGGCGAGGAAGACGGACGGGCGCGTGGGCGGGCGGGCGGCAGTGGGCAAGCGGGCGGCATCGGCCCTACATCTGCCGCAAGAGGACGAACTCGGGGAGCTCCTCGAGGGCGTCGCGGGCGCGTGAAGGGGGCAAGGCCGCGAGGCTGGCGCGGGCGCGACCGGCGTACTCACGGGCCACCTCGCGGGTCCGCTCGATCGCCCCGCCGTTCTCCATCGCGGCGACCACCCGGCCGATGTCGTCGCTGCTGACCTCGGGCTTGCCGAGGCAGGCGATGGCGTGGTCGCGGGCCTCCGCAGGCCCCGACGCCAGCAGGTAGATCGCCGGCAGCGTCAGCTTGCCCTCGCGCAGATCGGTGCCGATCTGCTTGCCGAGGCGATCGGGGTCGGCGCAGTAATCGAGCAGGTCGTCGACGAGCTGGAAGGTCATCCCGATGTTGCTGCCGTAGGCCGCCAGCGCCTCCTCGTGCTCGGCGGGGGCGCCGGCGAGGATCGCCGCCGCCTGCCCGCAGGCGGCGAACAGCGACGCCGTCTTGCGGTCGATCGTCCGCAGGTACGCCTCCTCGGAGAGCCCGGCGTCGCCGTTGTTGGAGACGTCGAGGATCTCGCCCTCGAGCAGCCGGCTGGTCGATTCGGTCAGGATCTCCACCAGGCGCAGGTCGCCGAGCGCGACGCTCATCGCCATCGAGCGGATATAGATGTAATCGCCCAGCAGGACGGCGAGCTGGTTGCCCCACACGTGGTTGGCGGCGGCGTGGCCGCGGCGCACCTGGGCGTCGTCGACGATGTCGTCGTGCACCAGCGTCGCCGTGTGGATGAACTCGACGACCGCGCCCAGCTGGATGTCTTGATCTCCCTCGTAGCCGCAGGCCTGGGCGCACAGCAGCACCATGGCCGGCCGCAGCCGCTTGCCGCCGGAGCGGTGCACGTACTCCGCGTAGCGGCGCACGAGGGCGATCTCCGAGTGGCAGGCGCGCTCGATCTCGCGCTCCACCAGCCGCAACCGCTCCTCGACCAACAGGTAGGCGAGGGTCGCCGTCGGCGAGCCCTGGACGCCTTCTTCGGCCAAATCAGCCCCCTATCAGGATGACGTCGGCGCCGGCGGGAATCTCGAACTCGAACAGGTCGTCCGCGAGGCCGACGTCGAACTCCACGTCGTGGAACTGATACTCGATGACGTTGCGGAGCTTGTCGAAATTTATCAGCCGCACGATGGTGGCGCGAAACGGCTCGACCTCGATGATGAGCCGCTCGAACGACGGCTCGCCGCGGCGGGGCCGCAGCTCGAGCTGGACGTTGCCGGGTGCCAGGGGGGCGCCCCACTCCACCGCCTCGATGTCGAAGTCGCGGCGCAGGTTGCCCTGCCCCGCCAGGTAGAGGATCGGCATGTCGCTGGCCTCGGAGACCTCGGTCTCATAGACCTCCACCTGGTTGTCGGCGGGAAAGTAGCTGTAGATCTCGCGCCCCGGGCCGCCGGCGACCAGGAGCTGGCCGTCGGCGGCGTACTCCCAGCGCATGCGGCCGGGGGTGGCGATATAGAGCATGCCGTGGACCTCCTGCATGACGCTGCCCAGGCGTGACAGCTGGCGCTGGACGAACCGCGCCTGCATGTCCGGCGCCTCCTGGTAGCGCTCCTGCACCCGCTCGACCAGCAAGCGGACGCCGGGCGCCGCCTCCTGCTGCACCGGTATGGCCAGCATCGCGGCGGCGATCAGAGCCGCCACCTCGACGCCTGCTGCGCTCGCCCTCATCTGGATTCCTGCTGACGGGGAAGGTGAATGGCGGGAACCGGGCGGCTCGTGAGAGCCTGCCCTGCCACGGCTCCTGCTATCATAACCCGCTGAGTCGGCGGCGGTGCCGGCCTTCCGGCGCCGCCGCTCCGGCGTTGCCACCCCGACGACCTCGAAGGCGACATGCGCCCCTCTCTGCTGCTGATCGGTCACGCCGACGCCACCGGCCACCACGGGCTGGCGGCCGATCTGCGTGCCGCCGAGGCGCTCGGCGTCCAGCCGTTGCCGGTGATCACCTCGTTCACGATCGGGCCGCCCGAGGCCCCCACGGCGCTGGTTCCGGTGATGGGACGCTCGATCAGCCGCCAGCTCGCCGACGCTCTCGATCAGGAGCCGGTGGCGGCGCTGGTCGGCGTCATCGCCAGGGGCCGCCACGTGCGGCTGGTCGCCCGCGCGCTCGCCGACCGCGGCCCCTCAGGGTTGGTGGTGGCGCCGATCCCGGGGTCATTCGACCTTGCGCCGCTGGTCAACCAGCGGCTGTTCGTCGCCCTGCGCAAGCTGCTGGTCCCCCAGGCACGCGCCGTCGTGCTGCCGGCGCTGCGCGCCGCGCCGCTGGCCGGCGCCAACGGCGAAACGGTCGACGAGCTGCGCGCCATCGGCGAGCGCCTCATCGGCCTGGGCGCCGACGCCGCCTGGGTCCGCGCCGGCGAGAACCTGTCGCGCTGCGTCGACGTGCTGGTGGAGCCGCGCGGCTCCGGGCTGCTCGACTACCACCCCGCCGGCCCCGACACCCAGCCCCACACCGCGCCGGCCTCGCTGGCAGCGCTGCTGGCGTTGGGGACCAAGCTCCGCGAGGCCGTCGACCGCGCCCACCGACACTCCTACAACCTCGATCGGGCGCTGTACCCGGTCTGACAGGCCCGCACTTCACCGTCGTTGGGAGCGAGAGCCCCCTGCGCCCGCAAGCAAAGCCGCACGGATAGCTACAGCTCGTCGATGTCCAGCCGCGGAAACAGCGGCTCGGTGGCGCGTAGCTCGCGGGGCGCCCGCGACGGGTCCAGCAGGTCGTCGAGCCGCCATTCGGCGGGGTCGGCCTCGATGCCGAGGGTGGAGGCCATCGCGACGCTGCGCTCGGGCATGAACGGGTGGACCAGCACCGCGACCTGGCGGAGGGCGGCGGCCAGCTCGGCGAGCACCGCGTCCAGCTCGGCGGCCCGCGTCTCGTCCTTGGCCAGCTCCCAGGGCTTGTGGGTGTCGACGGCGAGATTGGCCGCCGCCACCAGCTTCCAGATCGCCCGCAA
>DASWHK010000124.1:0-3283 GCA_036398215.1 Acidobacteriota bacterium | reverse complement strand
ACCCGACGGGTGGAGGAGGCGATCGCCGCCACGCGGAAGGCGATCGCGCTGGGCGCCGGTCTCGCGATGGAGTCGCAGTTCTGGTACGGCCTGGGATTCATGCTATGGAACAATGGCCGGGACGCCGAGGCGATCGAGGCGTTTGATCAGGTCCTCCGTCTCGAGCCCCCGGGAAGCGAGTTCCACGTCGAGGCCGAGCGGGGACGCGGCTACTGCATCAGCAACCTGGGCGGCCGCGGCTCGGCGCTGCGCGTGCCGTTGGGGGAGGGCTAGCCTCCCCGCCGCGCGGGAGCGTCCGTTCCGCCGCTGGCCGACCAACGCCCGTTCAGCTGTCCCTCCGCAGGGCGCAGATCGGATCCACTCTCGCGGCTCGGCGCGCCGGAACGAGCGACGCCGCAATCGCCACGGCGCCCAGCAGCGCGGCGACCGGAGCGATGATAGAGAGGTCCGGCCCCCGCACACTCACCGGCAGGTCGCGCAGCAGGGGCGCGGCGGCAAACGCGCCGCCCACGCCGAGTAGCAGCCCGAGCGCGGTGAGCCGGACCGCCTGCCCGAAGATCAGTCGAGTCACCTGCGCCTGCCCGGCGCCCAACGCCGACCGAATCGCGAGCTCCCGCAGCCGCGAGGTAGCGACGTAGGAGACCACGCAATAGGTGCCAGTTGTCGCCAGAACAATAGCCAGGACCGCGAACGCGGCCACGAGCCCGAGGTACAGCGTGAACTCCGACAACGACGCCGCCAGCACGCCGTCCATCGTGTCGACATCGAAGACGGCGAGATCCGGGCCCACCCGGCGGATCGTTTCGCGGATCGGGTCGATCAAGGGCTCGGCCCGCCCCTCGGCGCTCACCACCAACGACATTCCCAGCTCGCGGACCTGCGACCAGTTCTGGGCGATGGGGTAGTAGACCTCGGGAAGGGCCGGGCGATCGAGGTCCACCTGCCGGACATCACCGACGACGCCGGCAATGGTACCGCGGCTCGTTTCCACACCGGTCGGGTCGCGGTCGCCGAAATACGCCCGCGCCAACGTTTCGTTGATCAAGATGACCGGCGGGGCGTCGGCATCGTCCCGCGGCGTGAACGGGCGACCCCGGCGGATCGGAATGCCGAGGGCTCGAAAGTAGCCGGGGGTGACATAGCGGAGCTCCATCGACGCAATGGGTGGCGGTTCGATGGCCGGGCGGCCGACGATCTCGAAGTCGCTCGTGTTGGCGCTCCAACCCCAGTTCTGCAACGGCAGCAGTTGGGTGAACGCGGCCTCTCGGACGCCGGGGAGCCGGGCCACCAGCTCGGTGATCTCGTACAATCGCTGGGCATCGGCGGCGGAGCGCGGACCTCCGACGTGAAGCACCAGGACGTTGCCGGTCTCCATCCCCGTTTCGGTCTGCCGGAGACGCGCCAGCTCGCGAACCAGCAAGGTCGCGCCGACGCAGAGCGCCACCGCAAGCGCCACCTCGGCGACGACCAGGCCGTCGCGAAGGCGTCGTTGACCGCCGTTCATGGTGCTCGCCGTCGCCGATTGCCTCACCGTCGATTGGACGTTGCGACGAAGGACGCTGGCGGCCGGGATGAGGCCGACCAAGACGGCAGTCAACACACAGGTCGCGAGCAGGAACGCGAAGACCCGCCAATCGAGGCCCACCTCGTCGGCGCGGGGAAGGCGGTCGCCGACCAGCGCCAACAACCGACCGGTGCCCCACCCGGCGAGCGCCACTCCTGCCAAGCCGCCGGCAAGCGACAGCAGCAGGCTCTCGGTCGAGAACTGGCGCAGGAGCCGTAACGGGCCGGCGCCCAGGGCCGTTCGCACCGCCACCTCCCTGCTTCGCGCCGTCATGCGCACCAGCGACAGGTTCGCCACGTTCGCGCAGGCTAGCGCCAGGACGATGCCGAGGCTGCCGAAGAGCATGAAGAGCGAGCGGCGCAACGGCGCTGCCACGACGGCCTCGGCGAGAGGCACGAGCCGCACGCCGACACCGCGGTTCGTATCCGGGTACTGGGCTGCGAGCCGTTCGAAGATCGCCGCCGCCTCGCTCGCGGCGGCGCCCAATGCAACGTCGTTCCTCAACCTCCCGGTCACGTAGCTCAACCGTCCGGGCGGAAAGCGCCGCCCCGGCTGCGGCGCGGGTACGAGGGGGATCCACAGGTCGGTCCGTGCCTCGGAGGCGACGCCCGGCAACAGCGATGCGGCGCCGTAGGGAAACTGAAACGACGCCGGCATCACCCCGACGATCGTGAACGGCTCGCCGTCGAGGGTCACAACGCGACCGATGATCGACGGATCGCCGCCGAACCGGCGCCGCCAGAAAGCTTCGCTGGCGACCGCTACGTTCGCTGGATCATCGGCCTGGAACGTCCGACCGGCGATCACCCCGACGCCGAGCGTGGCGAAAAACGGGCGCTCCGCTGCCACGGCCATCACCCGCTCGGTGCGCTCGGAACCGCCAAGGTAGCGGGCCGTGACGCCGTATCCGACCAGCCCCTCGAACGAGGTCGCTTGCGCGCGCAGCTCCTCGAGGTCCGCCCACGCGATGGCCTCGCCGCGCTCGGCGGGCGTGCCGTAGAGCTGCACGAGCCGATCGGGCTCCGCGAACGGCAACGGCCGCAGGACCACGCCGCTGACGACGCTGAAGATCGCGGTGTTGGCGCCGATGCCCAGCGCCAGAGCCGACACCGCGGTCACCGTGAAGCCCTTGTGTCCGGCGCAGCTGCGCAGCGCGTAGCGGAGGTCGAGGACGAGGTCCTGCGGCCACGTTCGGGCTTCGGCTTTGCGAGGCGTCTCCCCGCCGGCGCGCCCCGATTCGCTTTTGCGTCGCCTCTCGGTCGCGACGCGCACCCACTCCCGCGGCACGGAGCGCAGCAGATCGCCCGCAAAGCGCAGCAGCAGTCGCACAGGAACGTGCCCGCCCCGCCGCTCTGCGCGCAGGAGCTCGGCCACGTCCTCCGTCATCCGTTCTCCACAGCGGCGGCGGAAGGAGGGAGGGTAGAGAAAGAGGCCCAGGCGGTACAGCCTCAGCCACACCCCTGCCGCACCCTTCCGGCGCGGCTTCATCGGCGTGCCCCCGGGATCAGGCGACGCTCGCGGGCGAGCTCGGCGAGCCGATCGATCCGCGCCGCCTCGGCGGCGAGCGCCTTGCGGCCGGCGGCAGTGAGGACGAAGCGGCAGCCGCGGCGCGGATCCGACTCATCGATCCCGCCGTCCTCCACCCAGCCCATCGCTTCGAGCCGGTTGAGGGTGCCGTAGACCGTCCCGGGGCCCATCTCGATCCCCGATTCGTCCTCC
>DASWHK010000123.1:0-1775 GCA_036398215.1 Acidobacteriota bacterium | reverse complement strand
GCCCTCGGTGGTGACCGTGCCGGACCACTCGCCAACCGGGTCGCCGTTCCCGTCGCCGCCACCGCAGCCGATCGTCGTGAGCAAGAGGAGGACGAGAAGACAACGGACAATGCTCATCACGGGTCTCTCCAGCAGGGAAATGGCTCTCAGCGGTTCGTACGGTGAAAAGGGTAGTCTGCTGCTCGGGGCCGCCATCACACTTCCACCACGGCCTGCTCGGTTCGTTCGGTCCCCGGCGGTTCCCGAGTCATCGGTCATGGCGCTTGCTCCAGGCTCTCGCCGAACGGCACCAATCGGTAACGCTTCACGCGGATCGTGCCGGCCTCATCCTCGGTGAGGACGATGACGTCGTTGCCGCGGATGAACGGCAGCGGCTCGAAGCGGAGCTCGGCGGGGACGTTGACCTCGCCGAGGTAGCGGCCGTCGGCGTCGAAAGCGTCGATGATGCGTTCCTGCGGCCAGCAATGGGCCTCGCCGTCGATCTCGAAGTCGGCCTCGTCGCAATCGGGATCCTGCGTCGCCGGGCCCGGACGAACGACCCAGACCCCGCCGCCGACCGCGGCGCCGCCATCGGCAGAGGTCCCGCAACCGACCGCCCCGGCCGAGGAGATCGCGATCACCAGGATCCCGGCGAGCCGGCGCCTATCCACCGGCCCGCGCGATGATTGCGATCTACCTGCGGCTGTACTCCCCATCGTGCCTCTGGTAGGTCTAACGAATGTGCCCCGGAATGGTTGACGCCACGGGCTACATCGCCTGCGCCGATTCCTCGCGTTCGATCTCGCGTCGAGGGGAAAGCGCGCGGTTCGAGGGCAAAAGGACAGGGGGCCGGCCTGCGGGCCAACCTACAGTGATCGGTAAGGAAACGTCAATCCGCCCTGCCCGTCTGCCGATCGATTCGCGGGCGATCGAGCGCGCGGGTGGACTCGACGAGCGCGTACAGGCCGGCCCAGAGGCGACCAACGGGCCTCCAGGGGCGGGTATCGAGAAAGCCGTCGTCCCACAGGTCGCGCGCCTCGGGGCTGAGGTCGACGGCGACGACCTCGCCGATGATCAGGGAGTTGGGCGCCGTTCCGAGGTCGACCTCCTTGAAGACCCGGCACTCGAGGACCACCGGGCAGTCGGCCACCAGCGGCGCGTCGACCTCGGACGCCTCGCCCATCGGCACGCCGGCGGCCTCGAACTCGCTGACCCCGGCCGGGAAGTCGCCCGACGACTGGTTCATCGCCTCGAGGTGGCGCTCGGTGACCATGTTGGCGCAAAAGGCGCCGGTCTCGCGGATGTTGCGCAGCGAGTCCTTGGGCTCGTCGCCGCGGAAGCCGATCGAGACGCCGACCAGCATCGGGTCGGCGGCCAGCGCCCCGAAGTAGCTGAAGGGCGCCAGGTTGGTGCCGCCGTCGGCGCCGCGCGTCGACAGCCAGCCGATCGGCCGCGGCACGACGACCGAGGTCAGCAGCCGATAGCGCTGGCGCGGCGACATGTCGCGGCTGCGCAGGATCTCATGGGTCGGCTTCGACATCGGGCCTCGGGCCGTCTACCGCGGCCAGACGTTGTCGGCGGGGTCGCGGTCCGGGAAGCGGCGGCTTGGATCGAAGGTGATCCGCTCGATGGTCCGGCCGCCGAAGTCGAGCTCGGCGGTGAAGGTGCGGCTGCCGTCGAACCAGACGTCGACCGGCCAGGTGACGACCGCCGTCGTGGCGTCGACCATCCGGGCGTTGGGCAGCGGATCGATGGCCGGCCCGCTGCGCGCGAAACGAACCTCGAGCACCACCGGC
>DASWHK010000122.1:0-3188 GCA_036398215.1 Acidobacteriota bacterium | reverse complement strand
CGGTGGGCCCGGCCGGCGCCACCGTTCCTTCGTCCTCTGGGCCGGGCGAGGGGCCGTTGGACGGGCTCTCAGGACGCTACCTCGATGGCTGCCACGGGCCTCCGGGCGGGTGATAGGGTTAGCGGGTGCGCATCAGCATCGTCGTCCCGGTTCTCAACGAGGCCAGGGCCTTGTCGAAGCTCCTCGACAGTCTCCAGGACCGCCCCGCCGAGCTGATCTTCGTCGACGGCGGCAGCGACGACGGCTCGGCCGACATCATCCGGGCCGGCGGGCGGCGCTGCCTGCAGGCGCCGCGGGGGCGGGCCCTGCAGATGAACGCCGGCGCGACGGCGGCCGGCGGCGACATCCTGCTGTTCCTGCACGCCGACACGCTGCTGCCCAGGGGCGCCCTCGAGGCGATTCGCGGCGCCGTGCGGGCCGGCGCCGTCGGCGGCCACTTCGACGTCGAGCTGGGCTCGCGCCGGCCGCTGCTGCGGATCGCCGGCTGGATGATCAGCGCCCGCAGCCGACTGACCGGCGTCGCCTCGGGCGACCAGGCGATCTTCTGCACCCGCGATGCCTTCGATCGGCTCGGCGGCTACGCCCGCCAGCCGCTGTTCGAGGACATCGACCTGAGCCGGCGACTGAAGCGGCTGGGCCGCACCGTGCGCCTCAGGCCCCCGGTGCTCACCTCGTCGCGCCGCTGGGAGGCTGACGGCCCGTGGCGGACGATCGCCCGCATGTGGGCGCTCCGCTTCCTGTACTACGTGGGCGTCGATCCGTGGCGGCTGGCGCGTCGCTATCGGGTGGCTCGATGAGCCGCGGCGACGCGCAAGCCGCGGCCGCGGCGCGGATCTTCCGCCCTACCCCGCCGACGCTGATCCGCTACGTGCTGCGCGAGCTCGCGGCGCCGACGTTGATGGGCTTCGGGGTGTTCACCTTCTTGCTGCTGATGGATTTCCTCCTGCAGCTCGCCGAGAGGATGATTCGCGACCGGCTGCCCCTCATCGACGTCGGCCGCTTCTTCCTGTACAGCGTCCCGCACATCATCGTCCTGACGGTGCCAATGGCGGTGCTGGTCGGCGGCCTGGTCGGCTTCGGCCGCCTGTCGTCCGACTCCGAGATCATCGCCATGCGCAGCGGCGGCGTCAGCCTCTACCAGCTGGCGGTGCCGATCCTACTGCTGGCCTCGGGCGCGACGCTGCTCAACCTCTACCTCTGCCTGCAGGTCCTGCCGTGGGGCAACAGCGCGATCCTCGAGCTGCAAAACGAGCTCTACAACGCCCGCACGCTCTCCGCGGAGATCCGCCCGCGGGTCTTCGAGACCCGCTTCCCCGGCTACACGCTCTTCGTAGAGGACGTGGTGGGCCCGCAGCGCGAGTGGCGGCGGCTGTTTCTCGCCGATCATTCCGCGAGCTCGCCGCGAGTGGTGATGGCGCAGAGCGCCGCCGCCACCGTCGATGAGGAGACCGACGCCCTGTGGCTGGAGCTGCGCGAAGGCTACATCTACGAAGGCGGCCAGACGCCCGAAGAGTCCAGCGTCACCCGCTTCGTGGGCCACAAGGAGCCGATCATGAGCCGCGCCCACCTGCAGGGCGCCGCGACCAAGGACGATCGCTCGATGTCGATCGCCGAGCTCGAGGAGGCGATCAGCGTCCGCGAGGCGCAGGGGCTGCCCACCGCAGGCTTCCGGGTCGAGATCCAGAAGCGCTTCTCGATCCCCATGGCATGCCTGATCCTGGGGTTGATCGCCGTGCCGCTGGGCATCTCCACGCAGCGTCATACCAAGGCGACCGGCTATCTCACCGCGATCGCCGTGATCGCCGTCTACTACGTCTTCATCGAGAACGGCGAGAAGTTCGCCGAGGAGGGGGCGATCCCCGTGTGGCTGGGGATGTGGGCGGCCAACATCGTGCTGGGCGCGGCCGCCCTGTTCCTGCTCTGGAGCAAGGCGGGCGAAAAGGACTTCGGCGTCTTCGACACCCTGATGCGGGTTGTCGACTGGGTACGCGGGCGCTGCCGGGAGCTCTGGCGCCGGCTGCGCGACGAGCCCGCGGCGGGCGCCGAACGCGCCGGCCCCGCCGAGGCGGGCGGCCGGCCGGCCGGCCGCGGCTTCCCCCGCATCCTCGACCGCTACGTCCTCAACCAGTTCGTTCGCATCTTCGCGCTGACGCTCGCCGGCCTGATCGTCGTGTGGATGATCATCGAGTACTTCGAGATCTCCGACGACGTCTATTCGAGCGGTGCCAGCCGCTGGGTCATCGCGGAGTTCTTCCAGTTCCGCATGCCGTTCATCCTGATGATGGCGCTGCCGATCGCCACCACTCTCACGGTGCTCATCGTCTTTTCGCTGATGTCCAAGCACAACGAGGTCATCGCGGTGCTTGCCGGGGGGACCAGCCTCTTCCGGCTCGCCGCCCCGGTGCTGGTGCCGGTCGTGGCGCTTACCGTCGCCCAGTACGCGCTCTCCGACTACATCGTCCCCCACACCAACCTGCGACTCGCCGGCGTCCAGGAAAAGCTGGAGCTGACCGGTCCCAACGCGGGCCCCCTGGCGGAGGCCCGCTGGGTGTGGGGAAGGGGGCGCCACCTGTTCAACTTCGCCGATTACGACCCGGAGACGAGCACCTTCCAGGGGCTCTGCGTCTACTACGTCGACGACACCCATTGGCGCCTGGGGCGGGTCGAGTGCTCGACGCGCGTGCAGTGGCAGCAGGGGGCGTGGGTGGCCACCGACAGCTGGCGGCGCCATTACCTCTACGAGGACGAGGAGATGACCTCGCCGGCATTGATGCGCTTCCCCTCCGCCACCCTGCCGATCGAGGAGGGCCCGGAGTACTTCGGCACCGAGCAGCGGCTCCCCGACCAGATGAGCGCCGCCCAGCTCCGCCAGCACATCGCCGACCTCGAGGGGCGCGGCTTCGACGGCAGCAAGTACCGGATCGACCTCCAGCAAAAGCTCGCCTTCCCGGCGATCGTCTTCGTGATGGCGCTGGTCGGGATCCCCTTCGGCTTCCGGATGGGGCGGCAGGGGACGCTTTCGGGGGTGGCCGTCGGCCTGACGCTCGTCGTTCTCTTCTGGCTGGCGTTCGTGCTCTTCCGCGCCATCGGGGCGGCCGGGATGCTACCGCCGGTGGTCGCCGCCTGGGCGCCGCACGCGCTCTTCCTGGCCCTGGCGGGCTACATCACGCTGGGCCTGCGCACCTGAA
>DASWHK010000121.1:0-20627 GCA_036398215.1 Acidobacteriota bacterium | reverse complement strand
GTAGGTGACGCCGCCGACCCGGACGACCTCGTTGTCGAGCGTCAGCTTCACGGCGCCGATGCCGTAGAGGACCTTGAGGTTCTCCAGGGGGTTCTCGTCGACGACCACGAAGTCCGCCAGCTTGCCGATCTCGACGGTGCCTACCTGATCGGCCACCCCCAGCGCCTCGGCGCCCTTCAAGGTCGCCGTCCGGATGACCTCGAGCGGATGGAACCCGGCCTCGCGCATCAGCTCCATCTCGCGGACGAACGAGAAGCCGTAGAGGTGGTGTATCTGCTTTCGGGGCCCTCCGCGGGGCACACTAGTGCATAGTTATGAACATCGATAATCATAGAAAAGCATGGAAAATATATGATTAGCCTGAAATAACTTGCTTAACATTTTATAGCTCTGGTAAAGATATAACTGCACAGCACAGCTCTGTGGCCTGTGCCTTCCTTGTCTCGCAGACGAAAAGAGGTGCGCGATGTGTATGGGATCGATTTCCTCACGGCTGACGCCAAGCTCGCTGATCGTGGTCTGCTTGCTGCTGGTGGCGTGGGGCTGCGGCGGCGATTTCAGCCCGACCGCGCCCTCGCTCACGGGCCCGTCGTCCTCCGCGACGCTCGGCGGTCAGTCGGCGTCGGTGATCTCGGGTCAACTGCTCTCCGGCGGTGGCGCGGTGAGCACCTCCGGTGCGTTCGAGGACGCGGCCAGCGCGGTGAGCCCCACGAACGTTGTCGGCCTCCAGGTAACGGTCCAGGGAACCAGCATCACGACGTGGACCGGCCCCGACGGAAGCTTTCAGCTCCTCAACATTCCCAACGGTAACGTCGTCCTGCTGATCGTTGGAAGCGGCGTCAACACGACGGTGACGGTCAGCAACGTCGGCGCCAGCCAGAACCTGAAGGTCACCATCCAGGTGCAAGGGAACTCCGCCCAGGTCGTCAATACCGAGGTGGAGGAGCTCGGCGAGTTCGAGGGCTTGCTGGCGAGCGTGGATACCCTCGCCGGCAGCTTCACGTTGCAGGACGGCACGACGATCTTCGTCGAGTCGGCCACCTGGTGGGATACGGGTGGGGATATCCAGTCGCTCGAGGCGCTGGCGCTCGCCGCCCTGAACGGCCAGACGGTCGAGCTCGAGGGCCGCACGGTGACGACGGCGGCAGGCCTGCTGCTGGCCACGGTCGTGAAGGCGGACGTCGATGACGCCGAGCTGAAGGTGGATGGCTTCGTCGTCGCCGTCGATCGCACCGCCCTGACGCTGACCCTCCTCGACGGCACGGTCATCGCGATCGATTCGGACCTTACCGAGTGGAAGCTCGACGGCGACTACACGTCGTTCGATGCGCTGGCCGATGCCTTCGATACCGGCGTCTTCATCGAGGTCGAGGTCGAGGGCTCGCTGAGCGACGATGGGACGGTCTTTGCGGCCAAGATCAAGGCCGAGGACAACCCCTTGGAGCTCGAGATCGAGCCCGACGAGTGGGACGTGGCCTGGGTCGGCAGCGGTAGCCCCGGTGTGGGCGGCAGTGCCGTGGAGGCCCGCATCGATGACGGACCCTACCTGGACATCCTCCCGTCCAGCGTCGAGATGGAAGGTCCCGGCGGCGTCGTGTTCCCGGTCAGCACCGAGCTCGACGATGGCCGCTTCGAGGCCAGGTTCACGAGGGCCGACGCCATCAGCCTCGTCGCCAGCGCGGCGGTGGGCGACCTCGTGGTGATCACGGTGCGCGGCACGTTGACCGACGGCATCACGCCGTGGGAGCTGACCGACACCATCGAGGTCGTCGACGAGGACGACGACAACGACAACACGATCGACGCGGCGGTCGCCGCCCAGGCCATTGCCGACATCAACGCGGTCATCGCCTTCATCAACGGGCTGGTGCCCGACGACCTGGCGGCCAACGACGCCAATCCGCTGATCACCAAGCTCCAGGCCGCGATCGCCAGCCTCGAGAGGCTCAACGGCAACTCGGCGACAGGCCAGTTGGGGGCGTTCCTCAACCAGCTCGACGCGTTCGCGAAGACCGGCAAGATCTCGGAGGCCAACGCCGAGATTCTCGCGGAGATGGTCGGGGACGTCCTCGACCTCCTGAACGGGAGCGACTGACGGCGCTCACCCGAGCCGCCGTTCGGGCCCGGTGGCACGGCGAAAGCCGGCCTCCGGGCCCTTTTTTTGTCCCCATCCAGCAGGACCCCAGCGACCGGACCGATCAGCATGTGCCGCGTGGCTTGACTCGGCCGCCGACGGACGGCACGCTCGCCGGACGAAGAGTTCGGCAACCTGAATTGCAGCCCCGTAAGAGGACGGATATGGGAAAAGCTCTGGATGGTGTTCGTATCCTCGACATGACCCATGTGCAGTCCGGCCCGACGTGCACCCAGATACTGGCCTGGTTCGGCGCCGACGTCATCAAGGTCGAACGACCCGGCAGCGGCGACATCACGCGCGGCCAGCTACGCGATCTACCGGACGTCGACAGCCTGTACTTCACGATGCTCAACGCCAACAAGCGCAGCCTGACGTTGAACCCCAAGACCGAATCCGGCAACAAGATCTTCACCCGGCTGATCGAGGAGTGCGACGTGATGGTGGAGAACTTCGCGCCCGGCGCCATCGATCGCATGGGCTTCCCGTGGGAGAAGATCCAAGAGATCAACCCGCGGATGATCTACGCGTCGGTGAAGGGATTCGGCCCCGGGCCCTTCGAGGACTGCAAGGTGTACGAGAACATCGCCCAGTGCGCCGGAGGGGCGGCGTCGACGACCGGCGAGATCGACGGCTTTCCGATGGTGACCGGCGCCCAGATCGGCGACTCCGGCACCGGCATCCATCTGGTCGCTGGCATCCTGGCCGCCCTGCTCCATCGTGAAAAGAGCGGCAAGGGCCAGCGCGTCGTGTGCGCCATGCAGGACGCCGTCCTCAACCTCTGCCGCGTCAAGCTACGCGACCAGCAGCGGCTCGCCCACGGCCCGCTCAAGGAGTACCCGCAGTATCCCAACGGCGAGTTCGGCGACGCCGTGCCGCGGGCGGGCAACGCTTCCGGCGGCGGCCAGCCGGGCTGGATCGTCCGCTGCAAGGGGTGGGAGACCGACCCGGACGCCTACATCTACGTCATCACCCAGGCGGCCGCGTTCGCCGGGCTGGCGAAGGCGATCGGCCACGAGGATTGGCTGGAAGATCCCGAGTGGAACACCCCCGAGGCGCGTCTCCCCAAGCTCGACAAGGTGTTCGACGAGATCGAGAAGTGGACGAAGACCAAGGACAAGATGGAGATCATGGACATCCTCAACCCCATGAACGTGCCGTGCGGCCCGATCCTTTCGATGAAGGAGCTGGCCAACGAGGTGTCGCTGCGCGACACCGGCACGGTGGTCGAGGTCGATCATCCGGAGCGCGGCAAATACCTGACGGTCGGCAACCCGATCAAGCTGTCGGACTCTCCCGCCGACGTCGGCCGCTCGCCGCTGCTGGGGGAGCACACCGAGGAGATCCTCAAGACGGTCGTCGGCCTCGATGACGAGGAGATCGCGGCAGCCCGCGAACAGGGCGCCATCTGACGCCGGCGGCCATCCCAATCCACGATCGATGCCCCGATGCGGCGCGCCACGGGCCTGGCGCGGGGCGGGCCCTGGCGGCCGGCGCGCGGAGGACGACAAGGTGAAATACGACGTTCTGATTCTGGGGGCCTCCTACGGCTCCCTGTTCGGCACCAAGCTGGCGCTGGCCGGCCACTCGGCGACGCTGGTATGCACGGCGCCAACCGCCGAGCTGATCAACCGCGAGGGCACCGTCGTCCGCTTTCCGATCCGCGGCCGCGAGACGCCCGTCGACGTCGCCTCGAAGGGGCTCCCCGGCAAGGTTTCCGCCAGCGCCCCGGACCCCGTCGATCCCGGCGCCTTCGACCTCGTGGTGCTCGGCATGCAGGAGGCCCAGTACGGCTCGCCCGGCGTTCGCGAGCTGATGGGGCGCGTTGCGGCGGCCCGGGTGCCCTGTCTGGCGATCATGAACATGCCGCCGTTGCCGTACCTGGAGCGCATTCCCGGCCTCTCCACCGGGCCGCTCGAGGAATGCTACGCCGATCCTGGCGTCTGGGAGGGCTTCGAGCCCGGGCTGATGAGCCTCGCCAGCCCCGACCCGCAGGCGTTTCGGCCGCCCGATGAGTCGAAAAACTTCCTGCAGGTCGGCCTGCCGACCAACTTCAAGGCGGCGCGGTTCGCCGACGAAGGGCATACCGAGATGCTCCGCGGCCTCGAGGCCGACATCGAGGCGATCCGCTTCGACCCCGGCGACGGCGCCATCGAGGTCCCGGTCAAGCTCAGGGTGCACGAGTCGATCTTCGTGCCGCTGGCCAAGTGGCCGATGCTGCTGACTGGCAACTATCGCTGTATCGGTCGCGACGAGATGATCCCGATCAAGGAGGCGGTCCACGGCGACGCCGGGGCATCGAAGGAGATGTACGCCTGGGCGGAGGGCCTCTGCCTCCGGCTCGGCGCTGCCGCCGAAGACCTGGTGCCCTTCGAGAAGTACGCGAAAGCGGCGGAAGGCCTCGGCAAGCCGTCGTCGGCGGCGCGGGCGCTGTTCGGCGGCGCCAAGGACATCGAACGGGTCGACTGCCTGATCCGCCGGATCGCCGCCCAGCAGGGGCTCCAGTCCGACACCGTCGACGAGATCGTGACGCTGGTGGACGAGCGCCTGCGGAAGAACCGCGCCGGCGAATGAGCTTGTCGCGGGGTCGGTGTTGCTCATCGGCGGCCGGTTTTGGTCCAGATGAACAGCGTCGCGAGGTCCCGGGAATCTCTGCCCGGCTCGTAATCTCCGCGTCTTCGACGGCGATCCGCTCATTGCGGGGTGCGGTCTTTCCGTCATGAAGGCGGTCCTGCTCGACGGTACCGGCGGCCCCGAGGTGATGCGGCTCGGCGAGGTCGAGAGGCCGGTCCCGCGCGCCGGCCAGGTGCTGATCGAGGTGTACGCCACCTCGGTCAACCGCCCCGACGTCATCCAGCGCCAGGGCAACTACCCGCCGCCCCCGGGAGAGTCGGAGATCCTCGGCCTGGAGGTCGCCGGGAGCATCGCCGAGCTCGGCGAGGGGGTCGACGGCTGGAAGGTCGGCGACCGGGTGATGAGCCTGGTCGCCGGCGGCGGTTACGCGGAGTACGCGACCGCCTACGCTGGCCACCTGATCCCCGCGCCCGAGTCGATGAGCTTCGAGGAGGCGGCCTGCGTTTGCGAGACCTACATCACCGCGTTTCTGAACGTCTTCCTGATCGGCGGCCTGCAGGACAGCCAGACCGCGCTGCTGCACGGCGGCGGCGGCGGCGTCAACACCGCCGCGATCCAGCTCTGCCGCGCGCTGGCGCCCGACGCCAGGATCATCGTCACCGCCTCGCCGGGCAAGATCGAGAGGGTCGAGGCGCTGGGCGCCGACCTGGTGATCGACTACACCACGCAGGACTTCGCCGCCGAGATCCGGACGCACACCGGCTGGAAGGGGGCCGACGTGATCCTCGATCACATCGGCGGCGAGTACCTGGCCGCCAACATGAAGGCCCTGGCGGTCGGCGGCAGGCTGGTGATCATCGGGGTGATGGGCGGGGCCAGGGCCGAGCTCAACCTGGCGACGATGATGGTCAAGCGCCAGCGCATCATCGGCTCGGTGCTGCGCTCCCGCCCGGTCGAGGAGAAGGCCGAGATCACCGCCGCCTTCACCGCCACCGTGCTGCCCTACCTCGCCGACCGGACGATCGTGCCGCGGATCCACGAGATCATGCCCCTGGAGCGGGTCCGGGAGGCCCACGAGACCATGGAGCGCAGCGGCCACTTCGGCAAGATCGTGCTGGCGGTCGCTCAGAAGTAGGGGCACGTCAGCCGAAAAGCTGGACCCCGAACACCCGTGCCATCAGGACGATGGCAGTGAGGCCGGTGAACACCACGAGGCTCAGGTAGCTGAACCAGCGGGCGAAGCGCGAAGGATAGAAGAGCTTGTCGCCCTTGGGGATGATCACCAGGCAATAGTAGAGGTTCAGGAAGAAGATCACCGGGGCGACGAAGAGGGCCAGCGCCGAGGCGACCAGCACCAGGAACACCGGCCGCTCGATGCCGGCGATGATCGCCACCGAGGCGATCAGCGAGTAGATCATCGTGATCCGGTAGAGGTTGTACTCCGAGTACCAGCGCCGGCGGTGCTCGTCGGTCAGCTCCTCGGGCACCGTGCCCGACAGCGCCGCAGTGGAGTGGAACAGGTTGCGGCAGCAGGCCCCGACGATGCGCGGCCAGCCGTCGAAGTAGTTGAAGGCCGTCGAGAAGGTGGCGGCGAAGGCGCCGATCAGGAAGATCACCATCATCCATGGGCCGACGCTGAGCGTGAAGATCTGCGCGATCTCGCCCATGACCGCGGTGCCCGAGACCGGGTCCGGGTACATCCACATCGCCGCCAGCACCAGGAAGATGACCGCCAGGACGGCGGAGACGACGTGGCCGAGTCGGAAGTCCCAGAGGCCGATCCGGAACCAGCGCGCGGCGTAGAGGCGGGCGTGATCGGGTAGCCGGGAGGTGTCGACGCCCAGCGCTTCCTTGCGCGGCGCGAACGGATCGAAGGGCTGCGCCAGGCCGAGCACCTCGAGCTCGTCGCGGATCTTGCTCATCCCCACCCGCTTGGCCTTGCCCCACTCCGAGGCCTGCAGGGAGACGTCGATCCCGGTTGGCAGCAGGCCGAGGAAGGCTGCGATGATCAGCCACGAGCCCTCCGGCGCCTCGAAGATGACGAAGTGGCGGAACGCCGAGGCCGGCGCCGGCTGCACCAGGTAGACGATGATCGTCGAGATGACGAGTATCCCGGCCGATACCTTGGCGAACAGCTCGACGGCTTTGTACCGGCCTCCGAGGATGATCGCCACCGAGGCGACCCCGAGCACCAGCCCGTAGACCCAGGTGCCCAGCTCGACGCCGAGGCCGGCGGAGAACAGGTAGTAGAGGACCGCCGAGGCGGCGATCAGGCGGCCGGCCTGGCCGACCGCACACTGCAGGATGGTGGTGGCCAGCACGTACCAGAGCGGCCACTTCTTCCAGGCGGTCGCATAGGCCTCCATGATGCTGCGCCCGGTGGCGTTGGTGAAGCGGAACGCCATCTCGAAGCCGTAGTACTTGAAGATGTAGGCGATCGGGATGCACCACAGCAACGCATACTCGAAGCGGCCGCCGGCGGTGGGCGCGGTAACCAAATGGCTGGTGCCGATCCCGGTCATCATGAGGATGATCCCGGGGCCGAAGTAGGTCAGCAGGCTCCCGGCCACCATCCGGGGGAGCTGCAGCTCTTCGAGCGCTTTCGTCGCCTGATCTGGGGTCGGGGCAGCCATGGTGCGAGGACTTTATCCAGAGTTGGCCGCGCTGACAACTGGCGAGCGTCGAGCAGGTGCACGACGGAGATCCTCGTGTAGCTGCGGAGCCGGTGCTTCCCATCCCGGCGACCATGCAGTGACTCTGCAGCGCCTCGCTGCGCGCAGAGCGCGGAATCTACCTGCCGGCAACCAGCAGCCGGATGGTGCCGTCCTGCTTGTTGAGCAGGAAGACCTGGCCGTCGGGGCCGGCGCCGAAGCGCAGATCGGTGCGCGTCGCCGGCTCCTTGCCCTGCGCGACGTTCTTCTCCTGGATCACCTGCAGGAACGTCTTCAGCTCACCGCCGTCGTCGAGCAGGACCCGGCGGATCGGGTCCTGGCCGCCGTCGGGCGGGTCGTCGGCCGAGACATGGAAGATCTCGCCGCTGGGGAAGTCGCCGAACAGGATCCGGCCAGCGAGCTGCGGGATCTCGTCGTGGCGGTAGACGACGACGCCGGTGACGGCGGACTGGCGCTGCAGCAGGGGATCCACCTGGCCGTACTCGGCGATCGGATACGTCATAGCCGGGTCGCCGCGCGGCTCGGCGAGGCTGACCTCGGAGCGGCTGATGAACTCGAAGCTGCCCTCCCACAGGTTCCAGCCGAGGTTGGCGCCGGCGCTCACCGGGCTGAGCTCCTCGACGATGTTCTGGCCGATGTCGGCGACGAAGACGTTGCCGTTGTTCGGGTCCCAGTCGAAGCGCTGCGGGTTGCGCATTCCGTAGGCCCAGATCTCGCCGAGCGTGCCGGCGTCGCCGGCGAACGGGTTGTCGGCGGGAATCCCATACTGGCCGTTGGCGGAGTCGTTGCCGAGCGGGTCGATGCGCAGGATCTTGCCGAAGGCCGAGCCGAGGTCCTGCGCCAGATTCAGCGGATCGCCGCCGCTGCCGCCATCGGCGACGCCCACGTAGAGCATGCCGAAGTCGGCGTCGCCGGCTGCCACCAGCGGGTTGAAAGCGAGATGGCCGCCGTTGTGGTTGCCGAAGGGCTGCTCGATGCGGAGCATCTCGTGCGGCGGGCCGCCGTCGTAGCCCGGCGCGGTCGGGTCCCGCGCGGTCCACTCGAGCAGGACCGTGTCGTGGGCGTCGTCGCCGCCGCCGGGGACGAAGTCCGGCTCCGGGGCGGTGTTGCTGGTGTCGGTCCAGGTGTAGAGCTTGCCGAACCCCGGCGCCCCGGCCTCGCCGAACTGCGGGTGGAAGGCGAAGCTCTGGAAGCCGCGCTCGCGGCCCCTCGACGCGACGCTCACGCCCCATTGCGCGGCGTTGATGTCGAGGTACTCGGCAACCGTTCCGCCGTCGTAGCTGACCGCGTAGATCGGCCCGCGCATGTCGTTGACGAACAGCCGGCCGGTGCCGGGCTCATCGACCAGCAGCATCATCCGCGCCGCCGAGCCCTCGACGTCCGGCAGCGAGGCAAACTCGACGAAGCGGACGCCGATGACGCCCTCGGTCGTGGCGATGGGCTCCGGAAAGGGATCGTTGGTCGTCTGGGCGTTGCCGGTGCAGGCCAGCAGCAGCGCCGCGGCGAGTACTTGGGTCGTTCGCATGGTCACCTCGAAAGCGCTCTCGACCGGGCCCGAAGACGACCCCGGCTGCTCGGAAACAGGCTCTCCGACGGTCGCAGAACGCGGTTCTCAGCCGCGTGGCTGCCGCCGGGGGAGGGTGTGATAATGCGAGAATCAATCAAAGGGCGACGATCCGCAAGGCACCCCAAACGCACAGGGCCATGCCGAACGCGCGGCCGAGGCGCCAGCGGCGGGGCGTCCGTTGCTCGAGCACGACCAGGAGCGTGAGGGCCGCCATCCACAACAGGTTCATGGCGCCGAGGACGAAGGCCAGCGCCATCAACGCCCAGCAGCAGCCGACACACCAGATCCCGTGGCGCAGGCCCATGCGGAAGGGGCCGGCGGCGCGGCCGTCCCAGCGCGCCAGAAAAAAGCTCAGCGGGCTGCGGCAGTGGGTCAGGCAGGCTTCCTTCAGCGGCGTCAGCTGGAAGAGGCCGGCGACGATCAACAAAACGCCGCCGATCGCGGTGCTTACCCGCAGGTCGAGGTCGATCAGCGCGGCCTGATGGAGTCGTTGTTGTGCCGCCGCGGCGACGGCGCTGTAGGCGAGCCAGGCGACCAGATAGCCGCCGGCGAACTGGCCGACGACCGCGGCGCGGCGGCGTCCCGGATAGGCGTCGGTCGCCATCGCGGCGAACATCCGCAGCCACGGCATCACGGCGGGCAGCATCATCGCCGCCATCATCGCCAGCCACATCGCGGTGGCGACGAGCCAGCCGCCGGCGCCCGAGGCGTGGAGGTGATCAAGGGTGAGCGACACGCCGCCAGCGCGCATCAGCCGACCCGCCACTCGAAGCTCGAGTAGAGGCCGTGGGTTCGCTCGGTTTCGAAGCGGATCCTGCCGTCGTCATAGGTCGAGGTGCCGGTGCCGATGACCTGCTGCGGCGGATGGATCTGGTTGTAGATGTTCTCGAAGGTCACCGGTCGCGAGCGATCGCGACCCTTGAGCTGCTCGACGGTCGATTCGAGAAGCCCGTCGATCCCCACCCGCTTGGTTCCGTCGATCTCTTCGATCTCGATGGGCAGGTAGCGGGTGGGGAGCTGCTCGCCGACGAACCTGGCGAGCGTCGCCCAGGGGCCCCCGGCGCGGCCGGTGACGATCTTTTCGACCGCCTCCCGCTGCGCCTTCGAGGCCCGCTCGTCGATCACGATCGTCTCGATCCAGTCGCCGTCGATCATGTGCGGCGGGCAATCGTAGGCGATGACGACGTTGACGCCGGCGAGGTCGATGCCGTCGAGCTCGCCGGCGTCGAAGCGGATCGCCCAGTAGCCGATGCAGCGCTCGCCGTAGCAGGTCTGGTCGAAATGGACGTGGCCCGGACAGATCGCCTGGCAGCTACAGTTCTCGAAGAGAAGGCCCTTCGCCCACCAGGCCGGCGCCTCGTCGTTCCGGTCGCTCATCCACGAACTCGCGTCAGCGTCCTCCGCGGCCGATGAACGGCTGCGAGGCATTGGCTTCCCACCAGCTCTTCCAGCGCTCCAGCGCCTCGCCGTTGGCGGCGGCGTCGGCCTCGGGATCGTACCCGAAGCTCTGCCCGGTTGCGGCGCGCAGCGATTCGATCGCCTCCATCTGGAGCAGAATCGGCTGCGACGAGGATAGCAACTCCAGCGTCGCCTCGACGCCGAGCGGGTTGCGGCGCTCCAGGAGCGCCTCGGCGCCGCGCAGCTTCGCCCACGGGTCGCGGGCGTGGAAGGCGATCTCGTTGAGGAGGTCCTCGAGACGCTCGTCGTCGGGGGCGTTGGCGATGGCCAGGACCGCCGACTCGCTGACCGTGATCTCGCCGGTGCTCATCATCAAGTGGAGGCTCTCGCCGACCTCCAGCAGCGTCTCCATGGCGGCCTCGGGAGGGGCCTCCGGCGACGTCTCGAGCGCGGCGAAGGCCTGGGCGATCCGTTCGCCCGGCGGCACGTCGGCGCCGCCGGCAGCCTGCGCGGCCGCCGCGCTCGCCGCGGCGCTCCGCTGGGCCCGCTCGGCGTCACGATCGGCGGTGAAGAACGCCATCCACAAGGCGCCGGCGATCAGCAGCGAGGCGGCAGCCGTCCTGGCCAGCGCCACCCAGGTCCTTTCGGCGACCACGATGTAGCGGAGCGTCGCGGCTGCCACCAGCGCCAAGCCGAAGGCGCAGACCACCGCCGGGCCGCTGGGAAAGTCGTAGCCGTAGGAAAGCGACAGGCCGACCATGCTGACCACGGTGCCCGAGGTCCAGCCGATCGCCAGCCGCCCGCCGATCGTGCGGCTGAACATCATGGCGATCACCGATGGTATGACCAGGAAGGAGAACACCAGCAGAACGCCGGCGATGGCGACGCTCGAAGTGATCACGAAGCCGAACGACGCGTAGAAGAGAAAGTCCCACCAGCGGATGTTCCACCCCTCGGCCTCGGCCCGCTGGTGGTCGAGCGAGATGGTCAGGAAGCGGTCGCGGAAGTACCAATGAAAGCCGCCGACCGCCGCGTAGATCAGCGCCGTCTCGATGATCTTGGCGCGCGGCGTCCAGAGCAGCGCGCCGGTCAGCATCGCCTCGACCAGCTCGGCGCCCTGCGGCGAGCGGTCGGCGATCAGGATGGTGGTCGCCGAGGCCACCGCGAAGGTGATGCCGATGATCGCTTCCTGGGGGATGTGCTGCTCCTTGAGCCGCGAGATCGAGAAGATCGCCGCTCCCGTCCAGGCGAACAGCAGCGAGTAGAAGTACGCCGAGTTGCTATCCGGCGGGTAGCCGAGCAGGAACGCGAAGGTGGCGCCCATGGCGGCGATCTGGGCCAGCGCCAGGTCGACGAAGATGACCCCGCGCGAGACGACGTGCAGCCCCAGATAGGTGTGGATGCCGGTGAGCACCAGGCAGGCCACGAAGGGCCACAACAGTACTTCGAGCGCCAGCTCCATCAGCGTTCTCCCCCCGTGGGGGCTGTCAGCAGCCCGGGACCGCGCCCTTCATGGTCTCGATCCAGGTGTCGATCAGCTCGGTGTACTCGTCGAGGTCCGGCGAACCGGGATCGGTGTACAGCGGCACATACAAGAATGTCGCCCCGGTGCGCTCCGCAATCAAGCGCGGCGTCTGCTCGTCGAAGTAGTTGGCGACCCACAGCACCGGGATGCTCTCGCGCCGAATCAGCTCGATCAGCGTGGCGACGTGCGACGCCGAGGGCGGGATGCCGGGGCGCCGTTCGACGTAGGCGGCGACCTCGATGTCGAAGCGATCCATCAAGTAAACCCAGTTCAGGTGGTAGGCGACGATCCTCCGGCCGCGCAGGCACTCGGCTTCCGCGAGCCAGCCGCCCTGGCGATCGAGCAGAGGCGCGCCGCCGATCTGCGTCTCCTGCAGGAAGGCGCGCAGCTGCTTTCTCATCGCCAGGTCGGCGAGCTTGTCGCCGCCGACCAGGCCGATGAGCTCGGCGCCGAACAGCCGCTCGTGGATCTTGCTCTTGAAGGCGCGGAAGCGCTCCTCGTAGTAGGCAGCGTTGTCGCCGTCGACGTTCTGCAGGCCGATCTTGATGTTGTTGGCCACGATCACCGCCCGCAACGGATCGGTGTGCACGTGCGGGTTGCCGAAGACATGGATGTCGCCCCCGGCCCGCGACGTATCGGCAGGCACCTCGAGCATCGGCACGCCGGTCGCCACCGAGACGTAGCCGGGCTCGCCCTCGCGGATCCGCGGGTTGCGCGACTTGTCGATGACCGCCGGCATCCACATCTCGAGGTCGAGCCCGGTGGCGAGCAGCAGGTCGGCGCGGCTCAGCATGATCGAGTAGCTCGGCTTCGCCTGCACGAAGTGGGCGTCCTGGCGCGGCGTAGCGATCGACTCGACGGTGCCGTTGTCGCCGAGGATCTCCTCGGCGATCGAGCGGTACGGGGTCAACGAGGCGACGACGCGCAACTGCCGCTGGGCGCCGGAGCTGGCGCCGGACGCCACTGCCTCGTCCGGCTGCCGCCGGGATCCAGCGCCTGCATCGGACGCCGTTGCGGCGGCATCCAGGTGACGTTGGGAGGCCGTGCCGGCGTCGGCCGCCGTTCCCACGGCGAGCGTTGCAAGGGCCAGCAGAGCCGCGGCGCCGTGGCCGCGACGCGTCGGCGCTCGTAGCTGCGCTCTCGATTCGATGGAGGTTCGCATCAGTATTTCTCGTGCTTGTGGGGGCCGATGGCCCAGGTCAGTTGGAAGTAGAACTTGTGCTCGGGCTCGGGCGCCTCGAGCTGCCGCGAGTTGTAGGAGTACTGGATGCGGAAGCGCGCCCACTCGCTCTGCCACCACTCGAAGTAGGGGGAGGCGCCCCAGAGGCTTTCGCCGGGCTCCTCCGGCAGCTCCGTCCAATCGCCGCGCAGGCCGACGTACGAGCGGCGATTGAGCTTGAAGACGCCGTAGGTGTAGGCGCCGGTGGAGCTGATCGTGCCCACGGGGGTGTCGCGGCGCTGCCAGAGCAGCTCGCCGCGCAGCTCGAAGCCACGATACAGGGCGGTCTCGGGCGGCGCCCAGTTGAAGTTCCAGTCGGCGCCGTAGACCTGGCTGCGGAGCTCGCCCTCGAAGTCGGCGGTCCCGGTGGCCGCCGACAGCCCGATTTCGACGTACGTCGCCGGCGAGATGTCGAAGTAGTTGGTCTCGTGGATCAGGAAAACGGGTTGATCGAAGCCGCGCCCCGAGAAGGCGACGTCGTTGTTGTCGTTGGTGACCTGGACGATGACCTCGTTGTAATCGCCCAGGAACGACGGCGTCAGCCACGACACCGAGCCCCCCAGGCCGGTGAGCCCCTCCTCTCCCAAGATCGCCAGGTGGGCCAGCGGCCGGTCGGCTTGCGGCAGGCCGTGCTGGTGCCAGCGGTTGAGCTTGCCCCAGTCGAGGCGCATCTCGCCGGCCTTGACGGAGAGGCCGCCGGGCAGCGCGTTGTACTCGATGTAGCCCTCCTCGAGCTTCACCTCGCCCTCCTCGTGGACGACGAAGAACTTGGCCGCCGAGTAGGGATCGAGCGGCGCCTGCAACGCCACCTCGAACTCGGCGAAGCGGAACTGGTTGGCCTCGGGGTCGCCGGTGCGGTTGGCGATGACGCCGAACACGTCGCCGGTGGCGGAGATCTCCGGGTTGAGCTGGTTGAGGTTGCGGGTCTGGCTCGAAAAGCGCTGCCCGCCGGCCTGGCCCGGCTGCTGGCCGGCGGCCGCGCCGCCCTGGGAGGCCGGCGTCTCGGCGAGGATTCCGGCGAGCTCGCGCTCGAGCTCGGCCCGCTCCTCGGCGGTCATGGCCGCTTGTCCCGGCAGCGCTCCGCCCGCTTCGGTGGCCGCCGCAGGGGCGGCCGTCAAGCGCGCCAGCTGCGCCTCGATGGCGGCGAATCGGGCGTCGTGATCGCTGCGCAGCGCGGCGAGCGCCGCCTCGAGCTCGGCGACGCGGTTGCGCAGCTCCGCGATCTCCTGCGGTTGCTGGTCGGAAGGCTGCGGTCGTGGCAAGAGAGCGGACGCGTCTCGTGTGGCGGCGGCCGGCACGGGAGCCGGGGCGTCCTGCTCGGTCGCGGTCGGCGCGGGGAAAGGGGCGGCAGGCCCCTGCGCCGCCGGCGATCTCGGCGGCCACGGTGCGACGGCGGCGGCGACGTTGGCGGCGCTCAACGCCACCAGCAAGGCCGCCGCGACGGCGAAACCCTTGCGAAAACCTGGCATTGTCAATGTCCTCGCGGTTATGGTTCGTTTGCAGCTTCGCGTGCCCGGGCGTCGGCCGCACCGGGGGCCGGTGGCCGATGTCCCTGGAGCGATGGCGGATTTCCGGGCGCAACTACTGCTTGGCCCGGCTCAGAACGGCTCGATCAGGACGCCGCAGGGACGGATGGGGGGCCGCGGCTGCACAGAGAGGACGAGAGCGCCGGACAGATCCACGGCGTCTCGAGGACGAAGACCGGCTCGGGCCGGACGATCGGGCGTGACAGGCCCGGCACGGTCGCGAAGGAGCCCGGCAGGTGCAAGGAATAGCAGAGCGTGCAGGTCTTGCCGGTGCCCTCGGGGTGAGAGTGAGGGCTGACCTCGCCCGCCGGGATGGCGAACAGGACCAATCCAATCAGCAGGACGGCAAGTCCTGATGGTCGCATGGTCATCTTTCACCTTCGGCCCGGTCAGAAAAGGAGAAAACCCACAATATGCACCAATCCTCAGCGTATGGGCCCGTCGATCGAGGCGTCAAGGCCAAAACCGTCGTGGGCGATCGGGGGGCTCGACGAGCGCATCCTGGCGATGAACCGGCGGGCCGCCGCGCGCCTCGGCATCGAGCAGCCCTACGCCGAGGTGTTCGCGATCGAGCGCTGGCGGGAAGGCCGCCGCGCCGCCGACTGGCGGACGGCCTCCCCCCAGGCCTCACCATAGATGGCTCCCGCGAGTGTCAACTTTGTTTCCCGCACGAGCCCTAACGCTGCGGGCCCGCCAGCTCCGCGCAGCTCGAGGCGATGGGGAGGGCGGGCGCCGTGGCAAGGTGCCGCGAGCCGTTTCCGCCGGCGGGCGGCGACCCGTTTTTCTTGCCCCCTTCGGCAACCCTGACCCAGGCGCGCACGCCCGGAAAGGCCGCCAGCAGCTCGCGGCCCGCGGCAGCGTCCAGCACCGTCAACGCGGTGGCGAGGCCGTCGGCGGTGAGGCCGTCGGAGGCGACGACCGTGGCCGTGCGGCGCGTCGTCAGCCCCATGCCGGTTCGCGGATCGACCGTGTGCGAGTAGCGGCGGCCGTCGATGACGACGTGCTGGAAGCGGTCGCCCGAGGTCGAGACCGCCGCCTCCGCAAGGCTGATCTCGCAGGCGCCGGAGATCGCGATCCGCCAGCCGTCGCGGGCCGAGGGCGCGGCGCCGGCGACGATGTCGCCGCCCGCTTCGATCAGGGCCCGGGAGACGCCGTGCCGGCGCAGTGTCTGGAGGGAGCGATCGAGGATGTAGCCCTTGGCGATGCCGCCGAGGTCGAGGCGCATGCCGGCGGTGGTGAGCTCGACGGCGCGGCCCTCCGGATGGAGGATCAGCCGCTCGCCGCCGGTGAGGGCGGCCGCCCGCAGCAGCTCCTCGGCCGCCGGCGGCCGCTGCTCGCGGATCGCCAGGCGCCACAAGAACGTCAACGGCCCGGCCGTTGCGTCGAAGGCGCCGCCGGTCCGTGACCACAGGTCCTGCGCCCGCTCGAGCACGGCGAACAGCTCGGGGCTGACCGGCACCGGCGCGCCGCCGGAGCGCTCGGCCAGCCGCGTCAGCTCGCTGTCGTGGCGGTAATCGCTGAAGATCCCGTCGAGCCGGGCGATCTCGGCGAAAGCGGCGCCGGCGGCGCGACGCGCAGCCGCTTCGCCGGCCGCGAAAAGGACCAGGCGCACTTGCATGCCCATGTGAACCTGGCTATACACGAAGCGTTCTTCGATTCGCCCCGCCGGTGGCCGTGGGCGGCGGCGATCGGTCCCGCTGTCCGCCGGCGATGAGGCCGGCGGGATCACGAGCGAGCCCGCCATGAGCAAACCCATCAGAGCTCCACGACAGGCTCTTCTTCGGGCACTGCTGGGGGCGCTGGTCATCTTCTGCACGGGGCTGTCTTCGGATCGATCTCCCGCCGGTGGCCCTGCACGGCCCGGCGGGCTGGTGATCGACGGCGGGCCGCTCGATGGTGGCCGCTCGGCGATCCCCGGCGGGCCCACGATCACCGTTGAGCCTACGACCGGCGGCGGCGTCGCGCCAGGGCAGGCGGGTACGCCGCTCGAGCCCTATACGGAGACGATCGCCGGCACCCTGGTCAGCTTCGAGATGGTTCCGGTGAGCGGCGCGAGCGGCGGTCCGTTCTGGATCGGCCGCACCGAGGTGACCTGGGACGAGTACGACGTCTGGATGCTCGCCCTCGACCGCGAGCCCGCCGAGCGCCGGGGCATCGACGCCGAGTCGCGCCCGAGCCGGCCCTACGGCGCCCCCGACCGCGGCTTCGGCCACGCCGGCTTCGCCGCCATCTCGGTCACCTACCGGGCGGCGCAGGAGTACGCCGGCTGGCTCTCCGCCAAGACCGGCAAGGGCTACCGGCTGCCGCTCGCCGCGGAATGGGTGCATGCCTGTCGCCTCGGCGTTGCTGGCCTCGCGGGCGCGGCGGAGGGGCAGGTCGCTGTCGGGGAGGTTGCCTCCGGACAGGTTGCCGGCGGGCAGGTTGGCGTCGGACAGGTTGCTGCCGGGCAGGCCCCGGCGCGCCAGGCGGCGCCCCCGCTCGACGCGTACCTGGAAGCGCGGGCCTGGCACCATGGCAACTCGGCGGGTGCTACCCACCCGGTTGGCAGCAAGCAGCCCGACGCCCTGGGGCTCTTCGACATGCTCGGCAACGCTGGCGAATGGGTCACCCGGCCGGGCGGTGAGCCGGCGCTGCTCGGTGGCTCCTACCGCGACCCGGCGCCGGCGCTGCATTGCGAGGCGCTCGCCCTCCAGGAGCCGTCCTGGAACGCCAGAGACCCTCAGATCCCCAAGAGCGTCTGGTGGCTCTCGGACGGCCCGTTCGCCGGATTTCGCGTCGTTCGCGACCCGGCCGGCGAGGGGGGGCCGACCCACCGCGATCCGGCTTTCGACGGACATCGCGAGGGGGGACCGGTTTACGGCGATGCCCCATTCGGCAAGAATCGCGATATGCGCCCGGCGCGCGCTGGCGGCGGGCAGCGGGAAAAGCGCGGCAAACGATGAGGGCAGGCAACCGAAGGGCCAGGAGACAGCCATGAACGAGACGGAGCAGAGCGGCAGGCAGAGCGACGGCATAGGGGCGGTGGCTTCGCCCGGCCGTGGTGAGCGCCAGGGCATGACACGGCGCACGGCGATCAAGACCGCGGCAATGGCCGGCGCCGGGGTCGCGGCGGCGCCCCGCGTGCTGTTCGCCGGCGGCCAGACGGCGACGCTGCGCGTCGGGCTGGTGGGTTGCGGCGGCCGCGGCACGGGCGCCGCGGTGAATTGCGTCGAGTCCTCCGCGGGCGTCGAGATCGTCGCCTTGGGCGACCTCTTCGCCGACCGCCTCGCCTCCTGCCGCGAGCGCCTCGGCGAGCGGCTCGGCACCGCGCTGACGGCCACCGATGCCACCTGCTTCGCCGGCTTCGACGCCTACCGCGCGGTGCTCGACACCGACATCGACATGGTGATCTTCGCCACGCCGCCGGCGTTCCGGCCCATCCACCTGCGGGCCGCGATCGACGCCGGCAAGCACGTCTTCATGGAGAAGCCCGTGGCCGTCGATCCAACCGGCATCCGCTCGGTGATGGAGTCGGCGCGGCTCGCCGCCGGCAAGGGGCTGGCGATCGTCGCCGGCACCCAGCGCCGCCACGAGGCCCCGTACATCGAGGCCATGAAGCGCATCCACGACGGCGCCATCGGCGAGGTGGTCTCGGCGCAGGTCTTTTGGAACCAGGGGGGTCTGTGGAAGCGTGACCGCCAGCCGGGCTGGACAGACATGGAGTGGCAGGCGCGCAACTGGCTCTACTTCACCTGGCTGTCGGGCGACCACATCGTCGAGCAGCACATCCACAACCTCGACGTCGCCAACTGGGCGCTGCAGGGTCACCCCGTCAAGGCGGTCGGCGTCGGCGGCCGCCAGGTGCGCGTCGAGCCGGAGTACGGCCATATCTTCGATCACTTCGCGATCGAGCTCGAGTATCCGAGCGGCGCCCGGGTGCTGAGCATGTGCCGGCAGATCGACGGCAGCGCCAACCACGTCGGCGAGCACCTGGTGGGCACCGCCGGCGCCGCCGATCCGGCGCGCTGGATCCGCGGAGCGCGCGCCTGGGAGTGGGGCGATGCCGAGTACACCAACCCGTACGTCCAGGAGCACACCGACCTGATCGCCAGCATCCGCGCCGGCACGCCGCTCAACGAGGGCCGGCAGGTGGCCGAGAGCACGCTGACGGCGATCATGGGCCGCGAGGCCGCTTATACCGGCCAGGAGATCGTCTGGGACGAGCTGCTCGCCGCCGATCTGAGCCTCGTGCCGGAGCGCTTCGCGTTCGGGCCGCTGCCGATGCCGCCGGTGGCGGTCCCCGGCGTCACGACGCTGGCCAGGACCCTCTGAGCGCGACTCTGGGGGCGCGGCGAGAAGATCACAGGGCCATCGGCGATCACGGTTTCGCTGAGGAGGTCGTGGCCATCGAACATCAGGAGCCATCGAGATGAGACGTCGTGACTTCATTCACAAGGGAGCGGTGGCGGCCGCCGTAGTCGCTGGAATCGGTGGGCGACCCGACGCGAGTCCAGCCGAGCCGGTACGCGCCTCCGGCGACGAAACCCATGTGCCCACCCAGCAGCCGCGCTTCAACCTCGACTACGCGCCGCATTTCCCGATGTTCCGCAACATCGCGGGCGAGGACCTCCTCGACCAGCTCCGCTTCATGCACGACCAGGGCTTCCGCTCGCTGGAGGACAACAACATGCGCACACGGCCGGTCGAGGAGCAGGAAGCGATCGGTCGCGAGCTCGAGCGGCTCGGCATGCGGATGGGCGTGTTCGTGGCCAACGGCAACGGCTTCGGCGTGCCGTCGTTCAGCAGTGGGGACGAGGAGCATCGCGCCAGTTTTCTCGCCGACTGCCGGGTTTCCGTCGAGGTCGCCCGGCGGGTCAACGCGCGCTGGATGACGGTGGTGATGGGCGATCTGGCGCCGCGCCTGGAGATGGATTACCAGACCGCCAACGCCGTTGAGAGCCTGCGCCGCGCCGCCGAGATCTTCGAGCCCCACGGGCTGATCATGGTCCTCGAGCCGCTCAATCCGTTTCGCGATCACCCGGGAATGTTCCTGTCGAAGATCCCGCAGGCGTACCTGATCTGCCGGGCGGTCGACTCGCCTTCGTGCAAGATCCTCTTCGACATCTACCACCAGCAGATCACCGAGGGGAACCTGATCCCCAACATCGACATGGCCTGGGACGAGATCGCCTACTTTCAGATCGGCGACAATCCCGGCCGTGACGAGCCCACCACCGGCGAGATCAACTACAAGAACGTCTTCCGCCACATCCACTCGAAGGGCTATACGGGCATCCTCGGGATGGAGCACGGCAACTCCCAAGGGGGCGCCGAGGGGGAGCGGGCGGTGATCGAGGCCTACCGCGAGGTCGACGACTTCATGTAGGACGAGGAGCGGCGGCCCGGTGAAACTCGTTGCCATGAGGTATCGGAGGGGCTACATTTCGTCTTCCCCACCCGCCGCCGCGCCGCGGTCGGTCCAGCTCCCCCCGAGGCCGCATCCTTGAGCACATCCGAGCCCTCCCGCGCCGAGCCGGCGTCGGGGCGTTTCTTTCCCGCCCTCCTTCTTCTCTTCATCGGCAGTGGCTGCGCCGCGCTCATCTACGAGGTGGTCTGGTTCGAGCTGCTGCGCCAGGTCATCGGCGCCTCCTCGGTGTCGCTGGCGATCCTGCTGGCCAGCTTCATGGCCGGGATGTGCATCGGCAGCCTGGGGTTCTCGCGACGGGTCCCGGAGCGCTGGCATCCGCTCAAGGTCTACGCGGTCCTCGAGGTCGGCATCGGCATCCTCGGCTTGGCGATGCTGCTGATCCTGCCGGCGGTGCAGTTCCTGTACGTATCGGTCTTCGGCTACGGGTTGGCGGGAATCCTCTTGCGCGCCACGGTTTGCCTGCTGTGCCTGCTGCCGCCGACGATCCTGATGGGGGCGACGCTGCCGGCCGTGGCCCGCTGGATGGAAGCGACGCGCATCGGCATCTCGCGTCTCGGGTTCCTCTACATGGCCAACCTGGCCGGCGCCGTCGCCGGCTGCCTGCT
>DASWHK010000120.1:0-15437 GCA_036398215.1 Acidobacteriota bacterium | reverse complement strand
GCGAGAGTGACAGAATGGAGCGACGGGTTTTCAACACGGATGTGAAAAACGGTGTGGAAAAGAAGAAAGTCGAGTCTCTAAGTCGAGCAATCGCGGAAGGTTTCTACGGATTGCACAGCGGGATGTGCGCCGCGCGCCGTTGAGCACACAAAAAAAGAAATGAAGAAGCTGCGGCTGGACAGATTGCTGGTGGAGCGGGGCCTGGCAGGCTCGCGAGAGCGCGCGCAGGCGATGATCCTGGCGGGAAAAGTCCTGGTGGACGAGCAGAAGGTGGAGAAAGCGGGGGCGAACGTCAGCCCGGAGGCGAAGCTGCGGCTGCTGGGGGAAGACTTGAAGTACGTGAGCCGCGGCGGAGTGAAGCTGGAGGCGGCGCTCGAGGGCTGGGGGATCGGGGTGGAGGGGAAGGTCTGCCTGGACGTGGGCGCCTCGACCGGCGGCTTCACCGATTGCCTGCTGCAGGCGGGCGCCGCGGCGGTGGTCGCCGTCGACGTCGGCTACGGGCAGCTCGACTGGCGCCTGCGCCAGAACGACCGCGTCTTCGTGCTCGAGCGCGTCAACGCCCGCAACCTGACCACCAAGGACCTTCCCGCGGCGCTGCCGCGGCGGCCCGACCTGCTGGTGATCGACGTCTCCTTCATCGGCATTGGCAAGGTGCTCCCGGCCGCCGCGGCCTGCTGCGCCGATAGCTGCGAGGCGCTGCTGCTCGTGAAGCCGCAGTTCGAGTGCGGCCCCGAGCACGTCGGCAAGGGAGGCGTCGTCGTCGACGCCGGGGCCCGCCGCGCGGCGCTCGAGAAGGTCGGCAACGAGGCGGTCGCCGGCGGCTGGGAGCCGCGAGACGCCGTTGCCAGTCCGATCCGCGGTGCCAAGGGCAACTGGGAGTGCTTCCTGTATCTCGGCCGCCCACCCGCGGGCGACGAACCTGCTAGCCTCGCCAAGGTGCTCCAGTCGATCGATATCCCTTAGGAGGCCGTGGAGTTTCACCACGGCCTCCCTAGCGCTCAAGAGGATGCCCGTGCCCCCTGGCGATAACGACGTCGAGCCCGGGAAGACGCGCTTCCCACGGGTCGGCCTCGCCGCCAAGGCCAGCCAGGGAGCCATCGGCGACGCCCTCGACCGCATCGCCGAGCAACTCTCCGGGTACGGGTGCGAGCTGGTCTGCGACCGCAGCGCCGCCGCCATGATGCGCAGCGAACCGACCGCAGTGGAGCGCAGCGAGCTGGCCGGCGCCGTCGACCTCGTGATCGTGCTGGGCGGCGATGGGACGTTGCTGTCGGTGGCGCGGAGCGCCGCCGCCGCCGCCGTCCCGGTGCTCGGCATCAACTACGGCAGCCTCGGCTTCCTCACCTCGACCTCCCGCGAGGAGAGCGCCCGGGCGATCGACGACCTGATGGAGGGCCGCTACACCTCTTCACGCCGGATGATGCTGCGGGCCCGTGTCGAAGCGGGCGAGGCGGCGCCGGATTCGGATCGCCGCCGTCCCCGCGACGTCCTGAACGACGCCGTGGTCAACAAGACCTCGCTGGCGCGCGTCGTCGAGCTGCAGCTCGAGATCGACGGCGAGTTCGTGTCCCGCTACCGCGCCGACGGGCTGATCGTCGCCACGCCGACCGGCTCCACCGCGTACTCATTGGCGGCCGGCGGCCCGATCGTGATGCCCGAGGTGGAGGCCATCGTCATCTCGCCGATCAGCCCCCACAGCCTCGCCAACCGGCCGCTGGTGCTGCCGGCCGAGGCGCGGATCGGCGTCCGGCTGCTCTCCGAGGAGCTCGACATCGTGCTGACGCTCGACGGCCAGGAGGGCATCTCGATCTACCCCGGCGAGGTGGTCACGGTGGAGCGCGGTCCGAACCGCTGCGAGCTGCTGTCCACGGCGCAGCGCTCGCACTTCGAGGTGCTGCGCACCAAGCTCCGCTGGGGTGACCGCTGAGCGCGCCGTCGCCAGGAATCGGCGCCGAAGGCGGGGCCTCAACCCCGGGGCGCCCGAAGCTCGGCGTTGAGGCCGCCGCTCCGGTAGCCCTCGAGATCGAGCGAGACGAACTGGTAGCCGAGGCCCTTGAAGAGCTCCACGAAGTGTTCCGCCATCGCCGGATCGAGGGCGCGCGGCAACTCCGGCGGATCGATCTCGATGCGAACCAGCAAGCCGTGGTGGCGAACCCGGAACTGGCGGAAGCCGAGCTCGCGCAGCGCCTCCTCGCCGGCCTCGATACGCGCCAAGACCTCGGGGGTCACCTCGAGGCCGTAGGCCACGCGCGACGACAGGCAGGCGGCGGCGGGCTTGTCCCAGGTCGACAGGCCGGCGAGCCTCGACAGCTGCCGAACCTCGCTCTTCTGCAGGTCGGCCTCTTTCAGGGGGCTGCTCACTCCCTGCCGGTCGGCGGCGGCGATCCCCGGCCGGTAGTCGGCGGCGTCATCCGCGTTGGTGCCGTCCCAGACGACGGCAAAGCCGCGGCGGCGTGCCAGCGAGGTCATCTTGCCGTAAAGTTCGGTCTTGCAGAAGAAGCAGCGGTTGGCGGCGTTGCGCCGGTAGTCGGCGTCGTCGAGCTCGTCGGTGGCGATCACCTCGTGGGCGAGCCCGACCTCGGCGGCGAAGCGGCGGGCGTCGGCGAGCTGGCCGCGGGGAACCGCCGGGCTGTCGGCGGTGACCGCCAGGCTGCGGTCGCCCAGCGCCCGGTGGGCGAGATACGCCACCAGGGCGCTGTCGACGCCGCCCGAGAAGGCGACCAGCGCCGAATCGGAGGCGTCGATCCGGCGCTGCAGCTCGACGTATTTGCGCCGCAGGGGCGCTAGCAGCGACGGCGCGGATATCGGCGTGGGCATCGATGGCTCGACGGGAAAGGAATCGCGGGACGTGAACGTCGCCCGTGTCACTGATTCGGAGGTTACCAGCCGGTCGCCGAGCCCGGCAATCCGAGACCTGGCCCGCATTTCTCATCGCCCTTCTGCTGCGGGCGCGGGGAGGCGCGCGTCTACTGCGTTGCGCTTGGTCGGTCTGGCATTGCTCCTCATCGGCGCCGCCGGCTGCGGCGGGATCGCCGCCGACGCGGATCCGTTGGCCTCGATCGCCGCCAGCGTGGCGGAGGAAGAGCGGGCCCCGGCCCGCCTCGCCGAGGCCTGGCGCCGCGTACCGCCGGCGCCGCTGACGCTGGCGCCGGCCGTCGGTGAGGCGGGCGTGTACCTCGCCGCCGGCAACCAGCTTTTCGCCTGGCGGACCGCCGACGGCGAGGACCTCTGGCGGCTGCCGCTCGACGCCTCGATCAGCGCCGCGCCGCTGGCCGCCCCGGCCGGCCAGATCGTCGTGGCGACGCGCGGCGGCGACGGCGTGCCCCCGCGCCTCTGGTGGGTATCCGCCGCCGGCAACCTCATCGGCCAGCGGCCCACGCCGCAGGCGGTCCTCGAGCTCGCCGCCGCCCCGCTCGGACCTTCGGACCAGGAGGCGCCGGTCGCCGATGTCATTTACCGCGACGGCGGCGGCGTCGGCCGCGTCGGCCCCGGAGAGAGCTCGGCCGAATGGTACGAGGAGGTCGCCGGCGCCCAGACGATCGTCGCGGCCGACGCCGCCGACCTCGTCCTGGTCACCACCTCGGAGGGGCGTCTGCTGGCCTTCGCCGCCGCCGACGGCGCCGCGCAATGGGAGTACACGGCCCCGGGCAGCAACCTCACCCGCCCGGCGGTGACCGCCGAGCGGATCTACGTCGGGGACGACGGCGGCCGCATCGTCGCCCTGGACGCCGGCGACCGCGAGGAGATCTGGCACCGCGACCTCGGCGTCGCCGTGATCGGCGCGCCGGCCGTCACCGGGGACCTGCTATGGGTCGCCGCGCTCGACGGGCGGCTGCACGGTTACGACGCCGGCAACGGCACCATACTCCATGATTTCGCCCTCTCGTCGCGCAACTACCTCGACCTGACCGGCTTCGGCCCCTGGCTGATCGTCGGCGCCCGCCGCGGCCCGTGGCTGGCGGTGCGCGCCCCGACGCGCGCCGAGCGGGGCGGCGGGCTGGTACGCGTACAGGTGCCGAGGGCCGCCAATGAGCCCGCCATCGAGCTGCCGGCAGCCGCCGGCCCCGCCGGCGTCGCCGTCGCCAACGGCCCCTCGCCCACCTCGGCCCTGGTCTTCCTGCAGCCGCAGCTCCCCCGCGGTCGCTAGCCCGCATTTCTCAACAGGCACCTACTGCGCGCGCGCGAATGCGCGTGATGACTGCGTTGCGCTTGCTTCGGGTGCTCAACGTACAGTCAAGTACGCCTCCGCGCCCGAATCTGCGCGCGCCTTGTCCTCACACGCCTCGCGCACGCTCGCTACGGCGCCCGTTGAGAAATGCGGGCAAGGAGGCCGTGGTGAAACTCCGATGGGTCTGGTTGCGGCGAGAAAGGGCCAGATGCAAGGCGCCGCGACGACGGCGATGTTGGATACATCGTCGAGCCGCGGCGCTGGGACCTGCCGCCCTCTCAGCGGGCCTTTTGCTTGAGCTCGAGGAGCACGCCGCCGAGCGCCTCCGGGCGCAGGAAGGCGATTCGTGAGCCTTCGGCGCCGGGCCTGGCGCTGGCGTCAACGAGGGGCACCTCCGCCGCAACCAACTGTGCGAGCACTGCGTCGATGTCGTCGACGAGGATGCACACGTGGTGCAACCCCTCCCCCCGGCGCTCGAGAAACCGGTGCACGGGGCTCGTCTCGTCGAGCGGCGCGATCAGCTCGAGGCGGGCTTCACCCGGCAGGCGCAGGAAGGCGACGGCGACCCCCTGGCCGGCGACCACGTGGCGGCCGGCCGGCTCGGCGCCGAGCAGGCGCTGGTAGCGCCCACAGGCCTCGTCGATGTCGCGGACGGCGATCCCGACGTGGTCGATGGGGCCGGCCGGAATCACGCTCACCGGGCCAGTACCTCCTCAACGACCTGCTGCGCCGCGCTGTGCGGGTCGAGCCGGCCGGCGGCGATCTCCTCGACGATCTGGCGCTCGCGCTCGGCGTCGAAGCCACGCAGGCGCGCCGCCGCCAGCAGTCGCTCGCGCAACAACGTGCGCAGCCGCACGCCGGCGAGCGCCTGGCGCTTGTCCTCTGCCTTGCCGCTGGATCGGTACCAGGCCTCGTGCCTGCCGATGGCCGCCCGCAGCTCCTCGATTCCCTTGCCCTCGGCGGCGACCGTGCGGACGATCGGCGGCGACCACTCGTTCGCGTCGGCGCGAGTGACCCAGGCGTGGAGCTGGGCCTCGGCGCGGTCGGTCCCCGGCAGGTCGGCCTTGTTGAGGACGAAGACGTCGGCGATCTCCATGATCCCCGCCTTGATCGCCTGGATGTCGTCGCCACCGACCGGGGTGAGCACGACGCAAGTGGTATCGGCGACTCCGGCGACGTCCACCTCGTCCTGGCCGGCGCCGACGGTCTCGAGCAGCAGCCGCTCGAGGCCGGCGACCGCCAGCAGGATCAGGGTGTCGTAGACGGCCGCCGCCAGGCCGCCCATCGCCCCCCGGGTCGCCATGCTGCGCACGTAGACGCCGGGATCCTCGCTGTGGCGCTGCATCCGGACGCGGTCGCCAAGCAGGGCGCCGCCGGTGAACGGGCTGGTCGGATCGATCGCCAGCACGCCGACACTGACGCCCTCAGCGCGAAACGTCGCGGTCAGACAGTCCACCAGCGTGCTCTTGCCGGACCCGCTGGGGCCGGTGATGCCCACCACCGGCGCGGCCGCGGCGCGGGGAAACGCCTCCTTGATCAGCGCGGTGGCGCCGGGGCCGGAGCTCTCGATCGCGGTGATCGCCTGCGCCAGCGCCCGCCGGTTGCCGGCGGCGACGCGGTCGATGATCGCCGATGCTTGGGTGGCCTCGCCCACGTCAAGCGCGCAGCAGCTCGCGCGAGATCACCAGCCGCTGGATCTCGGAGGTACCCTCGCCGATCGTGCAGATCTTGGCGTCCCGGTAGTACTTCTCCACCGGGTAGTCCTTGACGAAGCCGTAGCCGCCGAAGACCTGGACCGCCTGCTCGGCGGTCCGCACCGCGGCCTCGCTGGCGTAGAGCTTGGCCATCGAGGCCGCCTGCTTGAAGGGCTCACCGTAGTCCTTCAGCGCCGCCGCCCTCCACACCAGGCAGCGCGCCGCGCGGATCTCGCTGGCCATCGTCACCAGCTTCCACTGGATCGCCCGGAAGGTGCCGATGGCGCGGCCGAACTGGTGGCGCTCGTGCACGTAGCCGACGCAGGCCTCGAAGGCACCCTGGGCCAGTCCCACCGCCAGCGCCGCGATGCCGATGCGGCCGGCGTCGAGGATGCGGAGGGCGTCGATGAAACCCTCGTCGCGGCTGCCGAGCAGGTTGTCGTCGGGAACCTCGACGTCCTCGAGCACCAGCTCGACCGTGTCGCTGGCGCGGCAGCCGAGCTTGTCCTCCTTGCGGCCGACCCGCAGGCCCGGCGTCGCCGTCTCGACGGCGAAGGCGCTGATCCCGCGGTTGCCCTTTTCGGGGCTGGTGACCGCGTGCACGACCGCGAGCGACGCCCGCGAGCCGTTGGTATTGAAGGTCTTGCTGCCGTTGAGGACCCAGCGCTGCTTGTCGGCGTCCCACGCGGCGGTGGTTCGGGTCCCGGCGGCGTCCGAGCCGGCCTGAGGCTCGGTGAGGCCCCAGGCGCCGATCCACTCGCCGCTGGCCAGCAGGGGCAGCCAGCGGCGCTTTTGCTCCTCGCTGCCAGCGAGCTGGACGTGCGCCGTGCACAGCGAGTTGTGGGCGGCGACGCTGAGGGCGATCGCCGGGTCGACGCGGGCCAGCTCCTCGATCAGCACCACGTACTCGTTCGTTCCCAGCCCCGCACCCCCATAGTCCTCTGGCACCACGACCCCGAGGAAGCCGAGCTCCGCGAGATGCGCCATCACCTCGTCCGGGAAGGCTTGCGCCTCGTCCCAGTCGCCCACGTGGGGGCGGATCACGTCCTCGGCGAAGCTGCGCACGGTCTCGGCGACCATTCTCTGCTCTTCGGTGACCGCGAAGTCCAAGAACACCTCCAGGAGTGTCGCCTGCGGCCCCCGGCCTCGACCAGGCGAGATGCCGCCCGCCCCGACCCGCGAGCCGGCTTCACGCTATTATAGGCGCCCGGGTCCGCGGCGGTGGCGACGCCATGAGCCCGAGACCGGTCACCGGCGACCATGGCATCGTCACAACGCTCGCACCAACCCGGGGAGGCCCCATTTCCGCGCGCGGCTTGGCAGAGCTCCACACCCACACCACCTATTCGGACGGTACCCTGGCCCCCGAGCAGCTCGTCGACCAGGCCGCCGCCGCCGGCCTGGCCGCCCTGGCGATCACCGACCACGACATCGTCACCGGCGTCGGACCGGCGCGCCGTGCCGCCGCCGGGCTGGCGCTGGAGCTGGTTGCCGGCATCGAGTTCTCCTGCAACCTCGACGGCCGCGAGATCCATGTGCTGGGCCTGTTCATCGATGAGAACAGCGCCCAGCTCGTAGAGGCGACCGAGCGCTCCCGCGATTTCCGTCGCCAGCGCGCCGCCGAGATCGTCGAGCGGCTGCACGAGCTCGACCTGCCGATCGAGCTCGCCGCGGTCGAGGCAGTGGTCGGCGAGGGCAGCATCGGCCGCCCGCACATCGCCCAGGCGCTCCTCGATCATGGCGCGGTCGCCACCCTCGACGAGGCCTTTCGCCGCTACATCGGCGTCGGCAGGCCGGCCTTCACCCCCAAGCCGACCCTCGGTGCCGAAGAGGTGATCGGCGTCGTGCATCGCGCCGGCGGAGTTGCGATACTTGCCCATCCGGCCAGCAGTCGGGTGCGCGAGGAGGAGATCTTGCAGCTGGCCGGCCTCGGGCTCGACGGCTTCGAGGTGATTCATCCCAAGCACAGCACGGAGGCTTCCGCGCGGTTGCGTGACTTGATCGAGCGGACGGGGCTGCTGCCGTCGGGCGGCTCCGACTACCACGGCCCGGGCGGCGGAGCCACGCGGCTCGGAGAGCACGCGGTCTCCGTCGACTGGCTCGAGGCGCTGCGCGCCGCTGCCGCCCGACTTCGAACAGCAACGAATTCATCGAAGGACGAAGAATGAGCATCAAGCCAGACCACTGGATCAGGAAGATGGCCGTCGAGCAGGGCATGATCGACCCGTTCGAGGAGGGCCAGGTGTCGCGAGACGTAGTTTCCTACGGCGTCTCGGCTTACGGATACGACATCCGAATCGCCGACGAGTTCAAGATCTTCACCAACATCAACAGCAGCGTCGTCGACCCGAAGAACTTCGATCCCAACTCGTTCGTCGATCTCCGCGGCGACGTTTGCATCATTCCCCCGAACTCCTTCGCGCTCGCCCGCTCGCTGGAGTACTTCCGCATCCCCCGCTCGACCCTGGTGATCTGCGTCGGCAAGTCGACGTACGCCCGTTGCGGCATCATCACCAACGTCACGCCACTCGAGCCGGAATGGGAGGGGCACCTGACCCTCGAGATTTCCAACACGACGCCGCTGCCCGCGAAGATCTACGCCAACGAGGGCATCGCCCAGTTGCTGTTCTTCGAGAGCGACAGTCCCTGCGAGACCTCCTACGCCGACCGCGCCGGCAAGTACCAGGCGCAGACCGGGGTGACGCTGCCTCGCATCCATCGGGGGGAGTCATGAACATCACCGTGAGCAACGCCCCGGCAGCCGAGCTGGAGACCGAAGCGCTGATCCTCGCCATACCGGAGGAGGCCGAGAAGGCGTCGCCGTGGGAGGCGGTCGACGCCGCCGTCGGCGGCCTGATCTCCGCGGCCCTCTCCCGCCCCGGCTTCACCGGCAAGCGCAACCAGACGTTGGCGATCTCCACCCCCGGCGCCAAGGCGCGTGAGCTGGTGCTCGTCGGCCTCGGCGAGGCGGACGACACCGACCTCGAGGTCTGGCGCCAGGCGGTGGCCAGCGGCGTCAACGAGGCGGGCGAGCGCGGCAACCGGCGCCTCGCCGTGCCGCTCCCCGAGATCGGTGACCTCCAGGCCGGAGAGCTGGCGGCGGCGGCGGCCGAGGCGGCGGTGCTGGCGAGCTATCGCTTCCAGGCCTACAAGCCGGCCCCGCCGGACCGCGTCAGCGTCGAGTCCTTGCAGGTGGCGACTCCCGCGGAGGTGGGCGAGCAGGTGGCCCGCGCCGGCAAGGTGGCCGACGCCGCCTGCTGGGCCCGCGACCTGGTCAACACCCCGAGCAACGACAAGCGCGCCGACGCGCTCGCCGAGATCGCCCTGGAGATGGCGTCGGAGTACGGCCTCGACAGCGAGCTGATCGACCATGAAGAGGCCGCGGAGATCGGCCTCAACGGGCTGCTCGCCGTCGGCAGGGGCTCGGAGATCCCACCCCGTCTCGTGCTCCTCGAGCACCGCCCGGCCGGCGCCGACGGGCCGCCCGTCGTTCTGGTCGGCAAGGGCATCACTTTCGATACCGGCGGCATCTCGCTGAAGCCGGCGCGCGACATGGCCGACATGAAGGGCGACATGTCGGGCGCCGCCGCCGTCTACGGAACGCTGCGGGCGCTCGCCGAGCTCGGGGCTCCCCGCTGGGTCATCGGCGTCACGCCCCTGGCGGAGAACATGCCCGGCTCCCGCGCCTACCGCCCCAGCGACATCATCCGCGCCTACGATGGGACCACGATCGAGGTGCTCAACACCGACGCCGAGGGCCGCGTCGTGCTCGCCGACGCCCTCGCCTACGCTCGCCAGCGGTACCAACCCCGCTGCATCGTCGACCTCGCCACCCTGACCGGCGCCTGCGTCGTCGCGCTGGGATCGGCGGCCGCCGGGCTGATGAGCAACGACGACGATCTGTGCGAACAGCTCCAGGAGGCCGGCGAGGCCACCGGCGAGCGCCTCTGGCGGCTCCCCGCCTGGCCTATCTACGACAAGATGATCGACAGCGAGGTCGCCAACGTCCGCAACTCGGCCGGCCGCGACGCCGGCGTCGTTACCGCCGGCATGTTCTTGAAGCGCTTCGTCGGCGAAACTCCGTGGGCCCACCTCGACATCGCCGGCACCGCCCTGCTGCAGAAGGCCACCCCGTACCAGCCAAAGGGCGGCAGCGGCTTCGGCGTCCGCCTTCTGAGCCGCTGGTTGGGCGCGTGACCCCTTCCGAGGCCCTCGACCCCAAGACGCGCCTGGCGGCGCTGCGCGCCGCGGTGGAAGGGAGCGAGCGGGTGCTGATCCTCGCCCACGACAACCCCGACCCCGACGCCCTGGCCAGCGCCTTCGCCCTGCGCGCCGTCCTCGGGCACGACAGCGACCTCGAGTGCACGGTCGGCTACGGCGGCATCATCGGGCGCGCCGAGAACCGCGCCATGACGCGCGAGCTCGAGCTCGATCCGGTGCGGGTGGACGACCTCGACTGGGACGCCTTCGCGTCGATCGTGCTGGTGGACACGCAGCCGGGCTTCGGCAACAACTCGCTGCCCGACGACCGGGTCGCCACCGCGCTCATCGACCATCACCCGTGCCGCAGCAGCCTCGACGAGGTCGCCTTCGTCGACATCCGCGAGGGCTACGGAGCGACCGCGACGATGGCGCACGAGTACGTCCAGGCCTCCGGCGTCAGCCTGCCCACCAACCTGCTCACGGCGCTCTTCTACGCGATCAAGTCGGAGACCCAGGAGCTCGGCCGCGAGGCGGGCTACGCGGATCGCGAGGCCTACCTGAGCCTGCTGCCGCGGGCCGACAAGGCGGTGATTGCACGCATCCAGCGGGCCCGGGTGCCGCGCGACTACTTCCGCGCCTTTCAGCTGGCGATTGAGAACGCCCGGGTGCACGGGCGCACGGTGCTCACCGATCTGGATCGCGTCGAGAGCCCCGACATCGTCGCCGAGATCGCCGACTTCCTGCTGCGCCTGGAGGGCGCCGATTGGGCGGCGTGCATCGGCCGCTACGGCGACGACATGGTGCTGTCGCTGCGCACCAGCGACCCCGACGCCCACGCCGGGCAGGTCATCCGACGCATCGTCGGCGACCTCGGGCGCGCCGGTGGTCACGGCATGATGGCCGGAGGCAAGGTCCCGTTGCGGGAGAGCAGCTACGCGGAGGTCGCCAAGGATGTCCGTGCCCGCCTGCTCGAGGAGCTCGGCGGCGGCAAGAAGCCCGGCGAACCGCTGGCGACCGCCTAGCTAGCCCGCATTTTCCCCGCCCTCGCAACGCCAGACCCATCACACTTCCACCACGACCTGCTACGGCTCCAGCGCCGTGACCGGTACATCGATTCTGGAGCGGCCGGGGGGCGTCACGACGCCGCCGCTGACCACGAAGCGCAGCGCCTCCTCGACGCCCATGTCCAGATAGACGAGCTCGTCGAGGCGGGCGATCACGAGGACGCCGGAGGTGGGATTGGGCGTCGTCGGCACGAAGACGTTGACGAAGCCCTTGCCGATCTTCGCCGCCGGTTCGCCGCCGGTGTGGGCGCTGATCAACCCGACGGCGTAGGCGCCGTGGCGCGGATACTCGATCAGGACGACCGACTCGAAGTGGTGCTCGGCGGTATTCGAGAAGGTCTCGATCAGCTGCCGTGCCGACCCGTAGATGCTCTTGACCAGCGGGATGCTGAGCGCCAGGTTGTCGAGCTTTCTGACGACGCTGCGACCGATGATGTTGGAGCCCGCCAGGCCCACCAGATAGATAGCGACCACGGTAAGCGCCAGGCCGATGAGCGCCGCCGCCGCCCGCGCCCCGGGGATATCGAGGACGCCGCCGAGGCCCGCGCCGCGAATCAGCGCCATGACCGTCGGGGTGGCGAAGCGCTGCACGGGGCGCAATACCAGCGAGAACAGCCAGACCGTCACCACCAGCGGCAGGATGATCAGCAGCCCGGTCAGTAGCGAGCGCCGAAAGTGGCCCACGAGCTTCATCAGGCGCTGTCGTCCCCGAGCCCGAGCCGACCCCAAAAGGACACGAAGTACTGCGTCGCCGAAAGCAGCGAGAGGATCACGACGACCCACAGGCCGATCTGCCCGAGGAAAAAGTACTCGCCGAGGAAGCGGGGCCCGAGGATCAGCAGCACGATGGTGATCATCTGCGCCGTGGTCTTGTACTTGCCGAGCGACGACGCCGGGATACGGACGTTCTGATCGGCGGCGATCGAGCGCAGGCCGCTGACGGCGAGCTCGCGGCCGACGATGATCACCACCATCCACGCCGGCGCCAGAGACAGCTCCACCAGCGAGATGAACGCCGCCGAGATCAGCAGCTTGTCGGCTACCGGGTCGAGAAGCTGACCGAGCGTCGTGATTTGCTGGCGACGGCGGGCGAGATAGCCGTCGAACCAATCGGTGAGCGACGCGAGGATGAACACCGAGAGGCCGACGATCGTGTACTCGGTCAGCAGGAAGACGACGAGGACCGGCACCAGAAAGATGCGGAGGACGGTCAGCGCGTTGGGGAGCGTCCAGTTGCCGGCGGCGCCGGCGTCCAGCCGGGTCGCTACCGGTCCGCTTTGTGGCGCATTCGCTGTCATCGCACGACCATGCCGGTTTCGCGTGGCGGCGGGGACCGCCGCTGCCGGGTTCTTGCCGACAGTCTAGCAGGCCGTGACGAAGCCCCGATGGGTCTGCTCGCGGCGAGAAAAGGCGCTACGATGAGGCTTTCAAGGAGCCCTTTGCCAATGCGATTCTGTCTGTCCGCCGAGTTCCCCGCGACGCACCGGATCCGGATCGACCGCCGCGGCACCCTCGAGCCCCTTCATGCCCACAACTGGCGCGTGCACGCCTGGCTCGACGGCGCCGAAGAGACGCTGCCGCGGGCGCGACGGACGCTCGCCGCCTGGGTCGACCGTCACCAGGGGAACTGCTTCAACAACGTTCCGCCGTTCGATCGCGTCAACCCCACCGCCGAAGAGGTCGCACGGGTGGTCGCCGAGCTGCTCGCGGATTCGGTGCGTGAAGCCCGAGTCGTCTCCGTCGAGATCGGCGAGGCCGCCGGATTCAGCGCGGCCTACTGGCCGCGCTGACGTCGTTCCGCGGCGGGGGCGGGAAGGCCGCAGCGGCGGCCGCGGCTTTGCCCGCGGTTCGGACTAGCAGCTAATAGCTTAGCTAGCCCGCACTTTCATCGGCTAGACAATCAGCGGCCCGCCGCCGCCATCACCTTGCGCTTCTCGACGTAGGCCTGCAGGCCGATCTCGATGGCCTCGGCGAGCTGCGAGCGGTAGGCGGTGGTCTTCAGCCACCCCTCCTCCTGCTCGTTGCTGACGAACGAGGTTTCGATGAGCACCGCCGGCATCTTGGCGCCCACCAGCACCGAGAACGGCGCCGTCTTGACGCCCAGGTCGTGAACGTTCTGGTAGCTCTTGGAGACGTGCATCACCAGGCTGTCCTGGATCGATGCGGCGAGCTCGCTCGAGGCTCCCCGGAACTCGTTGTTGACGATGTGCTGGAGCGTGGCGCCGAGGTCGGCCATGCTGCCGCCCTGCCCGGAGGCGTTCTCGCGGGCCGCGGTCTCGCGGGCGGCGGGGTCGTTGGCGAGGTCGAGATAGTAGGTCTCGAACCCCCGCAGGTTGCGGTTGCGCGCCGAGTTGATGTGAACCGAGAGGAACAGGTCGGCATCGACCCGGTTGGCGAAGTCGGTGCGCTCCTGGAGGCTGATCGTGCGATCGTCCTCCCGGGTCAGCAGCACCTCGTAGCCGGCCGCGCGCAGCCGGCCGGCCAGCATCTTCGAGAGCTCGAGGGTGAGCTGCTTCTCGGTAGCGCCGGTGCGGCCGATGGCGCCCGGGTCGGTGCCGCCGTGGCCGGGGTCGATCACCACCCGGCGCACGCCGAGGCCGAGCTGCCCGGCGATCGAATCGCCCTCGACCCGCGGCGGCCGGCGGGCGTCGTTGAGCCGCGAAGCGACGGTGGCGGTGGGCACGTCGATGACGACGCGGAAGGGCTCACCGTCGTTGTCGAGCGTGAAGAGCGTGTGGCGAGAGTCGCCGGCGAGGTCGATGACGACGCGCACGACTCCGGGCCGGTTCTGGCCGACGCGGACCCGGGAAACCGCCTTCGAGACCGCGATCACCTGCTCGGCGCCGTTGACATCGGCGCCGGCCAGCGCGCCGGGCTTGCCGACCCCCTGCAGGTCAATGAACAGCCGCTCGGGCCGATGCGCGGCGCCGGTCGAGTAAAGAACCGGGCGATCGAGGTCGAGCACCACGCGAGTATGGGCCGGATCGCTGTAGTGGCGGACGCCGGTCAGCCTGGCAAGGTCCGCCGCATGGGCGTCGTAATCATCCGGCAGCGGCGTCTCGGCGGCCACCGGCGCCGGCTCGACAAGCGGCGCATGGCCCTCCGTGGCTGCCGCCGGCACGGCCGGCACAGAGGTCCGCGGCGCGTCGGCCGGGGCCTCGAGCTCGGGGTTGGCGCGCCTCACCTCGGCCATGCGGTTGCGGGCCAGCGCCGCCTGGGGCGTCGACGAGTACGACTGCAGCAGCCGCGCGTACAGAGACGCGGCGCGGGCCCCGCCCTCGCCCTCCGCCTCGACGGCCAGCCGCAACAAGGCCTCCGGGGCGTGCGGGCTCGCCGGATAACGCTCCACGAGGTCCCGGTACGCCTGCAGCTGGCGACCCGCGGCGGCGGCATCGCCGCCACGGGCCTGCCGCCCATAGATCCAGGAGATCCGCCAGAGAGCCTCGGAGGCCAGCGGGCTGTCGGGGAAGCGCGACGCCACGTCGCTGAAAGCGTCGGCGACCCTGCCCCAGGACCCCGACTGGCCGGCCGGGTCGACGACCTCGAGCTGACGATAGAGGGTCTCGGCGCGCTCGAACAGCTCTTGCGGCGAGGAAGAGAGCGCCGCGACCGGCGTCGCGAAGAGGATCGCGAGAGCGGCGCACAGCGCAACGCAGGGACGGTTGGTCGACTTTTGCATGGCACGTCTCCCGACGCGCCCCCCGATGTCACAGCTAGCGAGCTTCGCCCCTGAAGCAAGGGCAGTATAGCCATGCCGGTCGCGGCCGCGCAATGCTGTGCCGTTAAGAGTTAACGCGCCCCGAGGGTGCGGTAGTAATCGAGCACCCGATCGACGTACTGGATGGTCTCGGGGTACGGAGGCACGCCGCCATGGCGCGTGACGGCGCCCTCGCCGGCGTTGTAGGCGGCGAGGACGTGGCGCAGGTCACCGTTGAACATGTCGATGAGCTTGCGCAGGTAGGCGGTGCCGCCGCCGATGTTCTGGCGCGGGTCCCAGACGTTGGCGACACCGAAACGGTCGGCCGTGTCCGGCATCAGCTGCATCAAGCCCTGGGCGCCCTTCTTCGAGACCGCGTTGGGATCGAAAGCCGATTCGACGGCGATCACCGCCTCGACGAGCCGGGCGTCGACGCCCTTTTGGCCGGCGGCGTCGGCGATCTCGCGCTGGAACGGCGCCGATCCGAGGCGCGTCGAGAGCACCGGCGACCCCGTGTAACGAGTCTCGACGAAGATCTTCGCCCCGGCGACCGGCTCGTTGCTGAACCGCCGGCTGCCGTCGGGCAGCTCGATCACGTAGATCTGCGCCCA
>DASWHK010000119.1:0-18209 GCA_036398215.1 Acidobacteriota bacterium | reverse complement strand
CTCCTCGACGATGTATTCAACATCGCCGTCGTCGCGGCGCCTTGCATCTGGCCTCTTCTCGCCGCAACCAGACCCATGGGAGTTTCACCACGGGCTGCTAGAAACCACGCCCTCCTGGGGCGGGACATGCCTCGATTGACTCGAATCCCACGACGGAGGCCCGACCACGCCCCTTCTTCGCTCACCTCGTGGTTGCAGACGCAGGCCTCGCCGCGCCGCAGAGGGGCCCGGAATCAGCCAGCGTCAGCTCTTCTCTTCCTTGGCCTTCTTGAGGTGCTGTTTGCCGCTGTGCATGCGGAACTGCGTGTCGAGAAACGACGGTCTCTCGGTATCGCGTTGCGGGGGCGCCTCAGCCGCCGCCGGTGTCGACGGCGGCTCGGCCGCGGGCCCGGACGCCGCGGATCCGGAGTCGCCGTCGCCGGGGCCGGCCACCATCGCGTCGCGGGCCGCCCTGGCGGCGGCGACCTTCGCGGGGTCGACGCCGATGAACATCGTCTGATCGGTCGACTCGACGTCGTGCTCCGCGGCGTCGAGCTGTCCCAGGTCGACGCCGTACTTGTCGGCCGCCCAGCGGATGACGCGGGCGCGAGCGTTCTCGTCCAGCTGGTCGAGGACCTTGGCGATCTGGAACATCCCGGTGATCTCGTCGTCCATCAGAGCCTCCCCACGGCCGCGGAAAATCGTGGCGGGTTGTTGGTCCGTCGTGGCGGGTTGTCGGTCCGTCGTGGCGGGTTGTTGGTCCGTCGTGGCGGGTTGTCGGTTCGTCGTGACCGGTCCATGGCGGCGGGCACGTGCCGATCCGCCGGCGCGCTCGGTGCCCAACCGGGCCGCCGCGATGATTTCACATCGAAGGCGGATGATTCCAGCTCCAACACCCTTCGGCCGGAACCATGGCCGCCCGGCACCTTCCGAATCTGGCGCGCGTCCTCCCGCCTCGCGTCCCGGAGCACGAGTATTACAGCAGACACCTGTCAGCCGATGCCGCGCCACCGCCGTCTCAATCAAGAGTCAGGCTCCGCGACACAGTGTTGCTTTTTTAACATTGGGACGTTAGCTTGCATTTCTCGCCGCCGTTCGTCCGGCGATCTTCGCCGACCAACTGCGGCGCCCTCCCCGAGGCAGCCCGCGAGACCATGAGCGAATACCCCTCCCCCGCCCTCCGACCCGCCCCCGCGCCCCGATCCCCGCTATCCCGGGGCAGCGCCCTGACCGGGCCGTCGCCTGGCCGTGGCCGGCAAGCGCCCGGTGCGCCGGCGTTCCGCCGCCGGAAGCTGCTGGCCGCCGCGGCGCTTGCCGCCCTCGCCGCCTGCTCCGGCGGCGGCGACGGCGAGCCGGCGGGCGCCGAGGATTGGCGCTCCGAGACGATCACCGCGGGCAACGTCACCACGGTCCGCACCATCTCGGGCTCGATCTGGGGCGGGACGGCGCGCCTCGACCGGTCGAGCCCGCCGAGGCCGCCTGGCAGAAGCGACGCGCCACCGCGAACATGCGCAACACCGATCCGGAGTGGGTCTGGAACGGCCCCGAGGTCCCCACGACGAAGCCGGCTTTCTCGCGCTTTCTCGCCGATCACGCCGGCCGCATCTGGGTCAATCGGCCCGGGGCCGGCTACCACACCGAGGGAGAATGCAACGAGAACCCCTCGATCGACGAGGTCTCCGAGGCGTACTCGGAGCCCTGCTGGCGGGAACACTCCACGTGGGACGTCTTCGACGAAGAGGGACGCTACCTGGGAGATGCGGACCTCCCCGAAGGGATCCAGATGTATCCAGCGCCTCATATCGACGACACGGTGTTCCTGAGCGCCTTCCAGGACGACCTCGGCATCGTGCTTGTGAAGCGCTACCGAATCGTCTTGCCGGAATAGGTCCGCGTCGCGGCCGCCGCGGCTCGCGCGGCGAGCCGACGAGGGATCGTGTCCGATGGGGGAGACATCCGGCGAGGGCCACGCCGCTTCCCCGCGCGTCGTATTTTGGTATCATCCGGGCATGAACGCGATCCGAAACAGACGTACGTTGAAGGCCTTGATGCTGGCGCTGGCGGTTGCCGCGGCGGGCTGCAGCTCGGCGCCCGCCGGGCAGGGACAGGCGGTCCATGTCGTGCTGACCTCGACCTGTATGTGCTGCAAGGGATGGGTCGCCCACATGCGCGACAGTGGCTTCGCGGTCACCACCGAGGAGGTCGGCGGCGACGCGCTCGGCGCCCTGAAGCGTGAGCACAACATCGGCCCGCCGCTGGCCGCCTGCCACACGGCGACCGTCGAGGGCTACGTCGTCGAGGGACACGTCCCGGCCGACGCGGTCGCCCGTCTTCTCGCCGAGCGGCCGGCTATCGCCGGCATCGCGGTTCCCGGGATGCCCGCCGGTTCCCCGGGCATGGAGTCCCCGCAGCCGGAGCCGTACCGCATCCTCGCCTTCGACGAGAACGGCCAGATGACCGGGGTCTTCGACCGGCGCTGAGCGGTATCGCCGCGCGCCCGATCCTTGCGGCCGGCCATCGGTTTGCGCCGCCCCGGGCCCGGAGAGATCATCTTCACATGCTTCGTGCCCTCCACCTTCTGGCGCTCGCCGCCTGCCTGTCGGCGCTCTCGGCGTGCGCCGGAGCCACCGGCAACGGCGACGGTGGGAGCTCCGAGCCTTCCGGCGCCGGCGATCACGGCCCGCCCGTGTCCACCGGCGCCGCCGGTTCCGCCGACCCGCGGGTCTCGATCCACGAGCGCGACGGGGTCGCCTACGTCGAGAACCCGGCCGCCGGCCTGTGGGAGGGCGCCGGCCGGCCGCCGTTGCGCTTCGAGCTCGAGGCCATCTATGGGGCCGAGGCTGACCCCGAGGACGCCGTCCTCGCCGCCATTGGCGGCGCCGAGGTCGATCCCGAGGGCAACGTCTACGTCTACGACGCCGGCGCCTCGCAGCTGGTCTCGTTCGCCGCCGACGGCTCGGTTCGCTGGCGCAGCGGCGGCGGCGGCGCGGGGAGCGGGGAGCTTGGCGGGGTCCGCGGCATCGCCTTCGACGGCGCCGAGACCCTCTGGGTGCTGAGCCGCTCCGGCAGCCAGCTCGACGCCTGGGGGGTCGACGGCCAGCATCGGGGCGCCAGGCAGTTGGCCGAGGCCGGTCTCGGCGACGCCTACATGGGCGGCTCGCTGCCGGGCGGCCGCCTGGCCCTCATGGAGAACGTCTTCGAGGCGGCGGCGAACGACTACGTGATCCTCGGTCTCGGCGCGCCGCTGCGCGTCATCGAGCGCTTCCGGATCGCGTCGGAGCCCGAGATCGTGATGCCGCCCGGGTTCATCTTCCAGCTCAGCCATCATTTCGCGGGCGACAAGATCTACATCGGCAACTGGCAGCGTTACGTCCTGCGGGTCTACGACGGCCGCGGCAACCTGTTGCGGCACGTCTCGCGCGCCGTCGATTACCTGCGCCGGCCTGGATTCGCCGCCCGCGACCCGGATCAGTACGCGGCCATGGGCCTCGGGGGGCTCGGTGCCCCCATCGTCCTGGCCAGCGGGCATTGGCTGGTGGTGGCCTCGTGGCCCACCAACGTCGACGACCCGGACGCCTACACGGCGCTCACGGCCGACGAGCGTCCGCCCATCGAGTGGGCCTCTTCCCTCGATCTGTTCGACGCCGAGGGCAGGTTCCTCCATTCGCTGGTCACCGAGGGGCGCCCCAGCCCCCAGATCGGACGGCCCTGGGCCGCGGGCGGCGACGGACGGCTCTATACGGTGAGCGCCGACCCCTTTCCCCAGGTGCGCCGCTATCGCGTGCTGATCGATCCTCCCGCGGGGCGGTGAAAGCAACTGGGAGCGCGAGCGGGCTCCTCCGACACGACCGTCTTGCCCAGCTCAGAGGGGGCGCGAGGACAAGGCGTGCGCAGCACCCGCGTGGGTGAAAGACGGGCATCCACGACGGTCGTGAAGCCGATGCTCGGGACCGGTGGTGGTGGCAGTAGGAGGCCGACTCGCCTACCTTGTCGCCATGCACACGCCCCGCCGGCATCGCCTCTTCCTCCCCCTCGCCGTGTGGATCGTGATCGCGATCGCCGCGGCCACGGGAACGTGGCTGCAGGCCGGCGACCCGACCGGCGACCGGGGGCTGAACAACGTCATGACGTTCGTCCTCTTCCTGCTGGCCGCGATCACGGTCGGCATCTGGTGGCTCTTGTTCAGCGGCCTGGAGCGCCGGCTGCGCTGGGGCGTCGCGGCGCTGGTCGTCGGCGCGGTGGCGGCGTTCTTCACGGCATTTCGCGTCGAGAGCGTCGGCGGCGACATGCTGCCCCATTTCGCCTGGCGCTTCCGCGAGCGCGCCGACCGCCGCCTCGAGGTGCCGCCGGATGCCGCCGCGGGCGCGCGGCCGGCCGCCGCGGCGGGGGCCGCGGACCTGGCGACCACCGGCCCCTGGGATTTTCCCCAGTTCCTCGGTCCCCGGCGCGACCTCTCCGTCACCGCCGTGACGTTGGGCCGCGATTGGCAGGCGCGGCCGCCGGAGCTCGTCTGGCGCCAGCCGATCGGCGCCGGATGGTCGGGCTTCGCCGTCGTCAACGGGTACGCGGTCACCCAGGAGCAACGCGGCGACCTGGAGCTCGTCACCTGCTACGAGCTCGAGACCGGCGGGCTGGTCTGGAGCCACGCCGTCGAGACCCGCTTCGACAGCGTCATCGCCGGGATCGGCCCGCGGGCCACGCCGACGATCGACGACGGCGTCGTCTACGCGCTCACCAGCAACGCCCTGCTGCTGGCGCTCGAGGGGGCGAGCGGCCGGCTCTTGTGGGAGCACGACCTGCGGGCCGAGTACGGCGTCAGCCGCGCTCAGGAGGCCGCCAGCTACCCCTACGCGCGCTCCAGCTCGCCGCTGGTGGCCGGGACGCTGGTGATCGTCCCGGCCGGCGGCGTTGCCGGGGGGCGGCTGGCGTCGCTCGTCGCCTACGACAAGAAGACCGGCGAGAAGGTCTGGGAGGGCGGCAGCTCGCAGATCAGCCAGAGCTCGCCGGCGCTGGCGACGCTCGGCGGCGTCGAGCAGGTGTTGATCGTCAACGAGTCGAGCGTCAGCGGCCACGATGTGGAGAGCGGCGCGGTCCTCTGGGAGCATCCGTGGCCGGGAAGCACGAACGCCGACGCCAACGTCTCGCAGGCGGTTCCGCTGGCGCCCGACCGGGTCTTCGTCTCGAAGGGCTACGGGCAGGGAGCCGCGCTGCTGCGGCTGACGGCGGGCGCCGGCGGCAGGTTCGCGGTCGAGGAGCTCTGGCACGAGCCGCGCGTGCTGCGCACCAAGCTCACCAACGTCACCGTCCACGACGGCCACGTCTTCGGCCTCTCCGACGGCATCCTCGAGTGCGTCGACCTCGACACCGGCGCCCGGGTCTGGAAGCATGGGCGCTACCATCACGGTCAGATCCTGCGCGTCCACGACCTGCTGCTGGTGCTCTCCGAAGACGGCGAGCTGGTGCTGATCGAGGCCAGCGCCGAGCGGCGTGATAGTGTGCTGGGCCGGTTCCAGGCTTTGTCAGGAAAGACCTGGAACAACTTCGCCCTCTACGGGCCTCTGGTCGTGGTTCGCAACGCTGCGGAGGCCGCCGTCTACCGCCTGCCGCTGGCCGAATAGCAGCACCCGTACGAGTACCAAGGGGACCGACAATCCATGGATCGCAAGCCGCGCCTCCTCTACATGGAGGACGAGCCGGTCACCGCCAGGCTCGTCCAGCGGCGCCTCGAGGCCCAGGGCTTCGCCGTCGACGTCGCCCGCGACGGCGCCGAGGGCCTCGCCAGGTGCGCGGAGATCGACTACGAGCTGGTCCTCGTCGACAAGAACATGCCGGTGCGCGACGGCCTCGACGTCATCCAGATGCTCGCCGCGACCGGCGGCCCCGCGTCGATCATGGTCACCGGGACCGGCGACGAGCTGTCGGCGGTCGAGGCCCTGAAGTCGGGGGCCTCCGACTACATCGTCAAGGACCCCGACGGCCGCTACCTCGAGCTGGTGCCGGCGGTCGTCCAGCAGGTGCTCGAACAACGCGCCATCGCCGACGCCAAGCGCCGTGCCGAAGAAGAGAAGGAGCGACTGATCGTCGAGCTGCGCCGGGCGCTGGCGAACGTGAAGACGCTCTCCGGGCTGCTGCCGATCTGCGCCAACTGCAAGAAGATCCGCAACGATGACGGCTACTGGACGATGGTCGAGACGTACCTGTCTGAACACTCCGAGGCCGAGTTCAGCCACGGGATCTGCCCTGATTGCGGCAAGGACCTCTACGGCGACCTCTATGTCGACGAAGGGTCGTAGCCCGCCCTTCTCATCGCCGCTCGTCGCCGGCATCGTCGGCGCTCCACCGGCGGCTAGCGGACGCAGGGCATATGTGGTTGCATGCCCGCGTCGGGTGGGGTCCCTCTTGGCTTGCGTGTGAGCTGCAATCGGCATGAGCCTTCGGCATGACTTGGTGATCGTGGGCGGCGGCGGGGCGGGGCTCCGGGCGGCCATCGCGGTCGCCGAGACCAATCCTTCCCTCAGCGTCGCCGTCGTGAGCAAGGTGTACCCGATGCGCAGCCACACGGTGGCCGCGGAGGGAGGCGCGGCCGCGGTCATCAAGGACAACGACAGCCTCGACAATCACTTCAGGGACACGGTCGGCGGCAGCGATTGGCTGGCGGACCAAGACGCCGTGGAGCTCTTCGTCGAGGCTGCCCCGGCGGAGATGATCCAGCTCGAGCACTGGGGCTGTCCGTGGAGCCGCGACCCCGATGGCAGGGTGGCGGTTCGCCCGTTCGGCGGCATGAAGATCGAGCGCACCTGGTTCGCCGCCGACAAGACCGGCTTCCACATGCTGCACGCCCTCTACCAGACCTCGCTGAAGTACCGGCCGATCGCCACGTACAACGAGTGGTTCGCCACCAGACTGCTGGTCGAGAACGGCCGCTGCCAGGGGGTCGCCGCCCTGGATCTGCGCACCGGGAAAGTGGAGACCGTTCTCGCTGGCGCCGTCATCATGTGCACCGGCGGAGCCGGCAGGCTGTTTCCGTTCACGACAAACGGGGCGATCAAGACCGGCGACGGCATGGCGATGGCCTATCGGGTCGGGGTCGGCCTGAAGGACATGGAGTTCGTCCAGTATCACCCGACCGGGCTGCCCGGTACCGGCATCCTGATCACCGAGGCGGCGCGCGGCGAGGGCGGCATCATGCTCAACAAGGACGGCCGCCGGTACCTGCAGGATTACGACCTCGGCACCCCGCTGGAGGTCACGGATCCGAATCATCCGGTCAAGAAGAGCATGGAGCTCGGCCCCCGCGACCGGCTCAGCCAGGCGTTCATCAAGGAAAGGGACAAGGGCGGCACGATCCCCACGGAACAGGGCGACGTCGTTCACCTCGACATCCGCCACCTCGGCGAAAAGAAGATCGACAAGAAGCTGCCCTTCGTGCGGGAGCTGGCGAAAAACTACGCCGGCATCGATCCGGTCTACGAGCCCATCCCGGTGCGGCCGGTCGTCCACTACTTCATGGGCGGCATCGACACCGACATCAACGGCGCTACGCCGCTGCCGGGCCTGTACGCAGCCGGCGAAGCCGCTTGCGTTTCTATCAACGGCGCCAACAGGCTGGGCTCCAACTCGCTCACCGAGCTGCTGGTCTTCGGCGCCCGCGCCGGTAACGCAGCGGCGGCGTTCGCCACCGCGAACGCCGAGCTGGACGTGGCCGCCCTCGAGGCGCAGGGGGCCGACGAGCAACAACGAATCGCCCGCGACTTCATCAACAAGCAGGGCGGCACCGAGCGCATCGCCACGCTCCGCAAGGAGATGCACCGGGCGATGGAGGATGGTGCCGGGATCTATCGTGCCGACGGCACGCTGCGAGCGACCAGCGAGAAGATCGTCGAGCTGCGCGAGCGGTTCGCCAACCTCCTGGTCGAGGATCGGAGCCTGACCTTCAACACCGAGCTGACGGCGGCGCTCGAGCTCGACTTCATGCTCGATCTGGCGCTGGCGGTCGCCCACAGCGCCCTGGCGCGGACCGAGAGTCGCGGCTCACACCAGCGCACCGACCACCCGGAGCGCGACGACGCGAGATTCCTCAAGCACAGCGTCGCCTTCAAAACCGACGACGGCGTGCGCGTCGACTACAAAGACGTCGCGATTACGAAGTGGCCACCGGAAGAACGCGTCTACGGGAGATAGGAGGATCGCCTTGGCAAAGACGATGGAGCTCGAGATCTTCCGTTACCGGCCCGAAATAGAGTCGGAGCCGACCTTGCAGAGCTACGAGGTCCCGTACAACGAAGAGTGGGTTGTCCTGGACGCGATCAACTACATCAAGGACGAGATCGACGGCACCATCTCGTACCGATGGTCGTGCCGCATGGGCGTGTGCGGAAGCTGCGGGATGATGGTCAACCGCATTCCGCGGCTGACATGCGCAGCGTTCCTCAAGGAGTACTACCCGAAGAAGATCCGCGTCGAGCCCCTCGACGGCTTCCCTGTGGAGCGCGATCTCGTCACCGACATGGACGTCTTCGTCTCGAAGCTCACCAGCGTCAGCCCGTGGATCATCCGCAACGAGGGCGAGGAGAAGCCTGTCGAAGAGGGCACCTATCTGCAGACCCCGAGCGAGCTCGCCGAGTACAAGCAATACTCGATGTGTATCAACTGCATGCTGTGTTATGCGGCTTGCCCGGTCTTCGCGCTCGACATCGACTTCCTCGGGCCCGCGGCGATCGCCCTTGGACAGCGCTACAACCTGGACTCCCGCGATCAGGGTCGCGACGAGCGCCAGGAGGTCATCGCTGGCCACGACGGCATTTGGCACTGCACCTTCGTCGGCGAGTGCAGCGTCGTCTGCCCCAAGGACGTCGACCCGGCCGGCGCCATTCAACGGGCCAAGCTGTCGAGCACCGCGGACTACTTCAAGGACCTCCTGATCCCCTGGGGGAGGCGAAAATGAGGCTGGTGGCGCCACGGCTTTCTCCGGCGCATCCGGAGACCTGCGGCGAGCAAAGCGGTGCTTTCGCGGGCGGTTCGGTATGAGCTACATGCGCAAGGTCCCCAACACCTGGTGGCTGCAGCGGAGGCCGTACTTCTTGTTCATCGTCCGCGAGCTCACCAGCGTGGCCGTGGCGGGCTATTGCGCCTTCCTGCTCTATCTTCTCTATGCGCTCGGTGAGGGCCCGGAGGCGTATGCGGCCGCCATCCGGATGATGGCTTCGCCCACCAGCACCGCGCTGCACGCCGTCGGCCTGCTGCTCGTTCTCTACCACACGATCACCTGGTTTTCCGCCACGCCGAAGGTCCTCGTCTTTCATATCGGCGAGGAGCGGGTTCCCGCCGTGCTCATCGCGGGAGCGCACTACGCCGGTTGGCTCATCGTCTCCGCTTTCGTCGCATGGATCTTGCTGACCACAGGAACCCCGGGTTAGCGATGGCAAAGTCGAACGAACCGATTGCCTGGTCGCTGTTCTCGGCGGGCGGCATGATCGCCGCCTTGTTTTTGCCGATCTCGATGGTGATCACCGGATTCGTGGTCGCGCAGGGATTTGCGCCCGCCGACGCGCTGTCGTACGACCGCGTGCACGCGGCGGTTTCAGGCAGCTTCGTCGTGAAGCTGGTCCTGTTCGCTGTGATCGCCTTGCCGTTCTTCCACTGGGCGCACCGCTTCAAGTTCACACTCGTCGATCTGGGGCTCCGCAAGATCAGCCTCCTGCTCGCCATCGCCTGCTACGGAAGCGCCGTCGCCGCCACCGCGCTCACCGCGGTCGTTCTCTGGCGGATCTGAACAGGATTCCGAAGGGCTTCCGGGCGCTCGCTACTCCTTGTAGAGCATACCGGCGACGAGGCCGGCGATTGACATCTCGACCGCCTGGTAGACGGTGAAGCTCAGCGCCAGACCCAGCGGAGCCATCCCGGCAATCCACATGTCCACCCAGTGGAACAGCGACCACAGCGCCCAGGCGACCAGGCCGGCGCACACACCGGTCATCGGCCCCGGCTCCAGGCGGGGCCGGATCGCCGCGTAGATCCAGGCGACCGTGATACCGATGGCCAGCCCCAGCACGTTGTACATGACGAGCTGGGAGCCACCGATCTCGACGCCCATCTGTTCCATCATAGATGCCATTTGGCTCGCGAAGATCACGGCGTGGGAGAGCCCTTCGCCGATGTCGATGACGACTCCCGCAGCGAGACCGGCGAGAAGCACCCGGCCGGTGTTGATCTGACCCATCGATCCACCCCTTCGAAAGGACGCGCTCCCGGGGGATGCGGCCGCCCCCCCGATCGGGCGCCGTGGCACGAGAGCAGGCCGCGATGAGGGCCTGCATCAGCCGGCGGGTGGCTGGCGCCACCGCCGCCGGAACGGCGCAAGCATGCCGGTTGGCCGGCCCGGTTACAACTGCCGCCGTCGCGCCCCCGCGCAGACGCCGCCCCGGTTACCGGCTCGGTCTCCGGTGGCCGACGTCGAGGCCGGCAGCCTTGCTACGGTCCCACGGTCCGGCGCGCCGCCCACAGGCGCCACAGGGCGCCGACGGCGATGAGCGCCCAGATGGCGTTCAGCGCCGTCGACGGGTAGGCCGCGTAGTAGAAGGTGTTGATCATCAAGCCGGCCGCGCCTACCACGTTCAGGCCCTGGTAGCCGCTCGACACGGGGTCCATCCGCCGCGACGAGACCAGCCCGTAGGCCACCAGCACGGCGCCCGCCCCCGCCCATCCGATGATGTCGATCAAGAGCTTCACGGCGGCCTCGATTCTAACCTGACCTGCTCAACGAGTCGCGAAGCTAGCCCGCATTTCTCATCGCGGTTCGTCGCGAGGGCGTGGAGAGGGGCGTGGATACAAGGCGCGCGCCGGGAGGACCACGCAGGAGGGCGGACGCAGGAGAACCTACTCTCGTTGCGGGCGTTGAACCCATCAAACGATTTCAATCCCGACGCCGGATGCTCAGCGCGTCGCCCGGCTGGATGCGCTCGAGAACGCCGTCGCCGTCGACGATGCGCCCCAGCGCCGGGTAGACGCCGGTCAGATGGGGCTGCGGCGAAACCGTCACGAAGAACTGGCTGCCACCCGTGTCGCGGCCGGCAAGCGCCAAGCCGACCACGCCGGCCTCGAAGGGGATCGGCGTCTCCTCGCTGCGCAGGCTCCCGGGCGCTCCCCCGAAGCCGATGGCCGTCGGATCGCCGGCCTGGATGACGAAATCGGCGATGACCCGGTGAAAGACGGCCCCCTCGAAAAAGCCGGCGTCGACGCGGTCGAGGAGAGCGGCGCCGGCCAGCGGCGCCCAGTCGGGACGCAGCTCCCAGACGAAGGTGCCGCGAGCCGTCACCACCTCCAGCCGCGGCGGTCTCGCCTGGCCGGCGAGGGCCGCGCCGGCGAGCCGGCGGTAGTCGGCGGCGTCACGCCCGCTGCGCAGCGGCGCGATGGCTTCGAGCAGTGGCGACGGCGACGGGCCGAGCGGACCCGGCGCCAGGTTGCGAAGCGCCCACAACCGCACGACGCGGTCGTCCCCGGAGAGCAGGATCGACGCTCGCACGCGAATGGCCTGGCGATCGAGGGTCATCAGCGTCCGCAGCAGGACCAGGCGCGGCTCGAGCGCGCCCGCCTCCGCGAGGCGCCGCTGGGCATCCCATAGCAGGTCCGTCCAGCTCTCCGAGCCGGCCCCGGGTGAAGGGGCGAGGCCGCGGGCCCGGAGCCGCGCGAGCTCCTCGGCGGCCACGGCCTGCAGGGCCGGCGACCCGTCCCCCAGCAGGCGCGCGATGGTTGCAGCGGCCGCCTGCGGGTCGACTGTCGTCAGCTGCCTCAGCGCCTCCGCGCGCGCCGCCTCCGGCCCGTAGTCGGCGAGGATGCGCAGCCACGGCCAGGCGTCGCGATCCCCGGAGACCGCCAGGGCGCGGACCACCGCCGCCGCCTCGAGCGGGTTGTCCGCGAGCCGCGCCGGCAGCGCCGACGGGCCGGGCTCCACCGGCGGCGCGTCGATCCGGTACTCGCGGAGCAGGTCGTCCAGGGAGTCTTCGAGCAGGTCGCCTCCCGCCAAGGCAAGGGCGTCGAGCGCCGCCATCCGGATGGCGGGGTCGGGGTTGTGGAGCGCATGGACGAGACGATCCTCGGGAACCGTGTACTCACCCGCAGCCAGCGCCAGGGCCCGGAAGGCGAGCCGTTGCACGTGACGGTCACGGTGCAGGGAAGCCCGAAGCACGGCGAGCAGCAGCTCCTCGTCGATGTCATCGTCGCGATCGGACCAGAGCGCGACGACCCATTGCAGGGCGGCGTGCACGATTGTGGCGTCGTCATCGGCGAACAGCCGCGGGAGGTGGCGGCGGGCGACGGCGAGCGGCGCCTCGCGCAGGCCAGCGAGCGCCGCGACCCGGACCCGCGGATCAGGATCGGCGAGCAGCGTCTCGAGCGGCGCCGTCGATCCCGGTCCCCCGAGCCGGCGCAGCGCCGTGGCCGCGGCGCGCCGTACCTCCGGGAAGGGGGAGGCGAGCAACGGCACCACCGGTTCGATCGGCGCGGCGGGCAGCCGCCACCAGGCGCCCAGCGCCGCGGCCAGCACCTCGGGAGGCCGGCCGGCGGCGGTGAGGAGCTCCCTGAGCCCGGGGATCGCCGCCGGATCGGCAAGGACGCCGAGCGCCCACACCCCCTGCTCGACGACCAGCGTTTCGGGGTCGTCGAGCAGCGGCAGCAGCTGCTCGACCAGGCGGCGCCGCATCGCCGCGGCGGTCGCAGGCTCGAGGTCGAGCTCGACCAGGCCGGAGGCGAAGGCAGCGAGGGCGCGGACCCCCGGGTCGGGGTCGCGCATCAGCTCCATGAGCCGCGCCGCGCCGGCCGGAAGCGCAACCCTGCCGACAGCCAGCGCCGCTCGCGCCCGCACCGCGGGATCCTGGTCGCGGGTCAATCGCAGCAGATCGTCGCCCAGCTCCCGGCGGTCCTCGGCGGCCAGCAAGGTGGCGGCGGCGGCGAGGTCTTCGGGCAGGCCCAGCGACAGGTCGTGGACCTGCAAGGCCGTTGCCGGCGCCCGTTCGGGTCGAGCGGCGGCGAGATCGGGACGCGCCGGGCGCGACACGGCTCCCGCCCTTGAAATGGGGGAGATGCGGGACGCGGCCTGCACGGCGCCCGCTCCGTCGCCGGCCAGCAACCCGAGCAGGCCCCCGATGACGAGCCACCCCGCCCGCCGCAAGTCAGTAGTTGCCCATGGGCTGCGGCCGACCCTGATGGATGAAGCCGCGGTCGCCTGAAGCTTGTCAGTAGATCGCGAGGGTGTCGGGGGCGCGCACGAGGATGTACGGCCCGTCGTTCTCGACCAGGCCTTCGCGGCGCAGCTCGTTGAACATCGTGCTTGTGGTCTCACGGGTCGAGCCGATCAGCCGGGCCATGTCGGTCTGGGTCAGGCGCAGGTTGAGGCGGGTTCCCCGCGGCACCTGCTCCCCGAATCGCCGCGCCAGCCGGGCGATCGTATGCGCCAGGCGGGTGCGCACGTTCTCGAAGAGGATATCCTGGATCCGGTCTTCGACGCGCCGCAAGCGCCGGGCCAGCAGCCGGGTGAAGCGCAACGCCAGGTCGGGGTGGGCGCTCAGGATCTTCTCGAAGGGAAGCGCCTCGAGCGCGCACAGGACCGAATCCTCGACGGCGCCGGCGGCGCCGGCGCGTTTCTCCACGCCGACGAGCGCCGCCTCGCCGAAGGCGTCCATCGGCCCGAGAATCGCGAGGTTGACCTCCCGCCCCTGGAGGACGCGCGACAGCTCGATGGCGCCGGATTCGACGAGAAAGATCGCGTCGGCGGGGTCGCCGACCGAGTAGATCGAAGCCCCGCGCTCGACCACCCGGATCTTGCACAGGGCGCCCAGATCCTTGATGGCCGCGGGAGAGAGGTCACGGAGCAGCTCCGAGCGACGGAGGCGCCAGAGCTTCGCCTGATCGTCGACGATCGCTTCCGAGCGCGGCATGGTCGCATCCCCCACGGCCGCGGAACAGTCGGGTAGCCGTTGCCGGCTCGTGGCCGCGGAATGTTGCTCCGGTTGGTAGGGGCGCGACGTGTTGCAGCGGGAGCTCCGCCACGGAGAGAGTACACGGCGGCGGTGGGGTCCGCTCGACGACCGCCGAGCGTGTAAGGAATCTTACATTTCACTGCCGTTAGGACCGGGCCCGGCGCCGCCGGCGTCAGCGTCGCGTGCCGCCAACCCGCCCGCACCTCCGCGGCCGGCGCCGGAGGCGCCAGGGCCGCCCGCCGCCGCCCCGCCGGCACGACCGGCGCCCTGGCTCGCCTCGAGGTAGTCCGCCAGCGCCTCCCGGCTGCTATGCCGAGGGCGGAAGCCCAGCTCCTCGGTCAGCCGGGCCGTATCCGCTACCCATGAATAACGGATGTAGTCGAGCAGCCCCGGCGGAAAGCGCAGCAACCGTAGCCGCCAGCCGATCGCCACCAGCGGATACAAGAGCGCCGCCGGCAGGGCTAGGCAGGGCTTGCCGGCAAGGCGACAGACTTCCTTGTAGAGGAGGACCCCCGAGCCGGCGGCGTTGAAGACCCCCGGCGGCGCCTCGGTCATCATCCACCACAACAGGTCGGCGGCGTCCCGCTCGTGGAGGAACTGCAGCGGCGGGTCATACCCGGCGATGCGGAACATCAGCGGCCACTCTGTGATGTGGGTCACGATGTTGCGCGCCCGCCGGCCGAGCACGATGCAGGCGCGGGCCACCACCAGCTCGACCTCCGGGTGGGCGGCCCGGAACTCGGGCAGCCACTGCTCGACCTCGGCCTTGAAGCGGCCGTAGGGGTAGCGTGGGTTGGGACGCGGTGGGTCCTGCTCGGTGTACGGCGTCGTGCGCGCCGGGTCGATGCCGTACGACGTCGTGCTGCTCGGGTAGACGATGCGCCGCGCGCCGGCGGCGGCCGCCGCTTCGAAGGCGTTGCGGGTCCCTTCGACGTCGATGCGGGCCTCGCGCTCGCGGTCGTGGATCGGGTCGAAGACCCATGCCAGGTGGACGAGCAGGTGGGGACGAAAGGCTTCGAGGCGGGCGCCGAGCCCGGGATCGGCGACGTCCTGGCGAGCAAAGGCGGCGCCGGCCGGCCAGTCGCGGCCCGGACGGCGCACGTCGAGCCCGAGGACCTCGGCGCCGGCGGAGCGGCACCGCTGCGCCAGCCCGGTACCCAGGTAGCCGGACGCCCCGGTGATCGCCACCCGCAGGGGTGGTCCTCCGCTGCCGCCGGTCACGAGGTCATTTCCTGGAACGCCGGCAGCAGGTCGCCGACCCGATTGGTGGCGATGCCGTCGACGCCGATGCGCAGCAGGCCGGCCATGACCTCGACGCTGTCGGCAACGTAGGCGCCGACGCGCAGGCCGGCGGCGTGGGCGCCGGAGACGATCGCCGGATCGGCCAGCAGGCGGGGCGCGTAGCCGACCAGGTAGTCGGCGCCGGCGGCGACCGTCTCCGGCGCCAGCCGCCGGCGGCGCCACCAGCGGAACACCAGGCCGAGGGGCATCTCTGGCGCCAGGGCCGCCACCCTCACCAGCGCCTGCGGCGCGAACGAGAGCACGCCGACGTCGGCCTCCACCCCGGTGCGCCGCGCCGCGGCGACGAGGGCGGCCTCGACCCGGCCACCGCCGCCGGCCAGCGCCTCGGGCTTGATCTCCACGAACACCTGGGCCCGTCCCCTGGCCAGGTCGAAGAGGTCTTCCAGGCGCGGCAGCCGCTGGCCGGCGAAGGCGGAGCCGAAGCGGGCGGGATAACCGGCGTCGAGGGCCCGCAGCTGCGGCCACGACATGCCGCGCACGAGGCCGGCGCCGTCGGTGGTGCGATCCACCATCGGGTCATGGACGATCACGGCGACGCCGTCGGCCGACAGCTGCACGTCGCACTCGAGGACCTCGGCGCCGGCCTCGAGCGCGCCCTCGAAGGACGCCAGCGTGTTCTCCGGCGCCCGCGACGAGTCGCCACGGTGGGCGATCAGGAACGGCAGCCTGTCCCAGCCGTGCGGTCTCACCGGCGCTGCCTCCCCGGCGCCGGGCCTCATCCGGCGGCGAGGCTGGCGCCGCCGTCGACCGTGATGATCGTCCCGGTGAGGTATTCGGGCGCCCGGGCGAGAAAGCACACGGCCGCCGCGACGTCGTCGGGCGAGCCGATGCGGGCCACCGGGATCTGCGCCTTGATGCGCGCCTGCAGCTCGCCGGATGTGCCCTCCGGGAACAGCACCGTGCCGGGCGCCACGCCGTTGACCAGGATCGAGGGCGCCAAGGCCTGCGCCATGCAGCGGGTCAGCATGTCGAGCCCGGCCTTCGACACGCAGTAGGGGGCGTGGGTGGCGATCGGCGAGACGCCGGCGGTGCCGCAGATATTGATGATTCGACCGCCGCCGGACTTCGACATGATCCGCGCCGCCGCCTGACCGATGTTGAAGGGGCCGTCGAGGTTGACCTCGAGGGTGCGCCTCCAGAGCCGCTGCTCGACCTCCAGAAAGGGGCGCTCCTCGAAGATCGCGGCGTTGTTGACGACCAGGTCGAGGCGGCCGAAAGCGTCGAGGGCGGCGGCCATCAGCGCCTCGACCTGGTCGCGATCGGCAACGTCGGCGGCCACGGCGATCGCCTCGCCGCCGGCGGCGCGCAGCTCATCGACCAGGCTCGCCGCCGCCTCCTCCGAGGCGTGGAAATTGACCACCAGCCGGTAGCCGGCGGCGCTCAGCGCCGAGCTGATCGCGCGGCCGACGCGCACGGCTCCGCCCGTAATCAATGCTACCGGTTGCGCCAACGATCACTCCTTCGCTAAGGTCTGGGCGTGCCGATTCTATCCTGATACCACCCCAGTATGAGGATTCCCCATGAATCACGATCCCCACACAGATGACGCACCGCAGGCCGTCAGGTCCGGCGCCGGCGCTTCGCTTTCCTCGGAGGCTGCTGACGATGCCGCCGGTGAACCGGCGGCGTCCAGCGACAACGGCCTGGCTCCAGCGGCCCCTCTCCATCTGCTCGAGAGCACCGGGACGTTCTCGTGCCCGCATTGCAGCGGGACGATCCGGCTCGAAGGAGTCGGCCTGAAGTTCGAGGGCGGCGAGACCTCCGAGACGGTGCAGCTCGATCTGCGCCACCCGGAGGAGGCGCTCGACGTCGTCGTCGACGACGTCCGCCGGCTGCTGGCGATCCGAGCGCTGCGCGAGGCCAACGGCGTCAAGGTGAAGGCAGCCGAGATTGCCGGTATGAAGTACACTACCTTCTACGAGCTCGTTCGTCGGTTGGGCATCACCGACGAAGACATCTACGCAGGGGAGGCGTAGAAGCGACGCTCGCACGCTGACGCTGGCGCCTCGATCCCGTCCAGAGGGCGAGCTGCGACCATCTGCTTACCTGCCCTCTGGAGCATCGAGACTTGGAAGGTCCCCGCAACGTCATCATTCTGGGCTCCGGCTGCGCGGGGCTGACCGCGGCGATCTACGCCGCGCGTGCCAACCTGGCGCCGCTGGTCATCGAGGGGCTGGAGTTCGGCGGCCAGCTCTACACCACGACCGACGTCGAGAACTACCCGGGCTTCCCCGAGGGCATCATGGGCCCGGAGCTGATCGACCGCATGAAGATGCAGGCGGCCCGCTTCGGGGCCGAGTTCGTCTCCCATCAGAACGCCACCCGACTCGATCTCGCCCGGCGCCCCTTCGAGATCACCCTCGGCAACGGCGACTCGTATCACGCCAAGGCGTTGATCGTCGCCACCGGCGCCTCCCCCAAGCAGCTGGGCGTCGAAGGCGAGATGGAGCTGCGCGGCTACGGGGTCTCGACCTGCGCCACCTGCGACGGCGCCTTCTTCCGCGACCAGGAGATCGCCGTCGTCGGCGGCGGCGACACGGCGATGGAGGAGGCGCTGTTCCTGACCCGCTTCGCCAGCAAGGTCTCGGTCCTGCACCGCCGCGAAGAGCTGCGCGCCAGCAAGATCATGCAGGAGCGGGCCCTGGCCCACGACAAGATCGAGTTCCTCTGGAACACCGAGGTCGTGCGCTTCGAGGGCGACCCGAAGAGCGGCCTGAAGGCGGTGCGGATCGTCAACAACAAGACCGGCGAGGAGAGCGCTCTGCCGGTGCACGGCTGCTTCGTCGCCATCGGCCACGATCCCAACACCGAGATCCTGACCGGCTCGCCGATCCGCCTCGACGAGCAGGGCTACGTCAGCCCCGCCGACCGCCATCTGCCCTTCACCGCGGTCGAGGGGGTCTTCGTCGCCGGCGACGTCCACGACCACCACTACCGCCAGGCGGTCACCGCCGC
>DASWHK010000118.1:0-4559 GCA_036398215.1 Acidobacteriota bacterium | reverse complement strand
CCGGACGGCGACATCGCCCTGGGCGCCAACACCCATGAGCTGGTCGTCCGGTTGGTCTCGGCGCTGCCGCGGCGGCGGCGGCGGATCTTGACCACCGACGGCGAGTTCCACACGCTGCGGCGGCAGCTCGACCGCTGGGAGGAGGCGGGAGACTTCCGCGTCGATCGGCTGGCGGCCGAGCCGGCTGCCACCGTCGGCGAGCGGCTGGCCGCGGCGGTCGACGAGACCACCGCGCTGGTGGCGGTCTCGCGGGTCTTCTTCCGCAACGCCCACATCGCCGCCGGCCTCGATCGCCTGCAAGAGGCCTGCCTGGCGGCGGGCGCCGAGCTGCTGGTCGACGCCTACCACGCCCTCAACGTGGTGCCGGTGTCGCTGGCGGCCGAGGGACTGAACGCCGCCTTCGTGGTCGGCGGCGGCTACAAGTACTGTCAGCTCGGCGAGGGCAACTGCTTCCTGCGCATCCCGCCGGGGTGCTCGCTGCGCCCGGTGAACACCGGCTGGTTCGCCGAGTTCGAGTCCTTGGCGGCCGCGTCGCCGGCTTCGAGGAAGGGGAGGGGCGCCGGCGCAAGCGGGGGCGCGGCCGCCGAGGAGCCCGACGGCGCGGGCGGTAATGGCGAACGCGGGGGCGCGGCCGTTCAGGAACCCGACGGCGCCGACGGTGAGCCGGCGGCGGTCACCTACGGCGCCGGCGCCGCCCGCTTTGCCGGCGCCACCTACGACCCGACCAGCCACTACCGGGCCGCGGCGGTCTTCGATTTCTTCGCCCGGCAGCGGCTCGCCCCGGAGCTGCTGCGCCGGGTCAGCCAGCACCAGATCGGGCGCTTGGCGGCCGGCTTCGATGCCCTCGATGCCGATCCCCGCGTCATCTCCCGCGATCGGGAGACCCCGCTGCAGGAGATCGGCGGTTTCCTGGTGCTGCGCTCGCCGCGGGCGCCCGCCATCTGCCGATCGCTCGCCGCGCGCGGCGTGCGCGCCGATTCTCGCGGCGAAACCTTGCGGATGGGACCGGCGCCCTACCTGTCGGACCGCCAGCTCGACGACGCCATCGGCATCCTCGGCGAGGTTGTTCGCGGATCCTGAACTCGATAGCGTCGGTTACATGGCCGTTTCCATCGACAGCTCGCGGGTCATCTACGAGGCGCTCAAGAAGGCCGGCGTGCGCATCGTCTCGGCGTTGCCGGAGACCTGGCTCGTCCACCTGATCCGCATGGCCGAGGAGGACTCCGACATGACGCTGGTGCGCCTCGCCAAGGAAGAGGAAGGCGTCGGCATCTCGATGGGCGCTTACCTGGCGGGGGTGCGCTCGGCCATGCTCATGCAAAACCACGGCTTTCTCGCCAGCGTCAACGGCATCGTCTCCGGGGCGCAGCTCTACCGGATCCCGCTGCTGATGCTGATCAGCTACCGGGGCGAGCTCGGCGAGCGTGACCCCTGGCAGACCGAGGGCGGCGGGGTGACCGAGGACGTCCTCGACGCCCTGCGCATCGTCTACCGGCGACTCGACGACCCCGCCGAGGTCCACCACCGGCTCGACCAGGCGATGACGCTCGCCTACTCGTCGCTGCGCCCGGTGGCGTTGCTGCTGGGGCGCGACCTGATGTGGGAGGAGTCGTGATCGGTGGTGCTGAGCTGCGGTTCGCGGTCGAGGCGGGAGCTCTCCGCCCGTGGATCGCAGCGGGCTGAAGGGGAGCGCGATGTCGGACGAGAAGATGCAGCGTCTCGAGGCCCTGAAGGCGCTGTACCCGCGGCTCGAGAACTGCGTCGTGGTGACGATCATGGGCGCCGTTGCCGCCGAGCTGCAGTCGATCGGCCACCGGCCGAACTTCTTCTACTTGCAGCACGCCATGGGCTTGGCGTCGTCGGTGGGCCTGGGCATCGCGCTGGCGCGCCCCGAGCTGCGGGTGGTTGTTCTCGACGGCGACGGCTCGGTCTTGATGAACCTCGGCGGCTTGACGACGTTCGGCCGCTACCGGCCGAGAAACCTCGTGCACGTCGTGTTCGACAACGAGAGCCTGCTGTCGGTGGGCGGCTTCCCGACGGCGACGTCGACCGGCAGCGACCTGGCCGCCATCGCCGCCGCCGCCGGCGTCCCCAGCAGCCTTCAGGTCAGCAGCCTGGCCGAGCTCGAGAGCGCCTTCGCGGCGGCGCTGGACGGCGAGAAGATGACGACCATCGTCGCCAAGGTGGCCGCCGAGGGCCCGAAGCAATTCGTCACCGGCCTCGGCCTGCTGGAGAACCGCTTCGAGTTCGCCCGCTACCTGAAGGGGCTGGCGAAATGAAGGCGCGAGCCGCCGGCGCGGCGCTCCCTGCGACGAGCGCCGTCATGAGAGGCGCGACCGGACGGCGCCGCGCGTCCACGGCGTGCTACCGGGATGGGAGAGGCGCGACCGGACGGCGCCTCGCGCCCGACGACGGGCCGCACCAATGAGAGGCCCGGCGGGACCGCGCCGCGCCCCGCACAGGGAGGAGATCGATGTCTGAAACGCTCGCCAAGCTCGTCGAGGAGCTCGATCGCGGGATCCTCGAGGTCGTCGACCTGACCCAGCCCCTGGCTCCCGACACCCCGGTGATTGGCTTGCCGGAGATCTTCGCTTCCTCGCCGGGGGTGAGCGTCGAGGTGATCTCCCGTTACGACGACAAGGGCCCCGCCTGGTACTGGAACCGCATCGCGATGGGCGAGCACACGGGCACCCACTTCGACGCGCCGGTGCACTGGATCACCGGCAAGGACCTGCCCGCGAGCGCCTGCGACACGATCCCGGCACGCTCGTTCATCGGGCCCGGCTGTGTGATCGACGTGTGCGCCGAGGTGGCCGAGGACCCCGACTTCCTGCTCACCCCGGCGCGAATCGAGGCGTGGGAAGGCGAGCATGGACGAATTCCCGCCGGCGCCTGGGTGCTGCTGCACAGCGGCTGGAGCCGGCGCCGGTCAGCCGCCGAGTTCCTCAACGTGGGCGACGACGGCCCGCACAGCCCGGGCTTCCGCGCCGACGCCTCGCGTCTGCTCGCCGAGGAGCGCGACGTCCTCGGCGTCGGCGTCGAGACGGTGGGCACCGACGCCGGCCAGGCCGGCACCTTTGAGCCGCCGTTCCCCAACCATTCGATCATGCACGGCGCCGGCAAGTTCGGCCTCGCCAGCCTCTGCAACCTCGACCGTCTGCCGCCCACCGGCGCCGTGGTGATCGCGGCGCCGCTCAAGCTGGTGGGCGGCAGCGGCAGCCCGCTGCGGGTGCTGGCCATCGCGCCGGTGCGGTGACCCGGCGCGGCGCCGGCGGTCCGCCGCCATACTCGATGTAGACTCGCCGACCGGCGGGCAAGCGACGCGGGGTGGCCTCGTTCCGATCTCCCCGCCGCGGTCGTTGCGAAGCTCGGGCTCGAGGACAACACAAGTGCCGAAAGCAGACTACGATGTCATCGTAATGGGGGTGGGGGGCATGGGCGGCGCCGCCCTGCGCGCCCTGGCCCGGCGGGGCGCCAAGGTCTGCGGCATCGAGCGCTTCGGCATCGCCCACGACCGGGGCAGCTCCCACGGCGCCACTCGCATCATCCGCAAGGCCTACTTCGAGCACCCCGACTACGTGCCCCTGTTGCACCGGGCCTACGACCTCTGGGACGAGCTGGAGGGCGCCACCGGCGCCGACCTCCTGCACCGTTGCGGCTTTCTGACCTGCGGCGCGCCGGACTCGGAGACCATCCAGGGGCTGGTGCGCTGCTACGGCGCCCATGACCTGCCGCACGAGCGCCTCGAGCCCGGCGATCTGCGCCGCCGCTACCCCCAGCTATCGCTGGAGGGCGGGCAGGTCGGCTTTCTCGACTCTCTCGGCGGCTACCTGCGGGTCGAGGAGTGCGTGCGTTGCCTGGTCCAGGAGGCGGTCGACGCCGGCGCCGAGCTGGCGCTCGACGAGCCGGTGGGTTCCTGGACCGAGCGCGATGGGCAGGTCGTCGTGGCGAGCCGCAGCGGCGAGCGCACGGCTTCGGCGCTGGTGCTCACCACCGGGGCCTGGGCCGCGGCCGAGCTCACCGGCCTCGGGGTCGCGGCGGAGGTCTGGCGAAAGGTGGTCTTCTGGTACCCGGCAGCGGAGCCCGACCGCTACCGCGAGACGATCTTCCCGACCTTCTACGTCGAGACCGACTACGGCCACTTCTACGGCTTCCCGGCGATCGACGAGCGTGGCATCAAGGTGGCCGAGCACGTGGCGGTGACGCCGATCGACGACCCCGGCGCCATCGAGCGCCAGCTGCTGCCCGGCGACGAGCTGCCCGTGCGCCGCTTCCTCGCGGCGGTCATGCCCGGCGTCGAGCCCGCGCGTACGGCGCACTCCGTGTGCATGTATACGATCACGCCGGACCGCCACTTCGTGGTCGACCGCCATCCCCGACACGCCGCGGTGGTCATCGGCGCCGGCTTCTCGGGACACGGCTTCAAGTTCGCGCCGGTGATCGGCGAGGCGCTCGCCGACCTGGCGCTGGAGGGGCGCAGCGCCCTGCCGATCGGCTTCCTCGGCCTCGACCGCTTGCGCCGCTGAGGCACGTTCGTCCCTTTTGATTGCCTGGCGTCC
>DASWHK010000117.1:0-7391 GCA_036398215.1 Acidobacteriota bacterium | reverse complement strand
AGGGGAACGAGCAACCACTCGGGCATGCGGCGGGTCAGCTTCATCGCCTGCTCTACCGTGGCGTTGAACAGCGCGCTGCGATCGGCGTACAGCCAGACGAAGAAGCGCGAGTCGGCCGCCTTCTTGAGCGCCGGCGCCACGGCGCGGAAGCCGCGGCGGGTGTCGGGCGTGTGGTGGAAGACGCCGCACGAGTAGATCGCGTCGAAGGCCCCCGGCTTGAGGGGCGGGTAGAAGAGATTGCCCTGGACGAAGTGCAGGCCCGGCGCTCGGCAGTGCGCGTGGGCGCGGACAACGCTGTCGCTGAGGTCCAGCGCCACGACGGTCGCCCCCCGGCTGGCCAGGCCCTCCGATAGGGTGCCGTTGCCGCAGCCGGCATCGAGGATCACCTTTCCGGCGAGCTGTCGCGGCGTCCAGTCCAGCTCGTGCAGAACCACCGGCAGGCGCTCCTCGAGGGTAACCCCCCAGGTCGTGCCGCCGTACTTGAACTGCTTCCACTGGGCCCCGAAGGCGCGACCTGTCTCGGCCTGGCCGTCGGTGGCGTCGAGGCTCGCTCCGGCGAGCTCGGGCAGCAGCCTCGGGACCCCGTCCTCGATCGGATAGGCGCCGCAATCGCCGGAACAGGCGAGGCGGCCGGCGACGATCTCCCGCTCGGCGCGGACCGGGTCGTCGACGCTCAGGCCGGCGCCACAACGCGGGCAGGCCAGGTACTCGAGCGCCTCAACCCGCATGCTCGAGGAAACGGCTCGGGACCTCGCGGAGCTTTCGCGCCACCACGGCGACGTAGTAGAGCCCGTCGCCGCTGATCGAGACCCGGTGGCGGAAACGCCGGTAGGCTTCGAAGCGCAAGACCTCGTCGCGCTCGAGCCGATCGATCAGCTCGCAGAACGCGTCGTCGCCGCCGCGCAGAAACTCCTCCTTGATGCTGAAGGCGATCCAGCCGGGCGTGCGAACGACGTCCAGCGCCTTCGCGAAGGCCTGCGGGGGGATGTCCTCGAAGCCGAGCGCCGCGACGCAGGTCAGGCAGTTGAACCTGCCGTGGTTGAGGCTGGTCCTGGCGGGCTCCCGCAGCTCGGTCATGTCGGTCACCAGGTAGTCGTCGTAGACGCCGGGCCGGTCGCGGAAGGCGGCGTCCTTGGCCTCCTCGATGATGTCGACGCCGACGATCTCCCGGACGCCCAGACGCTGCATCTCGTCGCCCACCATGCCGTTGCCGGCCCCCAGGTCCAGGACCCGCAGGCTGCCGAGCTCGACGCCGCGCTCCTCCAGCACCTCGGCGAGTAGCGAGGCCACGCGGCTCGGCGAGCAGCACTTCAGCCGCTTGTAGAAGAGCCGCTCGTAGAGGCCGGGGATCCCGTAGATCTCGCCGTAGTCGTGGAAGCGAATGCGCCGCGACACGCCGTCGACGATGACCTCGCACCACTCCTCGTCCTGGGGAACCTCGCCGTCGGCCTCGGGCAGCCGGATGCGGTCGACCGGGGAGGCGATCTGGCGGAGACGCTGCGGCCAGATCGGGCCTTGCTGTCGGGATTCGTCGATATCGGAAGCGGGGGACGGGGTGTTCATTCTCGAGAACCCTCCGGTTTCAAGGTTGCTGTTGGCGGTTGCTGTTCGACCGCGGCCAAGGCTTCATCTGCGGCCATCTCGGCCGCGAGGTCGTCGATGACGTCGAGCGGCTCGGCCTCCATCATCGCGGCGATCCGCTGGACACTGGAGAGCATCTGGGTCCGCTCCCAGGCCGCGAACCCGTTGAACTGCTCAAGAAACTGCTCCTGCAGGGGCGGCGGCGTCCGCGAGAGGATCTCCTCGGCGGCCGCCGTCGTGGAGGCGAGCACCCGGCGCCGGTCGGCGTCGCTGCGCGCCCGGCGAACCAGGCCGCGGCGCTCGAGCCGCGCCAGGATGTCGGTGACCGTCGCATGGCTCAGATAGACGGATCGAGCCAGGTCGCTGATCGACACACCTTCGCGCCGCGACAGCTCCTCGAGCACCATCAACTGGGGTCCGGTGAGGCCGAAGCGCGCCGCCAGAAAACGAGAGTGCAGATCGATCGCTCGGACGATCCGGCGCAGTGCAGTGACGACCTGGCGGGCGGTGGAAGCTCCATCTTCGTCCATGGTCTCGACGGCTCCGGCCGGACGCCATCGCCCCGGCGGCCGGCCCGCTCGCGGGCGCCTACAACCGATCCCTGACCGCCTGCGGATGAATTCCGACCAGCTCGCAGACATGCTCGAACCAGTCGCTGGCGAAGAAATCCTCCGGAGGAACGGCATCGGCGATGATCCGCAACCTCCGGCAGTCCCGGGGCGACAGCTCGGCCTTCTTGCGGGTCTCCTCGAGGTAGCGCTGGTCCTCGAGCGCCACCTCGATGACCCGGGCGAACAGCTTGCGGGCCGGCTCGATCTCGCGGAGGAGGCCGAGCTCACCTGTCTCGAGGCTGATGGGTGCCGTGGATCGGTCGCGACCGGCGCGACCGTTTCTCCTTCGACCGGGACGACGATGGGCCGTCCCGTAGGTGGATGCATGGTGAGACAAGGCTCCCTCCCAGTTGCGTTCGCGAGAGTCACGGGCGGATACAGGGCCGCGATTCCGTGGGCATGTTGCGCCATCTATTCTCATGTACTCTAAGCATCATGTCAACGTGGCGTCCAGGCGGCCGGGAGCGATAACTGGCCCATTTTAGGAGAAGTTTCGCCTGATTCCACATCTCCGGACCACGAGCTCGCCCATCATTTCCCTTAGGGTTCACGAAGAAATGACCGCTTACCCTGGCCTGCCCCGGCTTCGCGCCGCCGGCTTGCGGCGGACCCGTCTCAGAGGTCAGGATGGCCGCCGAAAGATCGCAACCTCCCGGAGTCGGGATTGCCGAGCGAAAGGCGCAATCTTCAGGCGCCGGGATCGCCGGCCGAAAGGCCGTGCAGCGGCTGCGGTGAATAGCGTGATGGGTCTGGCGATGAATCGAAAACCAACCCGGCTGCTTCGCTTGCTGGCTCTCGCCCTCCTGCCGCTGCTCACCGCCGGCTGTGACGCCGGCCCGGCCGACGAGCGCGGCGCGCCGGCGACCGGCGGCGAGGGGCGCCCGAACATCCTCCTGCTGGTCGCCGACGATCTCGGCTACTCCGACCTCGGCTTCCTGGGCAGCGAGATCCGCACTCCCAGCCTCGACGCCCTCGCCGCCTCGGGGATGGTGCTGACCGACTTCCACGTCTCACCGGCGTGCTCGCCGACGCGGGCGATGCTGTTGGCCGGCGTCGACGCCCACGTCGCCGGCCTCGGCACGATGTCCGGCGAGGAAGACGACAACCAGCGCGGCCAGCCGGGTTACGAGGCCGTGCTCTCCGACCGTGTCGTCACGGTGGCGCGGCTGCTGCAGGATGCCGGCTACGCGACCATGATGGTCGGCAAGTGGCACCTCGGCGGCGGCGCCGCGACGCGGCCCGAGGGGCGCGGCTTCGAGCGCTCGTTCGCGCTGCTGCCCGGCGGCGCCAGCCACTTCGCCGACGCCCAGGGGCTGGGGGCGGCCCCGGCGGCGTACGTCGAGGACGGCGCCCCCGTGGGGCTGCCGGCCGATTTCTTCTCCAGCGATTTCTACACCGACAAGCTCATCGAGTACCTCGGCGAGGCCCACGACGGCGGGCGGCCGTTCTTCGCCTATCTGGGCTACACGGCGCCGCACTGGCCGCTGCAGGCGACCGAGGAGTACATCGATCGCTATGCGGGCGCCTACGACGAGGGCTGGGACGTCCTCCGCGCCCGCCGCGCCGCCGGCCTTGCCGCCGCCGGGATCATCGGGCCCGACGTCGGGGTGCCGGACCGGCTGCCGTTCGTACCGGCCTGGCAGGGCCTTGCCCGCGAGCAACAACGCAGCGAAGCTCGCGAGATGGAGCTGTACGCCGCCATGGTCGAGAACCTCGACGCCAACATCGGCCGCCTCTTCGACTACCTGCGGGAGATCGGCGAGTACGACGACACCTTGATCATGTTCTTCTCCGACAATGGCGCCGAGGGCAACCCGATCATGGAGGCCGAGTGGACCTGGAAGGGCTACGACAACGGCTACGACAACCTCGGTCGCGCCGGATCCTACGTCGCCTACGGAGCCGGGTGGGCGCAGGCGTCGACGGCCCCCTTCCGGCTGTTCAAGACCTTCCCGTCGCAGGGCGGCATCCGGGTGCCGGCGATCGTCCTCGCCCCCGTGGACGTGAGCTCGGGCGACACGCCCCCGGCCGGCGGGACCTCCGGCGGTCCGACGGCGAGCAACGAAAGCTCACGCCGGACCCCGGCCGGCGGGGACGCCGGGGCCGGCGCATCGGCAACCTCGTCGCGAGAGCTCGGCGGCTCCCGACGCCGCCCGCCAGGCATCAGCGACGTCTTCGTATCGGTCATGGACGTCGTCCCGACGGCGCTGGAGCTGGCGGGCGTCGAGCCTCCGGACGGCGTCTATCAGGGGCGCCCGGTGGCGCGGCTCGAAGGCGCCTCGATGCTGCCGTTCCTGCGCGGCGAGGCGCCGGCCGTGCATCCCGGCGACTACGTCATGGGGTGGGAGCTGTTCGGCCGCCGGGCGCTGCGTCAGGGCGACTGGAAGCTGCTCTGGCTGTGGGAGCCCTACGGGCCCGAGCGCTGGCAGCTGTTCGACCTCTCCCGCGACCCCGCCGAAACCGACGACCTGGCGGCGAGCGAGCCCGACAAGCTCCGCGAGATGCTGGCGCTGTGGGCCGAGTACGCCGCCCGCAACGGCGTCATCCTGCCGAGCCGCGACACCTCGTACGCCCTCGAGCGCTTCGAGTGAAATGAGCGGCCGCCGGCCGCGGGCGCCTCGCCAACCGTTTCGCTCGGCGGCCGGCCCCGAATCCCCTCGGGCGCTGAATTCCGGGCATCGCGCGACGCGACCGGTCGCGCCGCGCCGGCTGGCCGGGGCTGGCCGGGGCTTGGCGCAGGCCCGACCCTTTCACTCGCCGGCCGATTCGGCGACAATGGTGCCCCTCCGTCACGTCCACCGATCACCGGAGCGACGATCCGATGAAAACCCGATTTCAGCGCTACTCCTTGTCGATCATCCTGGCGGGCGTTGCCGCGCTCGTCCTTACCGCCGGCGCCCAGGGGCAGGGCCAGCGCCGATCGCAGGCGGTCGTGACCCCCGACGAGCCGATCTGGGCGGCCGGCGTTCTTCAGGGCCAGGGCGGCCGCGGCGGCCAGGGCGGCCGCGGCGGCGGCAACCAGGAGCCAAGCGAGCCGAAGCCCTACGGCGAGGTCATCACCGACGAGGCGCGCACCGACGAGGGCATCTTCAAGGTGCATCGCGTCGACGACCAGGTGTTCTACGAGATTCCGCAGGCGGAGCTCGACAAGGACTTCCTCTGGGTGTCGCAGATCAAGCGCACGACGATCGGCGCCGGCTACGGCGGCCAGTCGGCGGGCAACCGCGTGGTCCGCTGGCAGCTTCGCGACGACAAGGTGCTGCTGCGGCTGACGAGCTACGACATCGTCGCCGACTCGGCGCTGCCGGTGGCGCGCGCCGTGGCCGACGCCAACAACCCGGCGATCGTCGAGGCCTTCGACGTCGCCGCGTACAGCGAGAGCGGCGACCCGGTGATCGAGGTCACCCGCATGTTCATGAGCGAGGTCCCCGAGCTGTCGGTGCGCAGCCGCCTCGGCGCCCGCGGCTTCGACGGCGACCGCACGTTCATCGAGAAGGTCGTGGCGTTCCCGCTCAACGTCAACGTCGAGGTCAGCCAGACCTACACCGCGCCGATCGACTCGGGCGGCGCCGCCGGCGGCGGCCGCGGCGGCCGCGGAGCCCGCGGCATGCAGGGCAACAGCGCCACCGTGGTCGTCTCCTACAGCATGATGAAGCTGCCGGAGACCCCGATGATGCCGCGGCTGTTCGACGAGCGGGTCGGCTACTTCAGCGAGTCGTACACCGACTACGGCCGCCCCGAGCACCGCGCAGTGGAGCGCCGCTTCATCACCCGCTACCGGCTCGAGAAGCAGGACCCCAGCGCCGCGATCTCCGAGCCCGTCAAGCCCATCGAGTACTACGTCGACCCGGCGACGCCGGCCAAGTGGGTGCCCTACGTCAAGCTGGGCATCGAGGACTGGCAGCCGGCGTTCGAGGCGGCCGGCTTCCGCAACGCCATCGTGGCGCGCGAGGCGCCGCCCGACGACCCCGACTGGAGCGCCGAGGACGCCCGCTACTCGGTGCTCCGTTGGCTCCCCTCGACGACCGAGAACGCCTCCGGGCCGCACATCCATGACCCGCGCTCCGGCGAGATCCTCGAGGCCGACATCCAGTTCTATCACAACGTCCAGAACCTGGTGAAGAACTGGTACTTCGTGCAGGCGGGGGCGCTCGACCCGCGCGCCCGGACGCTGCCGCTGCCCGACGACCTGATGGGCGAGCTGATCCGCTACGTCGTCGCCCACGAGGTCGGGCACACGCTCGGCTTCCAGCACAACATGAAGGCGAGCGCCACCTACACGCTCGAACAGGTGCGGGACCCGGCCTGGGTGGCCGAGAACGGCCACACGCCGACGCTCATGGACTACTCGCGGTTCAACTACGTGGCCCAGCCCGAGGACGGCATCGCCATCGAGGACCTGATCCCGAAGATCGGGCCGTACGACAAGTGGGCGGCGATGTGGGGCTACAAGCCGATCCCCGGGGCGCGCACGCCGGACGACGAGAAGGCGACGCTCGACGAATGGGCGCGCCAGCAGGACGCCACCGCATACCTGCGCTTCTCGACCGCCGGCGCCGCCGGCTCCGACCCCCACAACAACACCGAGGCGGTGGGCGACATCGACGCCGTCGCAGCCACGACGCTCGGCCTGAAGAACATCGAGCGCATCGCCGACATGCTGCTGGCGGCGACCACCACCACATCCGGCGATCCCTACGACGAGCTCGCCGAGGTCTACGGCCGGCTGCTCGGGCAGTGGCGCCTGGAGATGGGCCACGTCACCCAACTGGTGGGCGGCTTCTCGTCGCAGCAGAAGCACATCGGCCAGGATGGAGTGCGCTTCACCCCCATCCCGGCGGCGAAGCAGTCGGAGGCGGTGCAGTTCCTGCTCGCCAACGGGCTGCAGACGCCGGCGATGTTCGTCGAGCCCGAGCTGCTCCGCCGCATGGAGCCGGCCGGCGTCATGGACCGCATCCGCACGGCGCAAAACTCGCTGATGAGCTCGCTGCTGCAGCTGACGCGCCTCGAGCGGCTAATCGAGCAGTCAGCGCTCGACGCCGAAGACGCCTACGCACCGATCGACTTCCTCGGCGAGCTGCGGGCGGGCGTGTGGAGCGAGCTGGCGCTGCCCCGGCAGACGATCGACCCCTTCCGCCGCAACACCCAGCGGGTGTATCTGGACACCATCGACAACCGCCTCAACGGCGGCTCGACGCC
>DASWHK010000116.1:0-3656 GCA_036398215.1 Acidobacteriota bacterium | reverse complement strand
GCACGACGATCATCCAGGTGACCCACAACGAGAAGTACGCGGCCTACGGCGACCGCATCATCAACCTGCTCGACGGCTGGGTGGTCGAGGGCGATGAGCTGGCGGCCGGCGCCGTGGCCGGGGCCGAAGGCAGCGCCTGAGCGACTTGGCGCAGCACCCTGCCTGAGCCGATGACAGCTCTGACCGACACGCCGCGCATGCGCGAACCATGGCCTCGCCGCCTTCGATGAACCTCCACCTCGACTGGGAGGGCGGCCTGCGCTTTTCCGGCAACGTCGGCGAGACGCCGGTGCAGGTCGACGGCGACGCCGAAGCGGCGCCGTCGCCGGTGAAGATGCTCGCCGCCAGCCTCGCCGCCTGCATGGCCATCGACGTTGTCCACATCCTCGGCAAAATGCGCACCCCCGCGCTCTCCCTGGGCGTCGACTCCCGCATCCAGCGCGCCGACAACGACCCCCGGCGAGTCGTGCAGGTCACGATGATCTTCAAGGTCGGCGGCGACGTGCCGGCCGGCAACGTCCAGCGCGCCCTCGACCTGTCGCGGGAGACTTACTGCTCGGTCTGGAGCTCGCTGCGGCAGGACATCGAGCTGAAAACGACCTTCGAGGTCGTGCCGGCCTGAGCCTGGGAACCCCCGGGTCGGTGCCGGCGAAGTGTTTGATTCCTCCACGCCGTTCCCTGGCGCGGGCGAACGGCGATCAGACGGCCGTGGGCCTCGCGAGACCCAATTCCTTCGGAACCGCTTCCTGTCGCCGCCCCGACCTCAGCGCGTCCGCGAGAAAAAGACGTCGTTTTGCAGGCGCACCGGCGGCACCGGGAAGCCGATGTCGACGCCGCTGATCGGGTCGAAGCCGAAGATGATGTTGGGCGGCGGCGGCAGCGCCACCTTCGAGGGCTCGAGCGGGAAGATCCACAGCATGTAAAAGCGGCTGGCGCCGGCGGCGATCGCCGTGTAGTCGCCGAGGAAGTACTGGCGCGACCAGGCGGCCCAGCGGACATCGGTGGTCACCGGGCTCATCCGCCGACGGGGCTCGAAGCTCACCCCGCGGTCGCGCGAGATGCTGAGGAACTGATCGACGAGGAACAGCCGCTGTGGATCGTTCTCCAGGCTCGTGTAGCTGACGCCGACCTCGCCGGCGCCGTTGACCGCGACGGCGCCGGTGAACGTCGGCGCGTCGAGCGGCCCGTCGCTGACCCGCACCGGGGCCGACCAGGTATCGCCGCCGTCGCGCGAGTAGGAGAGCGCGATCTGGTCGACGCCGCTCCAGCGGGCGTCGGGCCAGACCAGGTAGAGGTCGCCGCTGTTCCGGTCGACGGTGAACGACGGCAGGATCTCGCCGTCGCGGATCGTCGGGACGCCGATGCTGGCGAGCCGCTGCACCGCCCGCGGCGAGCTGAAGGTGGCGCCGCCGTTGCCGCTCTTCGAGAAGAAGACCCAGAAGTCCGGCGACCCCGGGAACCTGCCGCCCCAGACCACGTAGACGGTTCCGTCGGGCCCGACGCGCGGGATCGCCCCGATGTTGGCGCTGCTGGTGCGCAGCGTCACCGGCCCCTGGTAGCTGGCGCCACCGTCGGTGGAGCGCGACACCACCAGGTGCTGGCCGCCGCCGGCGCGGTTGATGTCCCAGCCCACGTAGACGTTGCCGAAATGGGGGCTGGCCGGGAAGGTGTCGACCTCGATGGCCTCCTTGTCGTGGAAGTCCACGGCGCTGAACTGCACGGTCACCGGCGGCCCGAAGGTGAGCCCGCCGTCGGTGGAGACGCTCACCAGGACGGCGCTCGGCGGGCCGACGTCGTTGATCGCCAGCGAGACGTAGTAGACGCGGTTGTCGGGGCCGAAGGCCACCCACGGGTCGGAGGCGCGCTTCCAGGGCCCGCCGGTCTCGACCGTCAGCCCCGGCAGGCTGCCTTCGATCCACGTCACGCCGCCGTCCATCGAGGTCACGTAGTTGAGCGCCCGGGCGCCGCCGTCACGAAAGCGGCTCTCCTGGTAGACGCCGACCAGGTTGAGCTCGTTGAACGGATTGACGTCGATGTCCGGCTCGACCTGCGACTCCGGGTTGGTGCCGCCCCCCGGCGACAGCAGGTCGTTGTTGACCCGCAGCGGCGGCGTGATCGCCGGGTGCACGAAGGCGTCGGAGCCGGCAAGCAGGAAGAAGTCCCCCGGTATCGGGCCGGCCGGCGACTGGGCGGCGGCGAACCGCGGGGCTTCGTACGGGAGGTTCTCGACGTCGCGGTAGAGCCACGGAGCCGTTTGTCCGACCTGCTGCGCCGGCTTTTCGACGGCCCCCGTGGCGCCCGCCAGCAGCGCCACCGCCAGCCCCCCCGCCAGCGACCTGAAGTGAATCCGCCGCATGTCAGCTCCCGCAGGTAGCGATCATCGTGAACGAGAACGATGGTGATTCCGCAGCGATACTACCAGCCCCTGTTTTCATCCACCCGGATGCGGCGTCCCCCTTTTCGGAGCAGGTCGTGATGAGAGTGTGATGGGTCTGGCAGGACATCCAGGTAACGCCTCAGCGGCTCGGATCTTGCCGCCGCTTACCACTTATAGAAGCCCTCGCCGCTCTTCTTGCCCAGCTTCCCCTCGTCCACCAGGCGGCGGAGGACCTCCGGGGGACGGAAGGCCTCGCCGAGCTCCTCGTGCAGGTACTCGGCGATCGCCAGGCGGACGTCGAGGCCGACCAGGTCGGTGAGCTCGAGCGGCCCCATCGGGTGCCGGTAGCCGAGCACCATCGCGGTGTCGATGTCGCGCGCCGAGGCGACGCCCTGCTCGAGCATGCGCATGGCCTCGAGGCCGAGGAGGACGCCCAGGCGGCTGGTGGCGAAGCCCGGCACGTCCTTGACGACGATCGCGGTCTTGCCGAGCCTCTCGGCGACGGCGACCGCGGTCTCGACCGCCGCGGCGGGATTGGCCTCATGGGTGACGATCTCGACCAGCTTCATGGCGTGCACGGGGTTGAAGAAGTGCATGCCGAGCAGGCGGCCGGGATCGGCCAGCACGGCGGCGATCGTGGCGACCGAGAGCGAGCTGGTGTTGGTGGCCAGCAGCGCCGCCGGCGGGGCGGCCGTCTCGAGGCGCGCGAACAGGTCGCGCTTCACCGCCATGTCCTCGGGGATCGCCTCGATGATCAGGTCCGCCTCGGCGGCGGCGGCGGTCAGCGACGTCGAGGTCGCGAGGCGCGCCAGCGTCGTTTCGACCTCACCCGGCTCGACCTTGCCGCGCTCGACGCCCTTCTCGAGGCCGGCGCGGATGCGGGCCAGGGCCGCGGCGACAAGCTCGTCGCCGACGTCGCAGAGCACCGTCTGGAAGCCGGCCCGGGCCGCGACCTGGGCGATCCCGTGGCCCATCGTGCCGGCGCCGATCACCGCGATGCGCTCGACGCTCATCGCGGTAGCCGCCGCAGGTTGCCGATCCGCTCGTCCGCGAGGTGGAGGCGGCCTCTTCGGACCACTACCCCTCGGTCTGTCCCCAGGGGTCGGCGACGTGGACGTTCCAGGCCAGGTGCAGCTTCTCCATCAGCCGGATCGTCCACCAGGTCATGTCGACCTCCCACCAGCGCAGCCCGTGGCGGGCCGAGCGCGCGAAGGCGTGGTGGTTGTTGTGCCAGCCCTCGCCGAACGACAGCAGCGCCACCCACCAGTTGTTGGTCGAG
>DASWHK010000115.1:0-7974 GCA_036398215.1 Acidobacteriota bacterium | reverse complement strand
GTCGGCGAGTGGTACCACTTCGCCGACGTCGACCTCGACGGTGACCTCGACCTGCTCGCCGAGCAACGCTTCAGCTTGATCCGCTTCTGGAGCAACGACGGCCGCCCGGGGAGCCCGGACTTCCGGCTGGTCACCGAGTCGTTGCTCGACAGCAACGATCAGCCGATCTTCTCGGACCGGCAGAACATCCCCAAGGTCGGCGACATCGACTGCGACAACCGGCTCGACCTGCTGCTCGGCCGCCTCGAGGGGACGATCACCCGCTACGAGGCCACCGGCAACGACGCCGCCGGAGCGCCGCAGTTCCGCCACGTCACCGACCGCTTTCAGGACATCGAGATCATCGGCCAGGTCATCGGCGGCACGAGGTTTCACGGCGCCAACACCATGGCGCTCGAGGACATCGATGCTGACGGCGATCTCGACCTCTTCTGGGGGGATTTCTTCGAGCCCGGGCTGCTGTTCATCGAGAACACCGGCTCGTGCACGACCCCGTCGTTGCGCTCCGAGCCCGAGCCGTTCCCGCTCAATGCTCCGATCGCCACCAGCGGCTACAACGCGCCGGCATTCGGCGACATCGACGCTGACGGCGACAACGACCTGCTGATCGGCGTGCTCGGCGGCGCCTACAACGCCAACAGCACGACGATCGACAACCTGCTGTTCCTCGAGCAGACCGGTCGCAACAACTTCGAGCTGCGCACCCGCCGCTACATCAGCAACATCGACCTCGGCAGCGAGACGTTCCCGGCCTTCGCCGACATCGACGGCGACGGCGATCTCGACCTTCTCGTCGGCAACAAGATCGAACCGGACGACAACAACACCGGCAAGCTGTATCTCTTCGAGAACGTCGGCTCGCCGGCGGCGCCGGCCTACCGGTTGCGGGGAGCCATGCCGGAGTTCACCGGCGCCTACCATTTCGCGCCCGCCTTCGGCGACCTCGACGGCGACGTCGACCTCGACATCCTGATGGGGACCTGGGGCGACGAGCTGCTGCTGGTCCTCAACGAGGGGACGGCGCGCGAGCCGCGATGGACGATCGCCGATCCCGCCTTCGTGACCCTGACGCGGGGGCGCAACGCCACGCCGGCGCTGGGCGATGTCAACGGCGACGGCCTCCTCGACCTGTTCATCGGCGAGTCCTCGGGCGACGTCAACTTCTACCTCAACGTGGGCACCGCGGAGTGGCCCAGCTTCGAGCTGGTCAGCGACCGCTACGCCGGCATGGACGCCGGCCGGCGCAGCGCCCCGACGCTGGTCGACATCGACGGCGACGGCGATCTCGACCTGGTGCTGGGGAGCGAGTCCGAGGGCCTGAAGCTGTACCGCAACGTCGGCACGCCCGAGGAGCCCATCTTCGAGCTCGACGAGTCGTTCGCGGTGCCCGTGCATCCGTTCTCGACGCCGACCTTCGCCGATATCGACGGCGACGGCCGCCCCGAGCTGTTCGTCGGCGGCATCGCCGGCGGGCTGCTCTACTTCGAGGGCCGTTGATGGGGGCGGGGGAGCGCCGTTGATGGCGTTCAAGGAGCGGCTGCGCCGCCTCGGCTCCGAGCTGTTGATCCTCGCCGTGGTCGTCGGCTGCACGCTGGCCGCCCGCTCGGCGCTCGCCGACCACTACTACATTCCCAGCGAGTCGATGGAGTACTCGCTGCTGTCGGGCGACCGGGTGCTGGTCGACAAGCGCGTCTACGGGCTCCGCCTTCCCTTCACGGAGATCGAGGTGCTGGCGGGCCGGGCGCCGGTGCGCGGCGAGATCGTGGTCTTCGACTCGCCCGAGAGCGGCGTGCGGTTGATCAAGCGGATCGTCGCGGTGGCCGGCGACGAGATCTCGGTGCGCGACGGCCGGGTCCACATCAACGGGCAGCGGGTCGAAGGCGGCGCCGACTGGGAGCTGTACGGCGAGCGCCGCGCCGCGCTCAACCTCGCCGGCGGCGGCGGCCCAGACATGGAGCCGCGGGTGGTGCCGCCGGAGCACGTCATGGTGATGGGCGACAACCGCGGCAACAGCCGCGACGGCCGCATCTTCGGCTTCATCCCCGAGCGCTCGATCTACGGCCGCGCCTTCCGCTTGTACTACCGCCGAGGTGAGGGCCTGGAGTGGCAAGGACTCTAGAGAACGGCGAGCACATGGGCCCCGAGGAGTTCCGGCGCTGGGGCCACGCGGTCATCGACTGGCTCGCCGCTTACCAGCAAGCGATCGAGAAGTTCCCCGTGCTCGCCAGGGTCGAGCCCGGCGAGATCCGCGCGGCGCTGCCGCCGGCGGCGCCCGAGCGGGGCGAGCCCTTCGACGCCGTCCTGCGCGACCTCGACGAGATCATCCTGCCGGGGATCACCCACTGGCAGTCGCCGGGCTTCCACGCCTTCTTCCCGTCCAACAACTCCGGCCCCTCGATCCTCGGCGAGCTGCTGTCCGCGGGGCTCGGCGTGCAGGGGATGATGTGGACCACGAGCCCCGCCTGCACCGAGCTCGAGACCCACGTGCTCGACTGGCTGGTCGACATGCTGGCGCTGCCCGCCGCGTTCCGTAGCGACGGCGAGGGCGGCGGGGTGATCCAGGACACCGCCAGCAGCGCCACCCTCTGCGCGCTGCTGGCGGCGCGCGAGCGGGCCACGGATTTCGCCGCCAACGAGAACGGCTGTGACGGCCGGCTGGTCGCCTACGCCTCCAACCAGGCCCACTCCTCGGTCGAGAAGGCGGTCAAGATCGCCGGCCTCGGCCGCCGCAACCTGCGGCTCATCGACGTCGACGAGCGCTTCGCCATGCGCCCCGAGGCGCTCGGCCGGCAGATCGAGGAAGACCGCGCCGCCGGCCTGCTGCCGGCCTTCGCCTGCGCTACCGTCGGCACCACGGCCTCCAACGGCCTCGACCCGCTCGCCCCCATCGGCCGCATCTGCGACGAGGAGGACGTCTGGCTGCACGTCGACGCGGCGATGTCGGGGACCGCGGCGTTGTGCCCCGAGCACCGCCACATCCACGACGGGCTGGAGCTGGCCGACAGCTACTGCTTCAACCCCCACAAGTGGATGTTCACCAACTTCGACTGCGACTGCTTCTGGGTGGCGGACCGCGCCGAGCTGATCAAGACGCTCAGCGTTCTGCCCGAGTACCTGCGCAACCGGGCGACCGAATCCGGCGCCGTGATCGACTACCGCGACTGGCAGGTGCCGCTGGGCCGCCGCTTCCGCGCCCTCAAGCTGTGGCTGGTGATCCGCCACTACGGCGTCGAGGGGCTGCGCGCCCACGTCCGCCGCCACGTCGAGCTGGCGCAGCGGCTCGCCGGCTGGATCGAGGCGTCCGCCGACTTCGAGCTGCTCGCCCCGGCGCCACTCAACCTCGTCTGCTTCCATCATCGCGGCGGCGACGACATCAGCCGTCGATTACTCGAGCGCCTCAACGCCGGCGGCGAGCTGTTCATGAGCCACGCGCTGCTGAACGGCGTCTACACGCTGCGGCTTTGCATCGGCCAGACCCATACCGAGGCGGAGCACGTCGAGCGGGCCTGGCGGCTGATCCGCGAGACGGCCGCGGAGCTGGAAGCGTCGGGATGAGGCGCGATCTCCAACGTCCAGGCGGTGGGCACCGCCCGCCTCGCCGCCCGTGTCCAGAGGACGTTCCCGATCCCCAGTGGTGTCCTGCCTAGGACACCACCCGATCCCTTGTGAATGGGGCGTTGACCCGTGATAGTGATTCGATCAGACGGTCTTCGGCTTTTCGGGAGATGAAATGAAGCGCGCTCGATTGCGAACAGCTTGCCCGGCCCGGGCTCTAAGAAGGTCCGCAGCTGCTCGGGCTCCTCGACGAGTCGCGACGGCGCGAACCCCCGGCAAGCTCGGGTTGGTGGCGGCGCTCAGCCTGGTCGCGCTGCTGCCGCCGACCGTGGTTCCCGCCGCGCCGGCCCCGAGCCGGGGAGCTCAGGCCGCGGCGCCAACCGCCGAGGCCCGCGGCCACATCGCCGCGATGGCCGCTCACCACCTTTGCGCGGGCGTCTTCGTCGTCGGTCGCGTCCATCGGCGCAGCCCGGAAGAGGTCTTCGCCATGGACGTGGCCCGCTTTCCCGATTTCAACTGGCAGGAGGACTTCGAGTACGAGGTCGACATGGCCGACCGCAGCGCCACGGTCCGGGGGCTCGGCGTGACGCCGCCACGGACGGCCCGCTATCACGGCGATCAGGGCTGCACGATCCTTCCCGCCGGCGTCGACGAGGCCTTTTTCGAGCCGGTCGACGTCGTCTCGGCGCTCCCCGATGCTGCAAGCCAGCCCTGGCCGCTGGGCGACGCCGGCGCCCGCGGCAGTTTTCCCGAGATCGATGCCGCGCAGCTCGACGCCGCCCTCGACTGGGCGATCGGGCAGCGCGACCAGAACACCCGGGCGTTCGTCGTCGTCTACCGTGGCAAGGTCATCGGCGAGCGCTATGCCGAGGGCTTCACCAAGGACACGCCGCAGATCTCCTGGTCGCAGGGCAAGAGCATCACCGCGGCCTTGATCGGGATCCTGGTGGGGCAGGGCGAGCTCGACCTCGACGAGCCGGCGCCGATCGCCGAGTGGAGCGGCCCGCGCGACCCCCGCCGGCAGATCACCCTCCGCAACCTGCTGAACATGAGCAGCGGCCTCGACTTCGAGAACTACGGGCTCGGCCGGCTCGACTCCTGGAGCGCCGCCAACGAGCATTTCCGGATCTACTTCGATTCGGTCAACGTCTTCGAGCACGCCACCAACCAGCCGCTGGAGATCCCGCCGGGCTCGCAGTTCCGCTACCGGAACTCGGATCCGCTGACGCTCGGCCGCATCGTTCGCGAGAAGGTCGAGGTGCGCGGCGACAGCTACCTGACCTTCCCGCAGCGGGCCCTCTTCGACCGCATCGGGGCCCGCAACTTCGTCCTTGAGACCGACGCCTGGGGCAACTTCATCATGACCGGCTACGACTTCGGCAGCGCCTGGGACTGGGCACGGTTCGGCCTCCTGCACCTTCAGGACGGCGTCTTCGCCGGCGAGAGGGTCCTGCCCGAGGGCTGGGTCGATTTCGTCGGCACGCCGGCGCCCGGCGACCCGAGCAACGGCTACGGCGGCCTCTTCTGGCTCAACCGGGGCGGCTCGATGGACCGGGTCCCCGCCGACGCCTTCTGGCCCGCCGGTTTCATGGGCCAGCTGACGGTGGTGATCCCTTCGGTCGAGATGGTCGTGGTCCGCCTCGGCCCCAGCCCGCGCGGCTCCAACGGGTTCATGAACGAGGCCATCGGCAGGGTGCTGGAAGCGATCGGCCGATGATCCCGTTGCCCGACCTGCTGCACGCGCGGCCGCACCCGGCCCCCGACGACCAGTTCCTCGGCGAGCTGCTCCAGATGGCGTTCCTGGGCAGCAACGAGAGCCGCGGCATCGACGAGGGATTCGTGGAGATGCCGCTTCCCGAGCCCACCTGGACGCCGGACTTCTTCGTCAACGATCTGTTCGTCGAGCGCTTCGTGCGCGGCCTGTCGAACCTGCGGGTCGACGGCCGCGACTGCCCGTTGCACGCCGCCTTCCTGCTGCGCGTCTTGTCGCAACCGCCGGTGGATGCCGCCACGGTCGAGTTCCGCCAGGGGATTCTCCGCGAGCTCGAGGCCGACGAGGAGCTGCGGAAGAAGGCCGAGACGCTGTACGTCCAGCTCGTCGTCCTGCTCGACCAGCTGAAGAGCACCCATACGCTGACGTTGCTCGACAAGACCTCGTTACGGCTCGACACCCTGCGGCAGCTGCACCGGGTCATCGCCTACATGGTCGAGGCGTTCGCCACCGCCGGCTCGGGGCTGCGGCGGCTGCACGAGGTCGGCGGCGAGATCCAGGCCTCCTCCGAGCACCGGCTGCTCGACTCGCTGCTCGAGTACGAGGACGATCACACCCGCCTCGAGCTGAGGATCCGCGTCGGCGCCGACGGGCGCGTCCGCAACCTCGAGATCGACAGCCTGCAGGACAACGACGGCAACCGTTTCTACAAGAAGCCGTGGCGCCGCTGGCTCGCGATGGGGCGGCTGCGCTGGCAGGGAATGCAGTTCACCCAGCGGGAGCTGGTCATGCGGGTGATTCTCGGCGTCTACGAGCAGATCGCCCCGGTGCTCGGCACCCTGGTGCAGGTGCTCGGCCATCTCGAGGTCTACATGCTGACGCTGGAGTTCGCCGCCCGGGCCCGCGCCGCCGGCCTGGAGGTGTCGCTGGCACGGGTCGAGGCCGGCGGGCCGCTGCAGCTGAGCAGGCTCTTCAACCCGCTGTTGCTGCAGACCCAGGGGCCGCCGGTGCCGTGCCCGGTGTCGCCCGAGAGCCCGACCGCGGTCACCATCATCACGGGCCCCAACTCGGGCGGCAAGACCCGGCTGCTGCAGGCGCTCGGCCTCGCCCAGCTGCTCGGGCAATCGGGCCTGTACGTGCCGGCCGCCGCCTCCCGCCTGCCGCTGGCCAGCGGCATGTTCGCCTCGCTCGTCCATCAGGACGGCGCCGATCTCGAGGAGGGCCGGCTGGGCACCGAGCTGCTGCGCATCCGCAAGCTGTTCCAGAGCGTCAGGCCGGGGGCCGTCGTGCTGCTCGACGAGCTGTGCTCGGGCACCAACCCTTCGGAGGCGGCGGAGATCATCGCGACGGTCCTACGCCTGCTCCGCAAGCTGTCGCCGATGGCCTTCGTGACCACCCATTTCCTCGACCTGGCCAAGGAGCTCGAGGCGCGGCCGCCGATCGACGACCTCGAGTTCCTGCAGGTCGAGATCGACGCCTCGCAGGCCTCCACCTACCAGTTCGTTCCCGGGGTCGCCGAGACCTCGCTCGCGGTGGGCACCGCCCGCCGCCTGGGCGTCGACTTCGAGCGGCTGGCGGCGATCATCGACGCGCACGTCCAGGAGCCTCGCGCATGAGCGGAGCGGGGCCGTCGGCCGCGGTCCTGTTCGCGGCGCTCCGCGAGCTCGGCATGACGCACCTGGTGGGGCTTCCCGACAACGGCACGGCGCGCCTGCTGGCGCTCGCCGCCGGCGATCCGGGCACCGTGTTGTTGACCGTGACCCGTGAGGGCGAGGCCTTCGCCGTCGCTTCGGGTCTCTGGCTGGGCGGGGCCGTGCCGGTGGTGGCGGTCCAGAACACCGGGCTGCTGGAGAGCGGCGACAGCCTGCGGGGAACGGCGATGCGGATGGGCGTGCCGCTGCTCGTACTGGTGAGCGTCCGCGGCCACGCCAAGATGGTCGCCCATCGGGCCGAGATCGAAGACGAGCGGGCGACAGGCCGGCTGGCGGCGGCGACGATGAAGCGCGCCGACATCGACTCGGTGGCGCTGGTCACCGCGCCGACACTCGAGGCCTGGGGGATCCCGCAGCGCCCCTACTCGGCCGACGCCGAGGTCGGGCGGCTGGGTCAGGCGTGGGAGCTGGCACAAGCCGGCGGCCATCCGGTGGCCGTGATGCTCCCCGTAGCTCTCGCGTGAGCCAATGCTGAACCGCGAGCAGCTCCTCGAGCCGCTGGCCCGGCGCCGCCGCGACGAGGTGGTGGTGACGACGATGGGTGTCGTTCGCCCCTGGGCCCGTTACTCCGACCACGACCTGGACTTCGCCTCCGCCGACAGCGCCATGGGCCACGCCGCCGACCTCGCCCTGGGCATCGCGATGGCGCAGCCGCGCCGCAAGGTAGTCTGCCTGAACGGCGACGGCAGCATGCTGATGAGCCTCGGGACGCTGGTCACGATCGTCGAATCTGGCGCCGCCAACCTGATCCTCTTCGTGGTCGTCAACGACGTCTACGAGATCACCGGCGGCCAGCCGATCCCGGGCGCCGGCCGGGTCGACTTCGCCGCCCTGGCGCGCGCCGCCGGCTTCGCGCGGGTCTTCCACTTCGAGGAGGCCGACGCCTACGAGCAGGCGCTCGATGAGATACTCTCGGGCCCCGGCCCCACGTTCGTCAGCGTGGCCGTGGAGGCCGGGTCGGAGGGCGTGATCAGCCGCACGCCGGTCGAGCCGGCG
>DASWHK010000114.1:0-12934 GCA_036398215.1 Acidobacteriota bacterium | reverse complement strand
CCGGCCGCCCAGCTTCCCGCCACGGCCACCGCTGCCCCCGAGACGATGGGAGTGGAGGAGGTCCGCGCCGGCATGACGGGGGTCGGCTATACCGTCGTGCGCGGCACCGAGCCCGAGGAGTTCGGCGTCGAGATCCTCGGCGTCCTCGACAACATACAGCCCAAGCAGGCGTTGATCATCGCCCGCCTGTCGGGGCTGGGGCTGGAGCGGAGCGGGGTGGCGGCGGGGATGAGCGGCAGCCCCGTGTACGTCGATGGCAAGCTGGTCGGGGCGGTCGCCTACCGGCTCGGCGCGTTTGCCACCGAGCCGATCGCCGGGATCACCCCGATCGACAACATGCTGCGCCTGGCGGAGAGCGAGGCGACCCGTCCCGAGGCGGCGGCCGGCGCCTCCGCCGGCGCCGGGATGGTGGCGGCGGCGGCCGACCTGATGCGCGGGCGGACGCCCGAGATGGCGACGTTGCAGCCGGCGGTCGGGGCCGCCGGGATCGCGCCGATCCTCACCCCGGTGTCGATCGGCGGTGCCCATCCCGAGGTGGTGCGCCGGCTCGGCCCCTTGTTCGCGGCGATGGGCTGGCAGCCGACCCTCGGCGGCGTCTCGCAGAACCCGCGGCTATCGGGGCCCTTGAAGCCGGGCAGCGCGGTGGCCGCCCAGCTCATGCGCGGCGACCTGTCGTTGACGGCCACCGGCACGGTCACCTGGGTCGACGGCGAGCGGGTGCTGGCCTTCGGACACCCGTTCATGCAGGGCGGCAACGTCGACTTCCCGATGGTGGGGGCCGAGGTCCTGATGGTGATCAACAGCATGGCCGACTCCCAGAAGCTCACCGCCGCGGGCACGCAGGTGATCGGCTCCATCCGCCAGGATCGGCTGGCCGGTATCCTCGGCGTGGTCGGGCCGCCGCCGCCGATGATCCCGGTGCGCATCGGCATCCAGGGGGCGGGCGTCGAGGAAGAGCTGAGCTTCGAGATGCTCACCGACAAGTCGCTGTCGCCGACGCTCCTGTTCCTGGGCCTCGCCAACGGCCTGCAGAGCGTTGGCGCCCTGCTCGGCGACAGCGCCCTGCAGGTTGCCGGCGAGCTTCGCCTCGACCCGGAGCTGGGCGCGGTGCGGATCGACAACCTGTTCTCGTCGCCGGGCCAGGCCTACTTCCCTCTCTCGCAGACCATCACTTCGATCTACGAGCAGCTCTACGACAACCCGTTCGAGCCGATCGAGGTGCGCGGCGTCGACCTCGAGATCACCATGCGTTCCGATCGCCGGGTCGCCGAGATCACCCGCATCTGGGCCGATCGTACCGACGTGCGTCCCGGCGATGAGCTCACCGTCACCGTCTGGCTCAAGCCCTACCGGCAGCCCGAGACCGACATCGAGATCGGCTTGCGGATCCCCGACGGTCTGGCGCCCGGGCCGCTCACCCTGCAGGTGGGCGACGCCGCGCTGTTCTCCCAGGAACAGAGCCGCCCCGGCCCGGAGCTGTATCCGCCGCAGAGCATCGGCCAGCTCATCGAGAAGCTCAACAAGACCCGTCCCAGCGACCGCGTCTACTACCGGCTGTCGCGTCCCGACGCGGGCGCCTTCTACGGCGGCCGACCCATGCCGTCGCTGCCGCCCTCGGTGCTCGAGGTCCTGACCGGCGGCAACACCAGCGGCGAGACCGTCGCGCTGCGCAATACCGTGCTGGCGGAGGGCGCCGAGCAGGTCGAGTACGTGGTCAGCGGTGAGCACCGCATCGAGCTGAACGTGCGGCGCCGCTGAGCCGACCTGCGGGCATGCCGGCCATCTGCTGCGTTGCTGCTCCCCGGGTATGTGTTTAACATCGCCGTCGTCGCGGCGCCTGGCGTCTGACCTTTTCTCGCCGCAACCGGCCCCACCACGCTCTCACCACGACCAGTCAGGACCCATGCGATGAGATTGCGAGCTTTCGCCGTTGACGCTGGCCGCCCGGCGGGTGGCTCCCGGCCGCTGGTGGTCGCCATTCTGGCGCTGCCCGCGGCCCTGGCGTGGTCGGGCGCAAGGCGCTCGCCGAGTATGGCGAGGGCGCTCGCCACTCTGGCGCTGCTCGCCGCTGCGGCGGTCGCCGCCAGCCAGGTCGCTGCCGTGCCGCACGCCGGGGCCACCGTCGCGACGGCCACCGCGCCGGCCATCTGGGTGCAATCCGGCTACGAGGACTTCCGCGCCGGCGAGGTGGCTTCGGTCTCGCTCGACAGCGAGGGCGACATCCGGCTGGCGCCGGCGCTCGAGCTGCTCGGCGATACCCGCGAGGCGTTCGTCTGGGCGGTTGAGGAGGCCGCCGACGGCAGCGTCTACGCCGCCGCCGGCACCGAGGGGCGGATCTACCGCCTGCCGCCGGGCGCCGGTGACGCCGAGCCCGAGCGGTTCTTCGAGGCGGGGGGCACCGTCCACGCCATGGCCCTGGGACCGGACGGCGACCTCTATCTGGCGGCCTCGCCCGGTGGCGACCTCTGGCGCCTGCCGCTGGCCGGCGGCGAGATGCCCACCGAGCCCTGGCTGTCGCTGGAGGCCCGCTACGTCTGGTCGCTGGCCTTCGCCCCGGACGGCACGCTGTACGCGGGGACCGGCGAGGATGGTCGCATCTGGCGGGTTGATCCAGCTGGGGCTGCCGGGGCTGCCGGGGCTGCGGGGGCTGGCGGGGCTGGCGGGGGTGCGGGGGCTGGCGGGGCTGCGGGCGCCGCCGGCGCTGCCGAGCTCCTCTACGACACCGACGAGAGCCATATCACGGCGCTGGCGGTTGCCGCCGACGGCAGCGTGCTGGCCGGCAGCGCCGACAACGGCCACCTCTACCGCATCGGGCCGCAGGGGGGCGACGTGTTCGTCCTCTTCGACGCCTCCCTGAGGCAGATCACCGGCATCGTTCCCACCGCCGAGGGCATCTGGGTGGCGGCGATGGAGCAGGCCACCACCGACGCGCCGGCGGCCTCGCCGGAGGCGCCGCCGCGCGCCGCCGGCGGCTCTACCAGCGGGGGCAGCGGCGCCAGCGGCGCCAGCGGTGCCGTCTTCCTCGTTCACGACGACGGCCTGGTCGAATCGATCTGGGAGAGTCCGAGCGAGGAGGCCTACTCGCTGGCCGCCGCGGCCCCGGGAGCGTTCGTTGGCACTGGTCCGGAGGGGCGCCTGCTGAGGGTCGGCCCCGGAAGAACGACGACCATCCTGCCGCGGGTCGCGGCCGCGCAGATCACCGCCGCGACGGTGGGCGGCGGCAATCTTCTGCTGGGCTCCAGCAACCTGGGGCGCGTCTACCGGCTGGGAAGCGGATACCGCGCCGACGGCGAGTACCTGTCGCAGGTGAAGGACACGGCAACGACCTCGCGTTGGGGCCGCGTGCGCTGGCGGGGCGACTCGCCCGAGGGCACCTCGATCCGCCTCTTCACGCGCACCGGCAACACCTCCGATCCCGACGACACCTGGAGCGATTGGAGCGGACCCTACGCCGACGCCGCCGGAACGCCGATCGACAGCCCGCCGGCCCGTTTCATCCAGTGGAAGGCCCAGCTCGCCAGCCGCCAGCCGGAGAGCAGCCCGGCGCTGCGCTGGGTCGAGCTGGTGTACGTGCAGCGCAACTTGCGCCCTGTCGTGACGGCATTGACCATCCACCCGGGCGGCGTCGTGTACCGGCAGAACCCCGCCTTCGAGGACAGCCTGCCGATCGGCGCGCTGCCGCCGTCGATCGAGCGCGAGCTCGCCCGCCAGCAGGGACGCGACGCCCCGGCGGCCCCTTCGACGGCCAGCTTCCTGGGGCGCGCCTACTTCCTCCCCGGATCGCGCACCATCACCTGGGAGGCGGCCGATCCCAACGGCGACCGCATGAGCTACGCGCTGCTGCAGCGCGGCGAGGGCGAGACGGAGTGGAAGCCGATCGCCAGCGCCATCCAGGAGACCCTCCACGTCTGGGACACGAGGACGGTCGCGGACGGCCTCTACCGGGTCCGGCTGGTGGCCGGCGACGGCCCCTCGAACCCGCTCGGCCAGCAGCTCGAAGGGGAGCGCAGCAGCGCCGCCTTCGTGATCGACAACACCGCTCCCGAGGTCGGCGACCTAGCCGCGGTCGCCGAGGCCGGCGGGCTGCGGATCACCGGCACGGCGACCGACGCCACCAGCCTCATCCAGACGCTGGAATACGCCGTCGACGGAGCGACGTGGCGCGCCATTCTGCCCGCCGACGGCCTCGCCGACGCCGGCCGCGAACAGATCGATTTCACGGTGACGTTGCCGCCCGGTGAGCATACGATCGTGGTCAGGGTGACCGACGACGCCTTCAACGCCGGAACCGCCAAGATCGTCGTCAGCGCCAGATAGGCGAGACCCACGCCGGTATGAACGAACGACGGCCAGCGCAGCCGGACGCCACCCTGCGAATGGTGCGCCTGCGGATCAACAGCCGCCGCGAGTTCCTCGACTCGGTGCACGCGCTCGCCGAGCAGCTCATCCAGGAGGTGGGGTTCGGCGCCGACGACTGCTACTGGATGGTCACCGCGGTGCGCGAGGCGGTCACCAACGCGGTCATCCACGGCAACCGGGAGCGTCCCGGCACCGAGGTCGAGGTGGCGTTCGAGCTCGCCGCCGACCGCATCCGGATCACCGTCAGCGACCAGGGCGCGGGGTTCGACCCCACCAGTCTGCCTGACCCTGTCTCCCAGGAGCACCTGATGGACGCCTCGGGGCGCGGCGTCTTCCTGATGAACCAGTTGATGGACGAGGTCACCTACGACTTCCCAGCGGGCGGCGGCACGGTCCTGGTCATGATGAAGCGCCTGCGCGTCGCCGGAAGCGACGCCGGGTAGGCAAAGCTAGCTACGGCGGCGCGGCGAGCTGAGCCGCTTACCCCGTGCGGTGAAGGTGGCTCAGCGACCGCCGGTGGGCCCGGTCAGAGCGTCGGCGAGATGCCGTACTTCCGCGCCAGGAAAGAGGCGTCGATCAGCAGCCGGCGCGGCTTGGAGCCTTCCGGCGGCCCCACCAGGCCTTCCTCCTCCATCATGTCGACGATGCGGCCGGCGCGGGCATAGCCGAGGCGCAGCTTGCGCTGGATGTTCGAGATCGAGGCCTCGCCGGCGCTGACCACCAGCCGCAGGGCCTCCTCGTAGTACTCGTCGCGATCGCTGGGCTCCTGGGCGTCGCCATCGTCGACCTTCTCGGGCGGCGGCAGGGTGACCTCCTCCTCGAAGTGGGGACGGGCCTGGTCGCGCCAGAAATCGACCACGCCGCGGACCTCGTCCTCGTCGACGTAGGCGCCGTGGACGCGCTGCAGCCGCGAGGTGCCGGGCGCCAGGAACAGCATGTCGCCCTTGCCGAGCAGGTTCTCGGCGCCGTGGGCGTCGAGGATGACTCGCGAGTCGGTCTTGGAGGCGACACGGAAGGAGATGCGCGCCGGCAGGTTGTTCTTGATCGTCCCGGTGATGACGTCCACCGACGGCCTCTGAGTGGCGAGGATCAAATGGATGCCGACGGCGCGCGCCATCTGCGCCAACCGCATGATGCAGGCCTCGACCGAGGCCGAGGCGAACATCATCAGGTCGGCGAGCTCGTCGATGATGACCACCAGGTAGGGGAGGGGCTTGAGATCGGAGGGCGCCTTCATTGCCGGGGCGCTGCCGTCGCGCCGCTTGCGGGCCTTGGCGAGCATCTCCTCCTCGCCGCGTTGCAGCATCAGGTTGAACTGCTCGATGTTGCGGACGCCGAACTCCGCCAGGGTCCGGTAGCGCTTGTCCATCTCGCGGACCGCCCAGCCGAGGGCGTTGGCGGCGCGGTCGGCGTCGACCACGACCGGCGTCAGCAGGTGCGGGATGTCCTCGTAGAGGCCGAACTCGAGCCGCTTGGGGTCGACGAGGACGAGCTTCACCTCGTCGGGGGTGGCCTTGTACAGGAGGCTCAACAGCATCGAGTTGAGGGCAACGCTCTTGCCCGACCCCGTGGTGCCGGCGATCAGCAGGTGGGGGGCCCGCGCCAGGTCGGTGACCACGTTGTCGCCGTGGATCTCCTTGCCGATCGCCAGGCTGAGCTTCGAGCGCGACTTCAGGAACTGCTTGGACTCGAGGATCTCCCGCAGGCGGATGACCTTGCGGCGGCTGTTGGGGGCCTCGATGCCGACCGTCGCCTTGCCGGGCAGCCGGGCGATGCGGATGCTCTCGGCGCGCAGCGCCAGGCTGAGGTCTTCTTCCAAGGCCAGGATGCGGCTGTACTTGACCCCCGCCGAGGGCTCGAATTCGTAGGTGGTGACCACGGGGCCGGGATGGATGGCGACGATCTCGCCGGTGACCTTGAACTCGGCTCCCTTCGAGGCGATGGCCTTGGCCTTCTCGACGAACTCCGACTCGTCGATCGCCTCGTCGGGGTCGGGGGTCTCGAGCAGGTCGAGGCCGGGCAGGGCATAGGAGCCGCCGGGGCCGGCGGGTTGCTCGAAGGGCAGCGGCGCCGACGGGCGCGGCGGCGCCGGCGGCACCCGGTGATGGATCGGCGGCGGCGCGGGGGCCTTTTCCTCTACGGCCTTCCGGGCGCTCAAGGCGGGGGGCAGCTCGGCGTCGGGGCGCGTCAGGGTCACCGGCACCTTGACCTTGATGATCGGCGGCGCCGGCTCGCCGTCCGCCCTGCCGGCCGGCGCGGCCGCCGCCGGCGCGGGAGCGATCCTCGCCTCGGCGGCGCGGCCGGCGGCGTGCTTGTCGAGCACGGTGCGCCGCGCCCGCGCCTTGCGTCGCCGCTCGCGATGGCGGGCGATGCTGGTACGAGCGCGGCGGACTGCCCCGGTCAGGGCCCGCCAGCCGGCGGCGAGCATCGCCTCGATCGAGAGCCGCGTGGCCATGACGATCGCCAGGAGCGCCGCCGTGACCGCGACCAGCGGCCCGCCCACCGGACCGAAGGCGCTGGCCAGCGCCACCGCCGTCATCGACCCGACGACGCCCCCGGCGGCGAAGGTCCCGCCGCCGACGGTGACCACGCCGACTCCCATGGTCACCAGCGCGCACGTCGAAACCGCCAGGGTGAGCAGGCCGAGCGCCTTGGTGAACGGCGATTCGATCTTCCGCCGCAGGATCCTGTTGATGCCGACGAGGCCGAGCAGGAACGCGCACAGCCAGGCGCCGAGACCGACGAGCTGGAACGCCAGCGCCGCGACCGTGGCGCCCACCGGGCCGCCCCAGTTGCGCGCCGGGCCGTCGCCGGCGAAGTCGAACGGGTTGGGATCGAAGGCGCTGTACGAGAACAGCGCCACCGCCGCGAACAGGGCGGCGGCGAGACACGAGAAACCGATGGCTTCGTCGCGGAAGCGGCTCCCGGCCGCCGGGCGCTGAGGTTTGCGAGCCACGTATCACCTTTCAGGTGTTACGGCTCCACGGCGGGCGGCGCGCAAGCTGAGCTCAGCGCCTCCCTGGCAAACCCCTTCAGGATCTGCCCAGCGCGAGCCACGCGAGCACCGCGGCGAGGACCCACAGGTACCACGCGAATCGATGCCACCAAAGGTCCTCGGTGGCGCGGTGCACGAGCCCGATGCAAACGTAACCAATCGCCCCAGCGCAGAGCGTAGCAAAGGCGATGTTGGCGAACAAGACTCCCGATGCGATCGGTTCGGCGCGCAGCTCCAGGGCGCTGAGCGCCGCCGCGCCGAGCACCGCCGGGACCGACAGCAGGAACGAGAAGGTCACCGCCTGCCGGTGCGCGATCCCCAGCAGCAGCGCCAGGGAGATCGTCACCCCCGCGCGCGAGATCCCGGGGACGATCGCGGCCCCCTGGATGACCCCGATGGCGAGGGCGATCGCCGGGGTGATCGACCTCTCCCGGTGCGGCACGAAGCGGGTGGTGGTGAGCACCACGCCGGTGACCGCGAAGCACAAGGCGATCGTCCCCAGGTTCTCGAACGCCTCCTTGATGACGTCCTCGAAGCCGAGGCCGATGGCGGCGGTGGGGACGGAGGCGAGCAGGATGTAGCCGATCCACTGGTTGGGGGTCAGGCCTTCGATCGTCGCGTCGCCGGCGGACGTCGACGTCATCGGCGCCCCGGGTGCCTTCATCGTGCTCGACCTCGCGCCCCCGGCGGAAGGCGAAGTCGCGCGGGCGGGGCCGACCCCGCGCAGCAGCTCGGCGATCACCCGGCGGTAGTAGACCAGCACCGCGGCGGTGGTGCCGACGTGGACGGCGACCTCGAAGAGCACGCCGCCGGGATACTGCATCGAAGGCCAGACGATCTGGGCGGCGGCGAGATGGCCGCTGCTGGAGACCGGCAGGAACTCGGTCAGCCCCTGCAGGGTGGCGAGCACGAACGTCGCCAGCAGCGAGGGAACGGCGAGGGTCTCGTTCAAGTGCCCAGCTCGGGAAGTGCCTCGGCGAGGCGGGCGAACTGCTCGACGCCGAGGTCTTCGGCGCGGGCCTTCGAGGGGACGCCCGCGGCCTCCAGCGCTGCCGCCACCGCCTGGCGCTGCCAGCCGGCGTTGCCCAGCGCCCGGAGCAGGGTCTTGCGGCGCTGCGCGAAGGCCGCCTGCACGACCGCCCGCCGGTGCGCCGGCGGCGCCGCGCACGCCGGCGGCGGATGCGGGGTCAGCCGCAGGAAGGCGGAGTCGATCTTCGGCGGCGGCCGGAACGCCCCCGGTCCCAGCTTGCGAACGACCTCGGCGTCGAAGAACCAGCCCACCAGCACCGTCAGCAGGCCGCGCGCCGAGGAGGCCGGCGGCGCCGTGAGGCGCTCGGCGACCTCCGCCGGCAGCATGTAATGGGCGTCGGCTACCAGGCGGCGGTGCTTCACCGTCCAGCGCAGGATGGGGCTGGCGAGCGCGTAGGGCAGGTTGCCGACGAAACGGAGGCTCTCGTTGCCGAGGGCGGTCGCTGTGGGCCGGTCAGACGATCCGGAAGGCTCGGACAGGTCGGATGGCCCGGGTTGCCCAGGTGGCTCGGATCGGTCGGACGGCTCCTGCGGTTCCGGCCGCATGGACAGCCCGGACGGGTCGACCTCAAGGACATCGCCCTCGATGATGGTCAGCCTGGCGCCGGTAGCCCGGCGCGCCGTCTCTTCGGCCAGCTCGCCCAGCGCCGCGCAGCAGCGCGGATCGACCTCGATGGCGGCGACCGTCACCGGGTGCTCCAGCAGCGCCCGGGTCAGCCGCCCGTCGCCGGCGCCGATCTCGAGGAAGTGGTCCCCCGGACGCGGCTCGATCGACCGCACCAGGGCGGCGGCCAGCTCGTCGTTGGCGAGCCAGTTCTGGCTGAACTTGCGCAGAGGGACGGGCACCGGGCAGGCGGCATCGGCGTCGAGGTGGAAGATACCGGCGATTATAGCCGCGCGCGCCGGACGACGCCGCGTCGCGCCGCGCTCATCGCCCGGAGCACGCGTCGGGAGAGGGGCTGCATCGTGAACGCTCAGGTATATGTCCGGGTCGCCTCGAACTCTGCGTGCACCGGGCCCGCCGCTGCGTTGACAGCGCCTCCGGGCCGTTGCTACTTTGCAGTCTCCTGGCGCGTTCCGGCGGCTTTCCCGCGCCACCCGCCGCCCGGAGCGCCGCCACCCCCTTCGAACCGCTTCTCACCGACCCATGGCCGAGCAGAGGAAAGCTGCATCATCCGCCGTCGAGGAGCTCGCCAAGGGCTACGACCCGGCCGCCGTCGAGCCCCGCTGGGCCGAGGTCTGGGAGCGGCGCGCCGTCGGCACCCCGGATCCCGCGGGCGGCGGCGAACCCTTCTCGATGGTCATCCCGCCGCCCAACGTCACCGGCTCGCTGCACATCGGCCACGCGCTGGACCACACGGTCCAGGACATCATGGCGCGCTGGCGGCGCATGCAGGGCCGCGACGTGCTGTGGCTGCCGGGCACCGACCACGCCGGCATCGCCACCCAGAACGTGGTCGAGAAGCAGCTCGCCGAGGAGGGCACGAGCCGCGCCGAGCTCGGCCGCGAGGCGTTCGAGCGGCGGGTCTGGGCCTGGAAGGAGGAGTACGGCGGCCGCATCCTGCAGCAGATCCGCCGCGAGGGGGCCACCGTCGACTGGAGCCGCGAGCGCTTCACGCTCGATCCCGGCCTGTCGCGGGCGGTGCGCCGGGTCTTCGTCGACCTCTGGGAGGAGGGGCTGATCTACCGCGGCGAGTACCTGGTGAACTGGTGCCCGCGCTGCGGCACGGCGATCTCCGACCTCGAGGTCAAGCACCGGGAGACCAGCGGCTCGCTGTGGAGGATCCGCTATCCGCTGGCCGGCGGCGAAGGCCACGTCGAGGTCGAGACTACCCGCCCCGAGACCATGCTCGGCGACACGGCGCTGGCGGTGCACCCGGACGACGATCGCTACAAGGACCTGGTCGGACGCACCGCGATCCTGCCGATCATCGGCCGCGAGCTGCCGGTGATCGCCGACGAGTTCGTCGACCCCGAGTTCGGCACCGGCATCGTCAAGGTGACGCCGGCCCACGACCCCAACGACTACGAGGCCGGGCTGCGCCACGACCTCGAGCGGGTGGCGGTCATCGGTCGCGACGGCCGGATGACGGCGAGGGCCGGCGAGCTCGCCGGCCAGGACCGGGCCGAGGCCCGCCGCGGCGTCGTGGCGCGGCTGCAGGAGGAAGGCCTCCTCGCCGGCCGGAAGGAGCACGTCCACGCCGTCGGGCACTGCGATCGCTGTGACACCATCGTCGAGCCGCTGGTATCGCTGCAGTGGTTCGTCCGCATGCAGCCGCTCGCCGAGCCCGCGCTGGCGGCTGTAGAAGACGGTCGAATTCGGTTCATCCCCGACCACACGGTCAAGGTCTATCGCGAGTGGATGACCAACATCCGCGACTGGTGCATCTCGCGGCAGCTCTGGTGGGGGCACCGGATTCCGGCCTGGCACTGCGACGCGTGCGGCGAGCTCGTCGTCGCCATGGAAGAGCCCGAGGCGTGCGCCTGCGGCGGCGAGCTGCGCCAGGAGACCGACGTGCTCGACACCTGGTTCTCCTCCGGGCTGTGGCCGTTCTCGACCCTCGGCTGGCCCGAGGAGACCGACGACCTGCGCCGCTACTATCCCACCGCGCTGCTGGTCACCGCCTACGACATCATCTTCTTCTGGGTCGCCCGGATGATCTTCTTCGGCCTCCGCTTCCGCGGCGAGGTGCCGTTCCGCGACGTCTTCTTCCACGGCCTGGTCCGCGACGAGGCCGGCGAGAAGATGAGCAAGTCGCGCGGCAACGTCGTCGATCCGCTCGAGGTGATCGACGAGTTCGGCGCCGATGCGCTGCGCTTCACGCTCGCCTCGATGGCCTCGCCGGGAACCGACATGTCGCTGTCGCGCGAGCGGCTCGCCGGCTACCGCACCTTCTGTAATAAGCTCTGGAACGCGGCCCGCTTCGTGCTGATGAACCTCGGCGACGAGCGCGAGGCGATCCAGGCCGCCACCGACGCCTCCCATCCGGTGGCCACGACGCTCGCCGACCGCTGGCTGCTGTCGCGGCTGGCCCGCATCCTGCCGGCGTTCGAGGAGAGACTCGGCGAGTATCGTTTCGACGAGGCCAGCCTGGCCCTTTACCACTTCATCTGGCACGAGCTCTGCGACTGGTACATCGAGATGGCCAAGGTGGCGCTGTGGAGCGGCGACGAGCAGGCGCTGCGCTCCACGCGGGCGACGCTGGTGGCCGGCCTCGAGAGCTCGCTGAAGGCCCTGCATCCGATCATGCCGTTCATCACCGAGGAGATCTGGAGCCGCATGCCCGGCGAGCGGGACCTGCTGTGCCTGTCGGCCTGGCCGGAGCCGCACCCGATCTGGGTCGACGAGGCCGTCGAGGCCCGCGTCGCCGAGCTGCAGGCGCTGGTCACCGAGCTGCGGCGGGCGCGCCACGACTTCCAGATCGGCCCCGGGCAGAAGGCCCCCGTCGAGCTGGTCAGCGACGACGAGGAGCGGCGCGCCCAGCTGGCGGAGATCGCCGACTACCTGGCGCCGCTGGCGAAGGCGGAGCCGGTGACGATCCGCGGTCGGATCGCCGGCGACGAGCCGGCCACCAGACCCCACCGTGGTTCCGGAGACAAGGGCGACCGCCGCTCTGCCGGCGAGGCCGTTGCCGGCATTCACATCCCGGTTGGCGACGTCGAGGCGATCCTGCGGCTCGGCGACGTCGTCGACGTCGCCGCGGAGACCGAGCGGCTGCGTGGCAAGCTCGAGGCGGTGGACAAGGATCTCGCCGGCGCCCGCGCGCGCCTCGCCAACGAGGGCTTCGTCGCCAACGCTCCCGCCGAGGTCGTCGCCAAGGCGCGCGCCCGCGCGCAGGAGCGCGCCGGCGAGGCCGAGCGCCTGCGCCGGCACCTCGCGGCGCTGGGCGGCTAGCAGTCCGACATGACCCTCGCGGGGCGCTTCGGCGGCCGCGTCCATTACTTCGCCCGCGTCGACTCGACCAACGAGCGGGCCCGCGAGCTCGGCCGCGCAGGAGAGCCGGACGGCGCCGTGGTGATCGCCGACGAGCAGACCGCCGGCCGTGGCCGGCGGCGACGTAGCTGGGCGTCGCCTGCCGGCAAGGGCCTCTATGTCTCGGTGCTCTTGCGACCTCCTTTCGCCGCCGCCGAGTCGGGCCCGGCGGTGCAGCTCGCGGCCGGAATCGCCGTGGCCGAGGCGCTCGCCGGTATCCTGCCGGTCCCGCCGCTGTTGCGCTGGCCCAACGACTGCTACGCCGGCGGGCGCAAGATCGCCGGCGTCCTGGTCGAGGCCGAGACCACCGGGGGCGGCGGCTTCGACTTCCTGGTCTGCGGCGTCGGCATCAACGTCAACCACGTCGCCGGCGACTTCCCCGAGGAGTTGCGCGAGCGGGCCACCAGCATCCGCTTGCAGGTCGGTCACGAGATCTCGCGGCGCGAGGCGCTGGCGGCCTTCCTCGCCGCCTTCGACACCTGGGAGGGCGTCTGGCGCCGCCACGGCCTCGGCCCGATCCGCGAGCGCTGGCTGGAGCTGTCGCCCGAGACCGCCGGCGGCGAGGTTCGGGTGCAGAC
>DASWHK010000113.1:0-2839 GCA_036398215.1 Acidobacteriota bacterium | reverse complement strand
CGGCGATTGCCGGGCCTTTACGTACGGCGACTTGTGGGCTCTTCCGCGCGGCGACAGGCGGGCTCTTCCGGGCGGGGTCAGTTGGGCTCTGGTGGGCATCGGCGGGTTCTCTTTCTTTGCGTGAGGTGCCAGGGGGTCCTTCGTGCTCGCGTCTGATGACCCGGCGGGTCGCGGACGGCTCACTCGTTCGCGTATACCCGGAGGTTGTCGAAGTAGATGTCCACCGGCGAATAGCCGTAGATGCCGGGCGCCCCGTGGTCGATCCGCGCCGGGTCGGTGACCGTGATGGTCCAGTCCTCGGGCTCCGGGTTGTCGCGGTTCCATACCTTGCCGCGGATCAGCGTATGGTCGGCTTCCACGTCGACCCGCAGCTTCATCCGGTACCAGGTGTCCTCTTGCCAGGCGAAGGCGGCGCGCTCGTCGGCGCCGAGGCGAAGGTCGAGCTCGGAGGCCCAGGCGCGCACCTCGAGGCGCTGGTAGACGCCCTGCAGGTCGAGCGTGTAGCCGCCGTTGATCAGGCCGAGGTCGGGCCGGCGTCGCCCTTGGCGGGCGCCCATCAGATCGGCCTCGATCGTGTAACCCGTCATCCGGTCGGGGCCGAGATAGATCACGTGGCGGTGCAGCCCCGTCGCCGCCGGCCCCTTGTACAGCACCATGCCGCCGCTCATCGGCTCGACGCGGTAGAGGCCGCCGCCCGTCCACCAGCCGGGCTTGCTGCCCGACTCGAAGCTCACCTCCCAGGGAAGGGGCGGATAGGCGCGCACCCGGGCGCTTGCCGACAGACCGCTGAGCTCGGCGATCACCTTGCCGGCCTGGCCGGCGCCGTCCGCGGCGCGGAAGACGCCGTTGCCGTCGATGGAGCCGCTGAGGTTCTCGACCAGCCAGGTGGCGCCATCCTGGGCGCCCAGCGGCCGGCCGTTGGCGTCGAAGGCGCGCAGCTCGAAGTCGATCTCGGCGCCGGCGTCGGCGAGGACCTCGGCGGGTACGATCTGCAGCGCCGCCGGCGCGCCGATGCCGGGGGTGATCGGCGAGACGGCGGGAGCGGCGGCGGTGCGAAACGACGCGCTCGGGTCGCCGATGCAGAAGATCCCCGCCTCGGTGCTCAAGTAGATGCGGCCGTAGGCGATCGCCGGAGAGCCGTAGATCTCGGCGTGGCGGCTGCCGTCCTCGACGGTGATCTCCTCCTCGTCGATGATCTCGGCGCCCTCCGGGCCGGGCCGCAGGATGAACACGCGGCCGTTGACCTCGGGGTAATAGATCTTGCCGTCGGCCCACACCGGTGAGCTCTTGCCGACCGTGCCGGCGCCGATCTGCCAGAGCTCCTCGCCGCTTTCGGCGTTGATGGCAACTATATTGGAAGCGTTGTCGACGACGTAGAGAACGCCCTCGTGATAAAGCGGTGAGGAGAAGCCGACGCCGAGACCGTCGGCGCGCCAGATTTCGTTGCTGGCGGTGACGTTGCCGCGGCCGGTACCGTCGATCGCCACCACCCGGCCCATCGTCCGACCATCGACGTTTTCCTCGCTGTGGGCAAAGTACACGGTGGTCCCGATCACCACGGGGGTGGTGTTGATGCCCGCCTTGCTGAGCTCGAACTCCCAGATGGGCGCCCCGGTGCTGGCGTCCATCGCGTAGATCCAGCCGTCGGCGCCGCCGCCGATCAACAGGCGACGGCCGTCGATCTCGGCGACAACCGGCGTCCCCTGGGCGTTGGCGTCGTACCAGGGCCGGTTGCCGGGCAGCGAGATCCACAGGATGTCGCCGCTGCGCTTGTCGAACGAGAAGAAGCGGTGGCGTGGCGCCCCGTGTTCGCCCCAGAAAGCCCCCATGTTGCTGAGGATGAGCTGGTCGCCGTCGATGACCGGGCTCTGGGTGCGGCCGCCGTAGCCGGAGGCGCGGCCGGTGTCCTCGCCGAGCCGCCATTCCCAGACCGTGTTGCCGTCGCGGTCGAGGGCGACGATCAGGCCGTCGACGCCGTGGTGGTACAGGTAGCCGGTCTCGGGATCGCCAACGACGCTGGCCCAGCCCACCCGCGAGAACGGCACGGTGGTGTTGTACACGTTGAAGGTGCGCTCCCACAGCCGGGTGCCGTCGCCGGCATCCCAGCAGGCGACCTTGGCGGCGGCGATCTCGCCAGGGCCGGTGCGGGCGTTGGCGCAGACCCGACCGTCGAACACCACCGGCGTCGAGCGGCCGACCCATTCCTGGTGCCAGATCAGGTTCTCGCCGTCCACCGACCAGCTTGAAACCAGGTCGACGGCGCTCGATTCGCCGGTCTCCCGCGGCCCCCGCCAGCTCGGCCACTGCTCGCCGGCGGCGCCGCCGAAGCCGACGAGCGCCTGGCAGCCGAGCGCCAGGCCGGCGACCGCGAGGCCGGCGAGCGCGAGGCCGGCGAATGCGAAGCCGGCGGGCGTGCGGCCAGCGGGCGTGCGGTCGGCGGGCGTGCGGCCGGCGGGCGTGCGGGTCGACGTGCTTTCCAGGCGGGCTAGCTTCGTGGGCATGCCAATCCTCTCCAGGTCATGAATGGGGAATCAGCGGGTATCCGCTGGAACGTCATGAAATCCGTTCCTTATGGAGACGAAAAAAGCGTACTGCCGCTGGCCGATGGCCGCAACCGACGGGGGGGCCCGGCTAGGGCCAGAAGACTCGCTCGACGGCCCAGTAGAGGCCGATCAGGCCGATGGCGACCGACAGGGGAACGGCGATGCGGGCCCGGTACCAGGGCCGCCGGTGGAACCAGCCGAGGGCGGCGAAGGCGAGCAGGATGACCGAGAGCTGGCCGAGCTCGACGCCGGCGTTGAAGCTCAGCAGCGCCGTCAGGTACTGGTCGCGGGGCAGG
>DASWHK010000112.1:0-16047 GCA_036398215.1 Acidobacteriota bacterium | reverse complement strand
GCTCCTGCTTGGCCTCGACGTAGGCGCGAAACAGCGCGCCCAGCTCGTCTTCCCACTCGGCGCACCAGGGGAATGCGGCATCCAGGCATTCCTTCAGCGGCGCGCCGCTGTTGACGCGGCGCGAGTAGATTGCCAGGCAGGTCGCCTTGCGCGGGAAGCGCTTCGAGCGGCGCGACAGGCCGGCCTGGTGGCGGACGACGTCGAGCAGATCCTCGGCGTCGCCGCGATCGAGGATCGTGAACGAGGGCTCGAGGCCGATCGCCGGCGCGTACAGCCGCAGCAAACGGTTGGCGACGGCGTGGAAGGTGCCGGCCCAGCGCAGGGTGCCCGGGGCGCTGCGCCGGCCGCCGCCGTCGGCGCGCAACGCCTGCGCGACGATCCGCTCGGCGCGCCGCGCCATCTCGCGGGCGGCCCGCCGGGTGAAGGTGAGCAGCAGGATCCGCCCCGGATCGACGCCGCGCAGCACGCACTCGGCCACGCGGTGGGCCAGCGTCGTGGTCTTGCCGGTGCCGGCGCCGGCGATGATCAGCAGCGGCGGGGAATCGTGCGGGGTCGCGTTGCCGGTCGACCCGAAGACCACGGCACGCCGCTGGGCGGCGTTGAGCCGGTCGAGGTGGGTGGAGATGGCGGCCGCGGCAGGCGTGCTCGCGGCGCCGTCGGTCGGCGCAGGAGTTGCCGCGAGAGAGGGGTGCGCGGTGCCGGGGATCGCGTCGGAAGCGGGCGGGTGGGGCATGGGCGGCTCGATCCAAGCTTCCCCTCACGGCCCGGCTGCGCTCGCCCCCACGAGAAGCCGAGATCATACACCCTCCGGCGGACCGGTCGGCGCCGACCCCGGCGTCGGGCCGCCGCCCCTACAGCCCCTGACGCACGTAGCGGGCGATGGCCGCGATGCCGCGCTCGATGTCCTCTTCCATGTTGTAGAAGTGGGGCGAAAAGCGGATTCCGTCGCGGCTGGATCCGCCGCGGGATGCGGCGACGATGCCGTCCTCCTCGAGCGCCGCAAGGACCTGGCGGGCATCGAGATCGCCCGGCCGGAAGGTGACCACGGCGCCGCGCAGCTCCGGTTGCGGCGGCGTCCACATGTGCACGCCGTCGATCTCGTTGAGGCCTTCCAGGAGCTGGGTCGCCAAGGCCCGGCTGCGGGCTTCGATCTCGGCCATACCGATCGACTGGAGGAACTCGATCTGCGTGCCGAAGGTGTGCAGCGCCGGGGTGTCCCGCTGGCCCAGCCCTTCGTGGGTGCGCGAGATGCCCGTCCGTCCCGAATAGGCGCTGTAGCTCGACGGCCAGAGGCGATCCTGCACCCGCGCGTTGACGTAGAGCACGCCGGTTTCTTTCGGGCCGCACGGCCACTTGTGGGCGCTGCCGGAGAAGAAATCCGGCTGGATGTCGGACAGGTCCACGTCGAGCAGGCCGAACGATTGCGCCCCGTCGATCAACGAGATAATGCCCCGCTCGTGGGCCAGCGCGCACAGCTCCTTGGCGGGAAAGAGCTCGCCCGCGATGTTGCTCTGGTGCATGAAGGCGATGACGCGGGTATTCGGCGTGATCGCCCCCTCGAACGCCTCGAGGTAGTACTCGAACCCGGGGTGCGGCGTGACCTGCTCGACTTCTCGGACCGTGTAGCCGAAGCGCTCGCCCTTGGCCTTCCACGCCTGGTTGTTGCTCGGGTGGTTGTCCGAGAAGATCAGCACCTCGTCGTCCGGACCGAGGTCGAGCCCGTTCGACACCCAGTTGTTCGCCTCGCTCGTGTTTCGCGTGATCAGGATCTCTTCGGGTGTCACCCGCAGGAAGCCGGCGAGTAGCTCGCGCGTGCGTTCTTTTGCCGAGCCGATCTCGCTCCGGAAGCTCGGGAAGGGCCTGCTATCGAGGCGTTCCGTGTACTCGACGAGCGTCTCGATGACCCTGGCGGGAGACGGACACAGGTTCGCCGCGTTCATCACCGACACCTCGGGCGGCATCAGGAACTGGTTACGCACCTCGGCCCAATCGACCGCGCCCGGGCGCAGGGAACGGGCCGAGAGCGGCGCCGGCCGGAAGCCCTCGAAGCGCGGGTGCGAGAACAGGGCAGCCGACCCGCCCAGCGCGAAGAGGCGAGCGAGATCACGGCGATTCACGGACGAGCGGCGCATCGAATCCTCCTGGGTCTCGAGCACGGGAATCTGAGGCAAGGAGCTTTCTCTTTCGCGAATCCTACCGGCCGGGCGCTGGAAACACGAGGGGAAGCTCGCCGGTCGTCGCGCTTTCATTGAAAAAGGCCGTCGGCGCGGGCTATCGTTGCCGCAACCGATCTGGAACCCGGTCCCGGTCGCCGGAACGCGCCGACCATTCTCAACACCGCCTTCAACGGGCTGGACCAGCGGCGCCGCAGGCGTTCTTCTGGCGACGGGCTCGCCTTCGACGGAACGCCGGCGTCGGTCGATCAGGCGCGGGCGCCGATGTTCTGGGACAGCCGGGTCCGAAGCCTGGAGGCGCAGGCCTTGGAACCGATCAAGGCAACGGAGGAGATGCGCGGCAACGCCTATCCCGAGGCGGCCGCGGTCGAGACCGTCGTGGCCCGGCTCCAGACCCTTCCCGAGTACGTGGCGTTGTTCGAAGAGGTTTACGGTCCCGGACCCATGACGGCGGATCGGCTCGCCGGCGCGATCGCCGCCTTCGAGCGTTCGCTCGTCGCCACGAGCAGCCCCTTCGACCGCTTCCGGGCGGGCGATGCCGACGCGCTCACCGCGCAACAGCGGCGCGGTATGGAGGCGTTCGAGGACGCGGACTGCGACCGCTGCCACGAGGGCATCATGTTCTCCGACTTCGACCTGCGGGCCGAGGGCGTCCGCGAGCATCCCCTGGTCAACGAGCCGGACGCGGGCGGTGGCCGCTTCAGGTTCCGAACGCCGTCGCTCCGCAACGTGGCCCTCACGGCGCCCTACATGCACAACGGCGTTCTGGCGACGCTCGAGGACGTCCTTCGTTTTTACGACGAGGGTCGCTCCCAGAACCCCAACGTCGCCGATCGGGGAAGGCGAGGAGAGGACCGCCGCACGGCCCGCGTCGACTCCCGCTTCCGCGGCGTCGACGATATGAGCGAGAGCGAGATGCAGGACATCATTGCGTTTCTCCAGGCCCTCACCGACGAGAACTTCGACCGCGTGATCCCGGAGCGCGTGCCCAGCGGGTTGCCGGTCGGCGGGCTGATCGGCCCCGGAACCGCATCGAGGGAGTGAAGCGGCCGGCGATGCCTCCGGCGGACCGGCCGGCGCCGACCGCCGCCGAGGGCTGCGGGCTACACTGGTGTCGCTCGCGATTTGTCGGCTGCGGAAGGATGGTCGTCGTTCTCTCGTAACGGGCCGAGGATCCGTGGTGCCGGACGAAGCGACACGCTCACGACGGCCTGCCGGGCCCGGGAAACGCATGAGCCTGCTGGAATCATCTCTCGGTGTGATCGGCCTGCAGCGCCCGGGCTCGAGCCCCGGGTTCGACGAGGAGACCCGCGCTTTCCTGCAGAGCCGCCTCCACATGCTGACGGGGGCGCTGGCGATCTTCACGACGGTGCTGCTGGGGGCATTCCTGGTCACCAACCTCGTCGCCGCCGACGACAAGCTCGCGGCGATCACCGAGACGCTGTTCGAGCTCCCCAACGCGATGGTCACCGCGCTGGCGGTGATCGCCGCCGGGCTGTACCGGCTGCTGCACCGGCGCCGCCTGGCCGAGGGGCCGCTGGTGGCGCTCGACGGGATCTTCATGGAGGTGCTGATCTTCCCGGTGCTGGCTCTCTACGCGGCGTTGCACACCTTCTCGTTTTCCGGCTTCCCCGTCGTCGTGCCGTTCCTCTGCTTCCTGATCCTGACCCGCGGGGTGCTGGTGCCGAGCACCGCCTTGCGGACCGTGCTGCTGTCGGCGCCAGCGGCCGTCGGCGTGCTGGCGATCCAGCTCCGGTACGGCGGCTCGTTCGCCTATCCCGGCCAGCCCTACCCGGCGGAGCACTTCACCGACATGCTGGTGCAGAACCAGCTCCTGCTCTGCGGCTCGATCGCCGTCGCCGCCGTCGCCTCGCGGGTCAACCTGGGCCTGCGCCGGCGCACCTACGCGGCCCAGCAGCTCGGCCAGTACGAGATCCACGGGCGCATCGGCGCCGGGGCGATGGGGGAGGTCTACCTCGCCCGCCACGCCATGCTGCGGCGGCCTACCGCCGTCAAGCTGCTGCGCCCCGACATCGCCGGCGGCGCGACGCTGCGCCGCTTCGAGCAGGAGGTGCAGCAGACCAGCCGGCTCACCCATCCCAATACCGTCGAGATCTTCGACTACGGCCACACCGCCGAGGGCGTCTTCTACTACGCGATGGAGTACCTCGATGGCGCCGACCTGCGCGCCATCGTCGAGGGCGATGGGCCGCTGGCGGCCGGCCGCGTCATCCACGTGCTGAGCTCGGCCTGCGGCGCGCTCAACGAGGCGCACGCCAAGGGCATCATCCACCGCGACATCAAGCCGGCCAACATCATGCTGTGCGAGCAGGGCGGCGAGCACGACGTGGTCAAGATCCTCGACTTCGGCCTGGTCAAGGACCTCGGCGCCTTCCGTCACGCGGCGGCCGTCGCGGACCCCGCCGGCGGCGACAAGCGGCTCGTCGGGACGCCCGAGACCATGGCCCCCGAGGCCATCCGCGAGGGGGGCGTCTCGCGGCTCTCCGACCTCTACTCTCTCGCCGTGGTCGGCTACTTCCTGCTCACCGGCCAGCCGATCTTCGACGCCGACACGGTGGCCGACTTCATCCGCCACCACCAGGTCTCGCAGCCGGTGCCGCCGTCGGCGCGGGTGCCCTCGGTGCCCCGTGACCTGGAGGCGGTGGTCCTCCGCTGCCTGGCCAAGGACCCCGGCCAGCGGCCGACCAGCGCCCAGGTCTTCCGCAAGCAGCTGCTCGCCTGTGCCGATGCCGGCACTTGGGGCCCCGAGGAGGCGCGGCTGTGGTGGAAACAATGGTTCGCCAGCCATCCGCGCACCGAGCTGCAGGAGATGGCGGTGCAGTTCCGCTCAGGCGCCGGGAGCTTCACCAGCGGCGATACGCCGCGAACCTCGGGGGAGCGCTCCGGCGCGCGCTCGTTCGGCTCCCTCGAGCGCGTCACCAGCCCCTCGTTCGTCACCATCGACGGTCGCGAGCTCGACGAGCTGGTCGGCGAGCGCCCCGCCGAGCCGGAGGACGAGTCCTCGATCACCCGCTGGAAGACCAAGGTTTGACGGTTTGGCCCGGGCGGTCATCATGAGCGGGGCACGGCCCAGCCCACCACACCGTCAACAAGGAAGAAGCAGCCATGAGCAGCCCTCGTCTCTCCCAGGCGTCCTTCGCGTTCTTGCGCGACCTCGCCGACAACAACAACCGCGACTGGTTCGAGGCCAACAAGCAGCGCTTCGAGGACGATCTGCGCGCGCCGGCGCGGCAGTTCATCCGCGATTTCGCGCCCCACCTCGCCGACATCAGCCCCTTCTTCCGCGCCGACGACCGCAAGTCGGGCGGCTCCATGTTCCGGATCTTCCGCGACGTGCGCTTCTCGAAAGACAAGAGCCCCTACAAGACCTACACCGGCGTCCAGTTCCGCCACGAGCGCGGCAAGGACGCCCATTGCCCCGGCTTCTACCTGCACCTGCAGCCCGACGAGGTGTTCGCCGGCGTTGGCATCTGGCACCCCGACGCCGACACGTTGGCGATGATCCGCCAGGCGATCGTCGACGATCCGGAGCGCTGGAGGAAGGTGTCGCGCGGCAAGACGTTCGTGAAGGCCTTCGAGCTCGCCGGCGACGCCCTCAAGCGGGCGCCAAAAAGCTTCGATGCCGACCACCCGCTGATCGACGACCTCAAGCGCAAGGACTTCATCGCTGTCGCCGAGCTCAGCGAGAAGGAGGTCGCGCGCCCCGACTTCGTCAAGCGGTTCGCGAAGCTCTGCACCGCCGGGTCGCCGTTCGTGGAGTTTCTCTGCGAGGCGGTTGAGGTTCGTTACTGAGCGGCGGCTGTCGTCGAGCGAGGAAGGGACTTGTCGCCCAGGCACTCGCGCGACGCTGTCCTTGAGCGATGACGGGGTTTGATCGGCACGGGGACGCGCCGGGTTCTTTTGAATGCCCGCCGCCCACCCCCGCCGAGCGGCGCGTCGCGCCGCTCTTGCCCCTCTTGCACGTCGGAAACCTACCGTTCGTCGCCCCCCTGTGCAGCTTGCGGGCATCGCCAACGCGAATGATAGAGGGGCTTGGGGCTGGCCCGGGGCTGGGCTAGGCGAGGGGGCGGGACATTCCCCGCGACGGGATCGGCCTCGGGCCGAGGATGCGGACCACCACCAGGAACGCCAGCGGGTAGGCGAAAAGCTGGCCGAAGATGAACCAGGGCGGGTGGGGGAAGCTCATCCAGTTCATCACGCTCCCGGCCAGCGCCACCGCCACGATGCCGCCCGCGAACCAGCGGCGGTGGTCGCCGGCGATCCAGGCCGCCGCCAGCGCCCCGAGGAACGCGCCGAGGACCTCGGAGGCGAACACCAGCGCCCAGGCGCCCACCGGCAGCCCGGCGATGTACTCGTTGAAGCCCTCGCGATCGGCGGGATCCATGGGATCGAGCCCTTCCGGCGGCGGCCACATCGTCATGCCGGCGAACTGCAGCGCGATCACGACCGCGAAGACGATGACGATCCCGGCCAGCACGGCACCTATCTTGCGAGCCATATCGCTCCTCCTTGGCGACGATGATGATGTCCTCGATCGAGGTCGCGATGCTCCCAGTCTGATCTGGACCACGCCCGCCGTTCGGCAGATGCTACCAGGATCGGCTCATCCGCCTGGGCAGCCTGCGAGCCTCAGCTACCCTCGGAAGGGACGAGGCTGCCTGCGCCTTCCAATCCGGCCAGCAAGAGGGGGACGGGGATCAACGCGATCCGTTTTTCCGCGTCCCACTCATACTGGTCCCTCGTTGCAACGATGCCGCCGCCGTGGGTCGCGAGCGTGTTCTGGTCGGAGCCGGTGATCCTGCGACGGTACTTCACTTCCAGGAGCGCTTCCCTTCCGCCGGCCAGAAAGGCGAAATCGAGCTCTTGTTCGCCGCGTCGGGTGCGGTAATAGAAGCAATCGCGCCCGGAGATCCGCCGCATGTGGTCGGCGACCACCGACTCTACGAGCTCGCCGCGGCTCGCTGGGTTCGCGATCCGGTCGAGAGCGGCCGCCCAGGGGTCCCGCTCACCGCCGGCCCAGCTCGCCAGGCTGTGCCACACGAACGGGTCTGCCGGATAGAGCTTCTTCGGACTTCGTGGCGCCTGGCGGAGACGCTCGAGGCTCTTCGTTCGGTAGAAGATATGCCACAGGAACATCGCCTCCGCGTCTTCGAGGTAGGAGCGTGCCGTATCCTTGCCGCCGATCTCTGTCTCTGCGGCCACGTCGCGCCACGAGAACTCCCTTCCCAACCGGTTGTCACCTGCCCAGGCGAGGATCTCCAAGAAGAGCGGCTCGCGGTGACCGGCTCGGCGCATCTGTCCGATCATGGCATCGCGAAAGAGCCGATAGATGGTGACGGGGATACTTCCGGTGTCATGCTCCGCCGTGAAGGCGTGAGGGAACCCGCCGGTAAGAAGGTAGCGATCGAACATGGCGCTGAGGCGGTCTCGATGCAGCCTCACCTCGGCGGCTGCCTCGTGGGCAGCCTCTGGCGATGCGGGGTCGAGCACCCCCAGCGCGTCCTTCAGGTCAGGGTCGCGGGCCTGGGCGTACTCGCGAAACCCCAGGGGCCGCATGACCCAGTCCAGGTCGATCCCGAGCTCCTCGCCGCGGCGGCCCGGCGCCATCTCGCCGCCGCGCCGCAGATCGAGGGCGTGGGAGCCGGTGACGATCATCACCGTACCCGCGAGGCGCCCGCGGCCGTGCAAGAGGCGCACGAAGGTGCCCCAGTCGGGGACCCCGGTCACCTCATCGAGGAGCAGATAGCGACGTTCACCGGCGGCAACCGGGTGCGACCAATCCAGGAACGCGCCGACCTCGTCGGCGAGGCGGCCCGCATCGCGGATCCCTGCCCCTTCTACGTCGAGATACAGCACGCTTCGCGGCGCCACCTGTTGCTCGAGCAGGAGGTTCGCAATGATCCGCTTCAGGAGGGTGCTCTTGCCGACCTGGCGAGGCCCCCGCAGCGTGTAGACCGCATCGGCGCGCAACGCGAAGGGAATCGGATGCTCGTAGCGGACCGATTTGGCCGCCAAGCGGACGAGGTCGGGATCCTCTCGAACGAGCTCCGGGCGCTTCCACCAAGGGTTGTCGCGGATTTGTGCCGACGTAACGGTCATTCGCAGCGCTCCCGCAAACTGGCAGACATGCTAGCCAAAAATACACCATTTTGGCTAGTGCAAAAGCCAAACCTGCGAAACAGGTCGCCGGAGGGGGAATTCTCAACCTCCGGATCGCTGGGCTCGCCTTCGGTTCACGTCCACATCCCGGCCGGCCTGGCGGCCGGCCGGTCCGTGTCCTCTCGAACGCGGCCCCCGTGTAGGCGATCGATCCGCGCGTCCCCGGCCTGCTAGCGGCCGGCGGGCCGTGCCCGCGGCACGTGGCGGCCGTCGACGTGGTCGAACTCCTCGTGGTGCTGGCGGAGCAGGTCCTTGCCGTAGTCGTTGCCGTTGGGCGTGCGGATGACCGTGTGGATGTGGTTGCGGGTCATGCCGTCGGTCTGCAGCGCGACGCCGCCCTGGTGGTCGAACTCGATCAGCAGGACCGGGCTGTGGATGCGGTAGTAGAAGACCGAGTCGTCGTCGGTGCCGCCCATCCAGGCGAACCAGGTGTCGTCGATGTGCGCCTCGATCTCCTCCATCCGCACGGCGGCGTGGCCGTCGTCCATGTTGCCGACGTACTCGCCGATCAGATCAAGCAGCGCCGCCTCCTGGGTCTCGTCCAGGCCGCTGACCCGCAGGCCCTCGTAGCGCAGCTCGTAGTTGTCGCGGAAGGCGGGGGTCAGCACCTGGCGGATCGGCTCGTCACCGATGGTGGCGACCACCTGCTGCAACGGCGTCAGCGAGCGCATCATCGCCAGCCCCTTGGCCTCCTCGGGGCCGAAGACGCGGACGCCGGCGTGTGGGCCGGTATCGGCGCGCACCGGCTCGGAGCCCATGAAGGTGGGCGTCATCACCACCTGGTCGCCGAGGACGAAGTAGTTGATCACCAGGTGGTGGCCGTCGAGCTGCCAGCCCCACGGCTCGGTGCTCGACGGCGTGCCCATCACCGTAAAGAAGTAGAGGTCCTCGCCGTACTCCTCCTGGTTGCCGACCATGTCGGCGATCACACCGTTGAGGATCATGATGTCGCGGGCCTTGGCGAAGCCCTGGGCCGAGAGGCCGGCGCGCAGCAGCTCGAAGGCGAGCTCCTCCTGCTCGCGGCTCATCTCGCGGCGCGAGACACCCTGCCGATCGTAGCGGTGGATGTTCTGCCACTTGCGCCACTCGTCGCCATCGATCGGGTAGACGGTGCGGGCGCGCTGCTCGTCGCTCAGCGAGTCCAGGAAGCGCTCGGCGACCGCCTTGACCGGCTCGGTCGAGACGCCGGTGGCCTCGATCCGAAAGAGGTCGGGGACCACGTTGCCGTCCGTGGTGACGCCCTTGAAGGGCTCGGCGAGGGCCTGCGCCTCGGCGTTGCCGCGGCCGCCGCGCTGCTGCGCCGCGTCCACGACCAGCGTCGAGGCGGCGTAGCCGACCACGCCGATCAGGATCATCGTCAGGGGCCAGAGGGCTCGTCGTCGCATGGCTCGATTCCTCGTATCGGTGTCCTCGTATCCGGTGTTGTCGGTTCCGATGTCGTCGGATGCGGAACACTCTACCGTGCCGGCCGGGGAGGCTTCCATCGGGCGGCTCGAACGCAGCCGGCTTGGGCGAAGACAGCGAATGTGGGCGGATCGATTGCCGCGCGGGGCGGCTGGAGCGCCAGGCACGCGGCGTGCCTGGAGGCGACGCGCCGGCGCCGGCGCCGATGTATCGTTTCTCGCAGGCGCTGGTAAAGAAGCGAGCAGGCCCGTCGCGCGTTTGCCCCCGACCCGTTTGGAGGCGGAGGTCCCACAAGAGGAGCGATCGATGGCGGAAAAGGTCGTGATCTACGGCTTCGAGACGTCCAACAACTTCAAGGTCCGCGTCGGGCTGGGCTACAAGGGCATCCCCTTCGAGTTCGTGACCATCGACCCCAAGGACCGCAGCGAGATCCAGAAGATCTCCGGCCAGCCGTTCACGCCGGTGATGGTCCACGGCGACGTGGTGCTGTTCGACTCGGCCGCCATCCTCCGCTACCTGGACGCCAACTTCCCCGGCACGCCGCGGCTGTTCGGCGGCGACCACGGCACCATGCGCCAGATCGAGGACTGGGAGTTCTTCGGTCGCGTCGACCTGCACCAGCCCCTGTCGATCATGGTCAAGCAGCGGATCTCCGGCATCAACGACCCCGACGCCACCGCCCAGGCCGCGGTGCTGTTCGCCGCCGGCAGCGAGCGGATCGAGGAGCACCTCGCCAACCGCGAGTGGCTGGTCGGCGACGCGATGACGGCCGCCGACGTCACCGTCGCCTCCGTCGTTCGCCGGGTGCGCGAGATGGGCGCCTTCGAGGTCCCGGAAGACCGGCCGCGGACCTACGCCTGGACGGCGCGGATCATGGCCTACGACCCGGGGCCAGACGGCGGCGATTAGGGTCCGCCGGAGCCCAGGATCGGCCGCCCGATCGCCATGATGCCACCGATGACAAGGAGCAGCGACAGGGCCACGCCGGCGAAGGCGATGCCCCAGCAGGGGCGCTCCCGGCGGCGGTTGATCACGCTGGCGACATGGCCCGCAGTGGCCGCCGCGAGCATCATGACGATGTGCCCGTAGAGGGCGCCGTAGGCGGGGATCATCAGCCACAGCAGAATCCCGAGCAGCACCTGCAGGTCGAGCAGGCCGACGTAGATCGCCGTCAGGATACGAGCCGGCTTGTCGAAGTCGGTACCGCGAATCCAGCCGGCGAGAAAGTACGCGAGGGCCGCCGCCGCCGCCAGCAGCACCAGGTAGCGGAGCCCTGAATGAGCGTAGAAGAGGATCGCCATGCGTAGACTCTACCGCGCTATCCGGGATCGTGCGCGCCAGATACGGTCGGCGTTCATGAAAGGGCTCAGCGGCCCGCGCCCGCGGCCCGGTCCCACGAGCACGAGCCGGGAAACCAAGAGAAAGGACCTCGAAAAGAAGGCGACCAGGAAGCCTGCGGCGCGCCACGAGGGCGAGCCGGGAAACGGCGAAGACGAAAACGGAAGGGGCTCAGCGGTCCTGGTCGCCGCCCGGCCGGTCGCCGCCCCGTCTGCCGCCGAACCCGCCGCGATCGCCGCCGGGGAAGCCGCCTCGCCCACCGCCGAACTCCCAGGGCAGCAAGCCCTCGTCGTAGACGGCGTTGGGGTTCTCGGGATCGATGTAGCGCCAGCGGACGGCGTCGGCGTAGATGTAGCCGTCGGCGAGATCGGAGACCTCGACGACCGCCTGCTCGCCCTCCTCGAAGGTGAAGCGGCCGAGCAGGTTCCAGCCAGCTTGCAGGTGGGCGGTGGAGACCGCCAGCTCCTCCGTTTCGCCGGCATGGGTGACCGTGAAGCGGTAGGCGCCGGCGGATCCCCGGAACACGTTCCTGCCGTTGAGCCGCTCGGGCAGGAAGTAGTAGGCGACGTCGTACTGGCCGGCGTGGGGGATGGTCGCCGTCCACACCGCCGGCTGGGCGCCGTCGCCGCCCCTCTTGAAGCGGAAGTTGGTCTCGTAGCGGCCGAAGGCGAACGGGTGGTCGCGCGCCGCCCAGCTGCCGCCCTCGAGGCCCGGGCGCAGGTAGCGTTGCACGCGGCGCACCGGCAGCGAAAAGCCCTCGTCTTCGTTGTCGACGATGATCTCGGTGTAGGTCGCTTCCTCCTCGGTCACCAGGCGGACGTACTCCTCGGGCGGGCCGGGCTCGACGTCTTCCGGGATGCGCAAGGGTGAGCGCAGCGCCCGGCGGTTCTTGGCCAGGAACGGCTCGACGGTGACGAAGGCCGGCCGCACCCCGATGACCATCGAGACCTCCACCTCCTGGCCGCCGTCGATCTCGACGTTCTTGGTGATCTCGTCGCCGCGTCCCTGCAGCTGCACCTGCACGAACCCCCTGCCGGGCTCGCCGTTGCGGATGCGGACCATCACCTGGTAGACGACCGCCCCCCAGCCGTCATCGACCTTCTTGGCCTCGGTGCGGGTCAGCGTGTAGCCGGGCACGTAGGTACCGTGGACCCAGTCACCGATCAGGCGGCTGAGGTTCTCGCGCTCGACCTCGCTCTCATCGGCCCCCTCGGGCAGCACGGCGCGCTCGAAGTCCTGCAGCGAGATGTCCTCGAACTCCGAAGCCTCCCCAAAAGACTCGAGCGTGTTGATGAACTGATCGTCGCCGACCACCGCCTGGATCATCCGGAACATCGTCAGCCCCTTGGCGTCGAGCACCGAGCGGTAGAGGTCGGGGTCGGCGTCGGGGTTCATGTCGGTGAGCGACTGCTGCTGCATCGCGGCGAGCATCTCGTCCCAGGTGGCGTCCTGGCCGATCGGGCGGCGTCCCCCGGGCCCCCCGGGGCCCATCTGGACGGTCACCTCGAAGTCGCCTCGCGTGACGACGCTGAATCCGCCCCGACCCCCACGCCCGCCGCCGCGGCCGCGCTGGAACATCGCCGAGCGGATCTCGGCCGACAGGTCCTCCTGCATGAACACCGGCATGCCGCGGGCGAGCAACGAAGAGCTCTCGCCCGCGAAGCCGCGGTTGAATGACCAAAGCTGCACGAGTGGCGAGCGGAACAGGCCGGTGTCGCGGCCCTCACCTCCCAGAAACAGAGAGAAGATCGCGTTGGCGACCTGGTCGCGCTTGACCTGCGCCGGCTCCTGGTTGCGGCCGCGCTCCGAGTTGAGCGTGCGGGCGACCGAGCGCGCGATCGACTTGGAGCGGCCGATCAGCTTGTCCTCCTCGACCATCAGCACGCCCGGCTGGGTGAGGCCGCCGCTCTCCTCCCAGCCCTCGAAGTACCACTGGACAAGGAACGGCACCTCGACCACCGAAAGCCGCTCGTACGGATAGGGCAGCCCGGTCTCCTGCGCCGTCGCCACCAGCACCTGGTCGACGAGCGCGACGATCTCCTCGCGGGCGTCCTCGAAGAACATCACCATGGGTACGTGCAGGGGGTGGACGTAGAAGGCCACCGTGACGCCGGCGGCCTCGGTCTCGAACACTGTGTATTCGCCGGCGTTCAGCGAGAACACCGGCACCGGCGTATCGACGGTCCAGCGGGAGCGGCTCCTGCCGCCGGCAGAGGCTGCGCGGTCGTCGCCGCCGGCTTTCGCGCTTACGGGCGCGTCGCCGCCCGCGCCTTCGCTGCCTCTGCGCTCGGCCTCGGCGTCTGCTCCGCCTTCGTAATTGGCGGTCGCCGCGCCGGTGCCGGTAGCTTCGCCGCCGAGCGGCTCGGGGACGCCCTGGGTGATGACCTCGAGCCCCGCCGGCGCATCGATCTCGATGCGTGCGGTCGAGAAGAACATGGGCCGTCCCTCCTCGTTGCCGTAGTCGACGCCGGGCACCGGATACCAGCGGGCCCGCGGCGGCAGAAAGACGGAGTCATCGCGGATCCAGGCGGTGAGGTCGCCCCTGTGGAGGGGGCCGTCCCACTTCTCGAGGCGGACGCCGCGGCGGAGCAGGTCGAAGGCGTCGCGGTCGATGTCGCCGGCGTAGGCCAGCGTCACCGTCGCCTGCTCGTCCGGCCGCAGCGGCAAACCGATGCGCACCACCGAGCCCTCGACCTCGAAGGGGAGCTCGGCGCCGCCGGCGCCGGTCACCGACTCGACGATCAGCCCCGGGTTGAGCGTGAAGATGAGCGTCTCGAGCGTCGCTTCATTGTCGTTGAGAAGTTGCATCGAGGCGCGCGCCGCCAGCGGCGTCCCGGCTTTGGCCAGCTCGAGCTCCAGGTCGTAGTGCAGTACCGACGCCACCGGCCGATCGCCGTGGCTGATCTGGGTGGCGAACAGCTCCGTGCGGAAGCGCTCGGTGGCCGCGTCGTGCTGGGCCATGCGGGCGAACAGGCCGGCGGCGACCAGCAGGCCGACCAGCGCCAGGCCGTGGCCGATCTTGGCGCCGAGCCCCGGCTGCGGCAGCCGCGGGTAACGGGCGATCGCCAGCCCCAGCAGGGCGGCGGCCAGCGCCAGGTAGAAGAACCGGATCTCGAGCACCCTCGAGATGTCACCGAGGCCGACCATGTCCGAGTAGAACAGCGGCGCGAAGAAGGCCCCGAAGTCGAAGATGCCGCCGTAGCGGGTGCCGAGGAAGAACAGCACCGTGATCACGTAGGCGATCGCCACCAGCGCCACCGCCGTCTGGTTGCGCAACAGGGCGCCCAGCGAGAAGGTCAGCGCCGACATGAAGATCAGCGCCGGCAGCATCATCAAGAAGAAGTAGCCGAAGTACGGGGCGACCAGGAAAGGCTCATGGGTGACGCTGATCTTGGCCGCCTGGATCGCCAGCGTCAGGACGACGACGCAGAGGCTGAGGGCGATCATCGCCTGCAGGACGCCGACGTACTTGCCGACTACCAGCTCGGCGGTGGACAGCGGCCGCGCCGCGATGACCTCGTCGATCTGCGCCTTCTCGTCGGCGGCCCGGAAGTTGCCGGCGACGAAGGCGACGAGCACGGTCTGGACGTAGGTGAAGAAGTAGAAGGGGATGAAGGCGCTGGCGCCGAACGCCGAGGCGTTGCCGGGCATATCGCCGTGCGCCTCGGCGATCGCCAGCACCACCCCGAAGCCCACCGGGATTGCGACGCCGATCAGGCCGAGGGCGCGGAAGCGGGTGGTGCGCATCAGCATGATGCGCTCGTAGCGGGCCACGCCGAGGATGTTGCGCAGGGTGCTCATGATCGGTTTCCGTTGCCCTCCGGCAGATCGCCGTCCAGCGCCATGAAGTAGATGTAGGCGTCCTCGAGGTTCGGCGGCGTCGGCTCCGCCCCGGGCGGTGGCGCCCCGTCACCTACAATACGCACGGCGAGCAGGTCGTCTTCCGGGTTGACGGTGACCACGTGCCAGGTGCGCGACACCGCGGCGAAGCCGGCGTCGTCGACACGCAGCGTCCAGGTCTTGTTCTCGGCCTCGCGGACGAGCTCCACCGGCGGCCCGTGGAACAGCAACCGCCCGAAGTTGAGCACCGCGATCTCCTCGCAGGTGCTCGAGATGTCACCGACGATGTGGGTCGAGATCAGGATGGCGCGATCACGGCTCAGCCGGCCGAGGATCTTGCGGAAACGGATCCGCTCCTCGGGGTCGAGGCCGACGGTCGGCTCATCGACGATCAGGAACGAAGGGTTCGACAGGATCGCCTGGGCGATGCCGAGCCGCCGCGTCATGCCGCCGGAGAAGGTACCCGCCCGCTTGTCGCGCACGTCGGTCAGGGCGACGGCCTCGAGCGCCGCCTCGACCGCCTCCTTGCGGCGGGCCGCCGGGTGGATGTGAGCCAGCCGCCCCATGTAGTCGAGGAACTCGGCCGCGGTCAGTTGGGGGTAGGCACCGAAGTACTGGGGCAGGTAGCCGAGCCGCTCGCGGACGGTGGCGCGGTCGGCGCCGATGCGCATGCCGTCGATCGTCACCTCGCCGGAGGTCGCCTGCATCTGCGTCGAGAGGATCTTGATCAGCGTCGTCTTGCCGGCGCCGTTGGGGCCGAGCAGGCCGAAGGTCCCCGAGCTGATCCGCAGGTCGATATTGTCGAGCGCCGGCGGCGCGCCCTTCGCGTAGACCTTGGTCAACGACTCGATCCGGATGTCCATGCGGCATACAGTACCGCGATCCCCGACCGCCGACGTGGAAGAAACCCACGCCCCCGGTAAACCGTCTGTAAAGTTTTGTAATCAGCGGAAGAAGCCGGGTTGCCGCGGCGTCTTCCCATTGTAAGAGTGTAGATGCTGTTCATTTCGTCGGGGCCTGCGCGGCGCGTCGGCCACCGGGCTCCCATCCCCCTGAGCGACCGAGAACGTGAAACCCGACAGATCGATTCTCCTCTTGTTCCGCGCCCGTG
>DASWHK010000111.1:0-13734 GCA_036398215.1 Acidobacteriota bacterium | reverse complement strand
CCACAAAAGAAGAGGTGATCGAGGCCATCCGGCCCGTGAGCGACCCCGAGATCAACATCTCGATCGTCGAGCTGGGGCTGGTTTACGACGTCGAGCTCGACGAGGAGTCCAAGCAGGTCAACATCAAGATGACCCTGACCTCCCCGGCCTGCCCGGTCGGCCCGCAGATCATGGCCGCGGTCCACGGCAAGTGCCTGGATCTGCCGGAGGTCGACAACGTCGACATCCAGCTGATCTGGAGCCCCCCGTGGGACCCGCGGACGATGGCCTCCGAGGACGTCAAGATGATGCTCGGGATCTGGGAATGACCGGTGTTGCGGGCCGGCGGCGGCATCCGTCCCCCTCGTCGGCATGACGCTGTCCGTGGAGCAGCAGCCGGCGCCGGCGGTGTCCCGGCCCGCATTTCTCGTCGCCGTTCTGTCGCGGGCGCGGCGCTAACTCGTAGGAAGCATCCCGGCGAGCACCCGGGCGCGGCGATGTGATAGCCTGAAAACGTGAACTTCTTGCGGCGCATTCCGATTGTTTCGATCCTCTTGCTGGCACTCGCCCCGGGCGTTCCGGCGGAGCCGTTCCAGGGCGGCGCCGAGGCATCGAGCCCCGCCGCCGTCGCCCCCGAGCCGACCATCGAGGACGTCTACGTGGTGATGCGGGACATGGACCTCGCCTACGAGACCGCCGAGATTCGCACCATCGTGCCCAACGAGGCGGGAGCGAGCGTCCTGGTGGGCCTGCCGGGCGGCACGCTCGTCCACGTCGAGGTCTCGCCGGTGGCGCAGGGGTGGGTGCTGCGTAACGTCTACTACGTCTCTGGCAGCGCCGAGGAGTTCGGTGCCTGGACCACGCCATGGCGCAACCGCGTTGCGGAGGCCCAACGTTTCCTCGCCGCCGTCGGCGACGACGGACAGCCACGACGCCGCGCCGAGGAGCTGGCGCCGCTGATGTGGTTCGAGGACATCGAGCCGGGCGAGCGGCTTTGGGGCATGAACCCGACCACCTACCGGATCATGCAGACCCTGAAGATGATGCCGAACCTGGCCGGGCCGATGGGCGGCGGTATCCGCCGCGATCAGTAACAGCCGTGGTGGCTCTTTGAGCGCGGCGACGGCGATTCTGCCCCTGCTGCTGCTCGTTGCCGCCCCCGCCGCCGCCCAGTCCGTCCGCGAGGGCATCGGTGACGTCCCTTGCCGAGAGGTGCGCATCCTCGACGCCACCCAATACTGGTTCTGGGACGGATACTTCGGCCTCGTCGACCTTCACGACCTGCCGTACGAGCGTTGGGGCCGCCTCGGCGTCGATCCCAGCATCTGCTTTCGCGTCGCCCTGGTCGTCGTGAACGACGCGCAGCGAAGAACGGCCGGCTACCGCCTGGCGATTCCCGAGCTGTTGAAATGGGTCGGCGAGGATCCCGGTTCCGACGACCAGAGCTCGAAGCTGGCGCGAGCCCAGTTGCGCCGTATCACCGGCCATGATTTCGAACGGCAGAGCGACTGGACGGCCTGGTGGGAAGAGCACCAGGCCTACGTCCTCTGGTCCGACGCCAACGGGCGCCTCGAGGTCGTCAGCGAGGCCCACGACGCCGGCGAGGTGCTCAGCCATCAGGCGTTGCTCCTGGAGGCGGAAGAGTACTGGTTCTACGCGGGTCGCGGCTGGGTGACGGCCAGCCAGGCGGTGGGCGACTTCGTCCTCGGCTCGTTGAGCATCCCGCCCCACGGCTACAGCTTCCGGGTGCAGCGGACGCGGCTCGACGATCGCGGCGCCAAGGAGCGCGGCTATCGGCGCGCCCTGGAGAACTTGATCGTCGACGGGCTACTGTCACCCGAGCTCGGCGACGGCCGCCTGCACTCCGTTCTCGAGCGCGTCGCGGCGCTCACCGAGCCGGACTTCGCCGACCGCGACAGCTGGGTCGAGTGGTGGGAGTCCAACCGCCAGCGCCTGGTGCTCTCCGCTGATGGTGACCGGCTCGTCGTCCGCTGACGCGCATCGATCGGCGCCCGGCCGACATCCACGAGGCAAGCCCCCGAAGTGAAACAGTGGCAGGAGACCGGCGAGATCCTGGAGCGGGTCGCCCAACTGGAGGCAGCGGGCCAGGGCGCGGCGCTGGCCACGGTAGTGCGCATCTCGGGCTCGGCCTACCGGCGTCCCGGCGCCAAGTTCCTGATCGCCGAAGAGGGCTCGACGCTGGGCGGGATCAGCGGTGGCTGCCTCGAGGAGGACGTGCGGCAGAACGGCCTGCAAATCATCGGCGGCGGCGATTGCCGGCTGCTGCACTACGAGACCGGCGAGGACGACGACGCCCTCTGGGGGCTGGGGTTGGGATGCAACGGCGCCGTCGACATCTTCGTACAGCCGACGAGGAGCGAGGGATTCCGCGAGAATGCCGGCCGGGTTCGCACCCTGCTGGCCGGCAACGCGCCGTTCGCGGCGGCGACGCTACTCGACGACCGCGGCGGCAACGGCCTCGCCGGGCGGGCGGTGCTCGCCATGCCCGGCGCCGTCCAGGCCGGTTCCAGCGGCGACCCGCAGCTGGATGCGGCGCTGATGGCCGCCGCCACCGCGTCGCTCGCCGAGCAGACGTCGGGGATCTTCGAGACGGCCGGATGCCGCAGCTTCGTGGAGACCTACTTGCCGCCCCCGGTCCTCGCCCTGTGCGGCGCCGGTGACGACGCGTTACCGTTGGCGCAGCTCGCCGCCGAGGTCGGCTTTCGGGTCGCCGTCATCGACCATCGCCCCGCCTACGTGAACGCGTCCCGTTTCCCCGCCGCCTGGAAGCTCATGCAGGCGTCGCCCGACGACGAGCTGGAGGGGCTGCCCACCGGCGAGAATACCTACGTGGTGCTCAAGACCCACAACCTGGTCCGCGACAAGGCTTGGGCGCGCCGCTTCCTCTCCTGGCCGGTCGCCTACGTGGGCTTGCTGGGACCGCGGGCCCGCTGCGAGGAGATCGCCGCCGAGGCCGCCGAGCCCGACCGCTCGCGAATCTACGGCCCGGTTGGCGTCGATCTCGGCGCCGAGGGCCCCGAACAGGTCGGGCTCGCGGTGGTCGCCGAGCTGCTGGCCGTCCGGGCGGGCCGCCGGCCCGGCCACCTGAAGGACCGAAAGGCGCCGATCCATGATTGACAAGCCCACCTTCGGCGCCCCGTCTCACGGCCGCGATGTTGGGTACGAGCCGTGCGCCGGACCGCTCCCTCGGAGGCGGCGGGCGCCGCAAGCCGGGCAGAAGTCGCCCATGCCGGCGGGCCGGCGATGAGCGTGACGAGGCGCGTCGCGGCGCTGTTGCTGGCGGCCGGCTCCTCCAGCCGCATGGGCCGCAACAAGATGCTGATGGAGCTGGAGGGCGAGACCCTGCTGCGGCGGGCCGCCAGGACCGTGGCAGCCGCCGGCATCGATCCCGTCCTCGTCATCACCGGGCATGAGCGCGAGGCGGCCGAGGCCCAGCTCGAAGGGCTCCCTTGCCGCCCGGTCTTCAACCCCGACCACGCCACCGGCATCCACACCTCGGTGCGCGCCGGCATCGACGCGCTGCCCGCCGGCGTCGACGCCGTGATCATCGTCCTGGCGGACATGCCGTGGGTCAGCGAAGAGATGCTGCGCGGCCTCGTCGAGCGCTTCCGCGGCGGCGACGCGCCGCTGGTGATCTCCCGCTATGGCGGCGAGGTCAACGCCCCGCCGATGCTCTACGACCGCTCGCTGTTCGGCGAGCTGCGGGTCATGGAGCGGCGCTGCGGCCGCGAGGTCGTGCAGCGCCACCGCGACGAGGCCGTCGAGCTGGACTGGCCGATCGAGGCGCTGGCCGACCTCGACACTCCCGAGGACTACCGCGAGCTGACCGGTGCGGATTGAGGAGACGCTCACGATCGAAGCCCCGGCCGCCGCGGTCTGGGGCTTCCTCACCGACCCCGAGCGCGTCGCCGCGGCGCTGCCCGGCGCCGAGATCCGCGAGAAGGTCGACGAGACCACCTACAAGGGCGGCATGTCGGTGCGCGTCGGGCCCCTCTCGGCGACCTATAAGGGCACGGTGAGCTTCGCGCTCGACGAGACCGACAAGTCGGCCGTCGTCCACGCCAGGGGCCAGGCCATGGCCGGGATGGGCAGCGCCGAGATGCACATGACCAGCCGGCTCCGGGAGGTCTCTGCGGATCGAACCGAGGTCGGCGTCGGCGCCGAGCTCAAGATCAGCGGCGCCCTCTCCCAGTTCGGCCGCGGCATGATCGAGCAGGTCTCGAAGAGGATCTTCAAGGAGTTCGCCGCAGCGATGAAGAAGGAGCTGGAGAGGGACGAGTAGCCCTCCATCGGCAGATCGCGCGCGAACAAACGGGGCGCCCAGCAATCCATCGAACGCTCGCGGCGGCCGACCGGCGGCCAGCAGGACGTCTACCTCGCAGAGCGGATCAGCTCGGCCAACTTACGGCTAGCGTTCGCGCTATCGGATCATCCTCGGGAGCAACGGGCTGAGGTGCATCAGGACGCCGTACACGCCGGCGCCGTCCCACTCGCCCACCAGCGGAGCCGTCGGCGGAACCTGTGATTCTCCCGCGTCGGCCACCCGGGCGCCGCCAGCGGTCGCGCCGGCGCCGGGCCTTGCGGTTCCCGGTGCCCCGGCGATCAGCGTCGCGATATCGCCGACGCGCACCTCGAGACCGTCCGGGACCGCGACCTCCAGGTGGTCCGAGGTGATGCCGCCGATCAGCGGGCAGGCGCGGCCATGGACCTCCACCCAGCCGCCGGCCGCCAGCGCCCGCGCCGGATATCCCTGGGAGTGGCCGATCGGCAGCGTCGCCACCGTGGTGGCGCGCTCGGCGATCCAGGCGCGGTGGTAGCCGATGCTGTCGCCCACCGCGAGCGTCTTGACGTAGGCGATCCGGGCCTTCAGCGAGAGTACCGGCGCCAGCTCGATCGGCCGCTCGGCGCGCGAGCGGTCGTTGGGATAGTGGCCGTAGAGCATGATCCCCGGCCGCACCATGTCGAGGTGGGCCTCGGGGAAGTCGAGCACGGCGGCGCTGGAGGCGACGTGGCGGGTACCGGCATCGAGGCCGGCGGCCCGCGCCCGCTCGCGCGCGTCCTCGAAGCGCGCCAGCTGGACGCGGTCGTACTCCAGATCCTCGGTGAGCGCCGTGGCGATGCCACCCACCTGCAGCGTGCCCGCGGCCACCCCGGAGGCCGCCGCTTCGAAGACCTCCGCGGCGCCGGCGGCCGGCACACCGACACGGCCCAGGCCGGTATCGAGGACGAGGTGCACGCGGGCGGCCTTTCCGGTACCTCGCGCCGCAGCGGCCAGGCCCTCCACCGCCTCACGCGTATAGACCGCCTGGTCGACGTCTTGCTCGATGAGCTCGGCGGCAGCCGGGCGATCGTACGGCCCATAGTTGAGCACCGGCGTCCGGATGCCGGCGGCGCGCACCGCCAGCGCCTCATCGACGGTGATCACCATCAGCGCGTCGACGCCGGAGTCCGCCAGCATCCTTGCCATCGGCGCCAGCCCGTGCCCATAGGCGTTGGCCTTCACGACACCCATCAGCGGACGGCCGCCGGCGCGCCTCCGGACAGCTGCAAGATTGGCGGCCACCGCCGAGCGATCGAGCTCGACCCAGGCGCCCGCTTCCGGGACGGCATCGAGCAGCCGCTGGGCGACCTGGCGGCGGGACCTGGCGTTACTCTCGTGGGGCCCGGCGGTGGGAGCAGCGAAGGCGACGCCGCCCGCCGCTGCGCCTCCGAGCCCAGCCAGCATCGAGCGCCGCGTCCAGCGTTCGTCTGGGCGCTTCTCGTTCATGGCGCCGTTCCGAGTGCTCCAGAGGAGCATGCGCGCCGGTACCGAGATGCCCACCTTTCAGCCCTTCGATGCTCGGCCGCCATGAGCATCCTCGATGGTCAGTGGATGAAGCCGATGTCGTCGGGATCGGGGAAGTGGCCGCGCGGCTCCTCGATGTCGCCGAACTGGGCCTCGTACTTCTTGAGGTTGTCCTGCAGGGCCGCGACGATGCGCTTGAAGTGCGGCGGGCTGGTGACCACGCGGGAGACCAGTGTGCCGCGGGCGGCGCCGCTGCTCGATGGAGTGACGGCGAAGAAATCGAGGACGAACTCCTCCCCCGTGTGGCTGACCGACATCAAGTTGGCGTAGCGGCCCTTGAGGTCCTCGTCTCCGGCGATGATCTGGATGCTCGCGGCCTCGGCCGGGCGGGGATCTTCGGGATCGTTCATGCGCGGCTCCTTTCGGCTGCGACGGTAGCACAGTCGCCGCCAGCCGGCCTCTGGCCGTTCCCCGGTCCTCGACCCTCGCTACGGCAGCCTTCCCGGAGGCTTCGCCGGGGCTTGCCAGCACCGGGGGCTCGACCGTGGCCGCCTCTGCCCGAGCCCGCCGCCGTCGCCGATTCCGTCCGGGCCCCCCACCGTCGCGTCCGCCCGGGCTTCCCGCCGTCGCCGCTTCCGCCCGAGCCTCCCACGGTCGCCGCCTTGGCCCGAGCCCGCCGCCGTCGCCGGCTGGGCCCCGGGCGGCAAAAAAAATCCCGGAAACGGCGGGCCCGTGGCCGTCTCATGAATAACGGGACCGCGAGGCGACGGCACGCTGCCAGGTCGCCACAACCGTGAGGTCGAAGAATGCCCGTCCCGGCCGCCGCTCCAACTCCTCCCGAGCTCATCCCCCACCTGGCCACGCCCTGCCCCTGCGGCCGCAACCACTGCCTGGGGGACTGCTGCCTGCCGCTGGCCCGCCGCCTGCGAACGGCTGGTGGCCACCAGGAGCAGCCGACGCCCTTCGACGAGATCAAGGCGTCCGGCGCGCTTCTGCTCTGGGGGCTCTTCTGCCGCGATTCCGGGCCGGCGATGCGCGCCTCCCTCTCGGCGGCGGCGCGCCGCTTCTGGGGCGAGGCGAGCGCCGCGGCCCTTGCAAACGCGGTGGCCGCCCAGGCGAGCGCCCCATCGCGGCCTCCAACAGGGGCGCCTCGACCCTCGTTCCTCGCGAACGCGGTGGCCGGCTATTCGAGCGCCGCATCGCCACCTCCGGCAAGCGGGCCTCGACCCTCGTTCCTCGCGAACACGGCGACCGCTCATAGCAGCTCCGCGCCACGACCGCAGGGCACGATCGCGACCGAGGCCGAGGCCGAGGTCGCCTACGGCATCGGCCTCTTCGAGCGCACCTGGGGCGCCGTCGACCCCGGCACCCGCACCTGGATGCTCGAATCGCTGCCCGCTCCGGCCCGCGCCGACATGATCGTGGCGGAGCTGGCGCTCGACTGGCTGTTGTTCGACGAGCCCTGGCTGCGGGGCCGGCCGGCATGCGAGTGGCTGCTGAAGGGCGCGGCGTTCGCCGGCAGCGCCCGGATCCAGGCCGCCGCCCGCGGCATCCTCGGCTCGCGGCTCGGGCTCTGGAGGCTCGAGCGGGCCCTGCCTCGGGCCGGCCTGCTGCTCCGCGACCGCCTGACCGGCGTCGAGACGTTCGTGAACACGCCCAGCGAGCCGTGGCCCGATCCGCACCGCCACCTGCTGGCCCGCGTCTACCGCTTCGGCCGCTGGCGCCTCGTCGGCGGCCGCTGCCTGCTGCTGGATCCCACCGCCGGCGCCGAGCTGCTGACCGCCTTGCACCTGCGCTCACGAGCGCCCGGAGGGCCCGAGCCCACCGATCCGCGCTGGCGGGGCTGGCTCAAGGCCCAGCTCGTCCCCGCCTTCGTGAGCCTCTGGCTCAGATCCTTCGCAGGTTACGGCGTCAGGGGGTTGCCTTCCCGTCTCGGTTAGCAGGCCGTGGTGGTGTAGCTCCGGCGTGCCTAGGTTGGCTGCACCCGGCCCGGCTGGGTATCATGAGGCCTGCTGCTGAGCCCGTACCGTGTGACCGGCACATCCTTACGCGCGCCGGGCGAGCGCCTCCCGGCCTCCCCTGCCCGCACCTGATGGGCGCGTAACTCAGCGGCTAGAGTGCCATCCTCACACGGTGGAAGTCGCAGGTTCAAATCCTGCCGCGCCCATACTCCATCATCGCCTTTCGGCAACTACTGATCTTATGGAAATGCGCAGGTTCAAATCCTGCCGCGCCCATACTCACAACCTGAAAGCGCACGTGTTCTCCCACCCGCTGAAGTATGGAAATGCGCGCGAATCCTGCCGCGCCCATTCCCAATCATCACCCCTCGGCAACTACTGATTCATGGAAATGCGCAGGTTCAAATCCTGCCGCGCCCACTACCCAATCATCGCCTTTGGGCAACTACTGATTCATGGAAATGCGCAGGTTCAAATCCTGCCGCGCCCATACCCAATCATCACCCGTCGAGAGCATGCGGCAGGCCCTCGGTGGGCACGATTGGACGCGATCTGGCGGGAGCTGTCGCGCTACGGACCGTTGCTGCCGAACGTCGGCGGGCGGCGCGTGCCCTCGTGGCTGGTGTCGAACGGCCAATCGACGGTGAAGCCGCCGGGCAGCTGGATGCGGGCGACGTAGTTGGCCGAGATCTGCAGCCTGGCGCCGCGCTGCTCGATGACGATCGAGTCGGGTGGAACGTTCAGGCCGAGGCGGCTGGCCTCGCCCACCAGGCGGCGATGGATCAGGGCCGCCGGCTCGTTGGCGGTGCCGTACATCACTTCGTGCTGGATAGCCTGGGAGAACTTGAACGTGCTGGAGACGACTGGAAACACGGTCGCCCCCGCGTAACCCAGAACCAGGGTCAGCAGCAGGAAGTACGCCGCTCGCAGCAGCCTGCCGCCGCTATCAGAATGCGCTCGCATGCTCACGAGAACCTCCTCGCCTGCTCCCGCAGGTCCATGTCATCCGCTCGGGTGCTCCGGGGGGAGCATCTCGACCTACCGGGCGCTTGTGCGGCCGCCGTCGGATACGGGGGCCGCCGCCCTCCCGCGGGCCAGCCGGGCAAGCCGGCCGCCCTCCAGGTGCAGCGACGACGTGACGATCATCAAAGCGGTGATCGTCGCCGCCACCGGCTGGAACCACACCAATGAGTCATCGATCTTCAAGACGTTTCGGAGGGCGCGCCGGTGCAGCCCGGCGACCATGACGTTGGCGACGCCGACCAGCATGACACCCAGCCACGGAGACGCCGCCAGCGGGTTGTTCGACAGCGCGATGGCGACGATCGAGAGGACCAGCACGATCCAGGGGCCCGCGAACACCGCCATCACCAGGGAGGCGAGGACCACCGCCTTGCGGGTCTCGCCGTCGATGGCCTCGTTGAAGCTGCGCGACCAGCTCCGCCAGATGCCGGCGAAGCCGGGCTGGCCGACGAGCACGGCAAGCTCGATCCCGTGAGCGACGAGCAATCGGTAGCCCGCCGCCTTGACGCGCTGGACCAGCATCGAGTCTGCGGAGCGCTCGGAGCGCAGCGCCGCATATCCTCCCAGCGCCTGGTACGCGGCCCGGCGAAACAGGAAGACCGGTGCGAAGGCGCCAGCGTCCTCCTCGCCGGGGTCGTTGATCCTCCGGAACGAGACGCCGCTGAGCGTCAGCTGCATGAAGAAAGGGATCAGGAGCCGCTCGGCGAAGCTGGTCGCCGTGAGCTCGGGAAAGACCGTCAGCAGGTCGGCGCCCCGCTGCTTGGCCAGGCTGAGGGCACGCTCGACGGCGCGGGCGCGCAGCAGCACGTTGCCGTCGAGGAACAGGATCCAGTCGTGCTCGGCATGCCGGTAGCCGGCGTCGAGAGCGTAATTGCGCCGCACCCATCCGGGGGGCGTCGTCGAAACATCGATGAGGGTGACGCGGGGGTCGTCCTGGATGCGGGCCTGCGTGACCTCGTCGAGCCGGGCGCCGCACAGCACCACGATGATCTGCAACCGCGGGTAATCTTCCGCCTGCAGGGCGGCGATGCAGTGGCTCGCCTCGGCGTCCTTCTCGAGGACGAGAACGACGCTGACCGCCGTGACCGGGCCACGGCGGTTCGCACGGGGCTCCGGAAGATACGGCAATCCCGGAGCCCCGCGCATGAACCACACGAGTGCGAGAATCGACGCCACGAGGGCGCTGATCTCGTACCCGAATGCTAGCCCCGCCATCTAGCTTCTCCTTTAGCCGGCGGAGAATCCCGCCGGGCTCACCCAAAGGATACGAAGACATCAAACCCCTACAGGGCTTAGAAATGCAAACGATTTCTCATGAAATTAGCATTGAAAGTCACTCGTGATTATCGTTGAGCAATATACCCTCGCGAAAATCGCTGAAAAACACGGAGCGCCGGTGCCGAGGCCGGGGCGCGCTCCGATGTCAGGGCAACCGTGACCCGTTGCGAAGTTCGGGTTAGAGTCGATCCGCTCGAGCCGTGGGCGCCGAGCCCTGTGAACCGACGAGGTGGAGTCATGAGAGCAGTCGTGGCGGGCGAGAACGGCGAGGACTGGGGCTACCCCAACATCTCGAGCGCACAGGACTGGGATCGAGGCCCGGGGGGCGGCTAGCGGTGGCCGAAGGCGACGGCCGGCGGCGGGCGCGCCGCGGCACGGCGCTGGCGTTCGCCTACGCGCTGGTGTTGATCTTCGCCGGCTCGGGAACCCTGCCGCTGCTCGACCCCGACGAGGGCAGGAACGCCCAGATCGCCCACGAGATGGCGCTCTCCGGCGACTGGACCGTGCCCACCTACGGGGGCCTCCCCTACCTCGACAAGCCGGCGCCCTATTTCGCCATGGTGGCCGTCTCGTTCCTCGCCCTCGGAAAAACGGAGACCGCCGCGCGGCTGCCGTCCGCCCTCTTCGCCATCGCCCTGCTGCTGATCGTCCACCGCTTTTGCGCCCGCGAGTACGGGCCGCGCACCGCGGCGCTGGCGGTGGCCGTCATCGCCACGATGCCGATGTTCATCGCCTTCGCCCGGCTGGTGATTTTCGACATGCCGCTGGCGTTCTTCGTCACCGCGTCGATCCTCGCCGGGTATGTGGCGGAGGAGCGTCGTCGTCGGCCACGGCACGGAAGTCAGGAACGACCGGAACACGGACCCCCGCCGCAGGAGCCGCTGAGCCAGAACCCGCCGCGACCCGAGCCAATGCGGCAACCAGCGCCGGACGCGACGCACGGGGCCGTCGAAACCACCGCCCGGAACTGGTACCTGCTTTCGGCGTTCTGCGCGGGGCTGGCGACCCTCGTGAAGGGGCCGGTGGGGCTCGTCGTCCCCGCCCTCGTGCTGCTCGCCTTCGCCTGGGTGGAAGGCAACCGCGGCGCGGCGCGCCGCCTTCTGGCGCCCGCCAACTTCGCGGTCCTGGCTGCCCTGATCGTCCCCTGGGTGGTCGCCGCCAGCCTGCAACGGCCCGACTTCCTCTACTACGGCCTGGTGAAGGAAACGCTGCAGCGCTTCACGACGTCGGAGTTTCAGCGCTCGGCGCCGTTCTTTTACTACGGGCCGGTGCTGCTGGCGGCGTGCTACGGCTGGAGCCTGCTGCTGCCCGAGGCCGGCGTCGCCGCCTGGCGCCGACGGTCGAGCTGGCGGCGTGCCGATCGATTGCTGGTGACCTGGGCGGTCGTCGTGGTGGTGTTCTTCTCGCTGTCGCGCTCCAAGCTGCCGGGCTACGTGCTGACCGCGGTGGTGGTCCTCGGGGTGCTGCTGGCCCGCTTTCTCGTCCATGCTCTCGACCACCCAGACGGCGCCGCCGCGGTCGCGGCTCGCCGCGGCGCGGCGCTGCTCGCGGCGATCAGCCTGGCGCTGGTGGCCTGGCTCGCGGTCGAAGTCCTGGTCCCCGGCTATCTGACGGCGACGTTCGGAATCGTCGGGCGCGCCTACGAGCGGGCCCGACCGATCTTCCCCGCCGGCGTCGTGGCGCTGGGCCTGTGCGCCGCGACCGCGCTGGTTGCCCGGCTGTCGCGGCGCACCGATCTGGTCCTGGCGTCGTTTCTGCTCGTTCCGGCGATCACCCTCGCCCTCTGCTACCCCGGTCTCCGCGTGTACGCCGAGCACGCCTCGTCGCGGGCCCTCGCCGCGGCGATCGACGAGCTGGCCGCCGACACGCCCGTCGCCTGCATGCAATGCTACCCTCCCGGCCTGCGCTTCTACTTGGAGCGCCCCGTCATGCTCATCACCGACGACGGCAGCGAGACGACGAGCAACTACATTCCTTTCTACCTGGAAGGACGCGAAAGCTGGCCGGAGCACATCATCCCGGTGGCGGAGCGCAACGACTGGCTGCGCGGGCGCCGGGGCCCGCTCCTGCTGCTGGCGCGCGAGCAGAACCGCCGGGCGATGGACGATCTGGCCGGCGCCATGGGCGGCGCCGCCGGCGAGCTCCCGGGCGGCTGGCTGTACCTGCTGCTGGAGGGGCCGGACGGGAGCTGAGGCGATCATGTGCGGCGTATGCGGCGTGGTGCTGCTGATTGACGGCGGCGGGAATCGAGGAGTCGCCGGCCCTCCGCCAGGGACGGCAGCGCGGCCATCGGACGCGGCGCCGCCGCAAGCGGACACAACGGCACTGTATGGGAGCACAGCGGTGCCGCAGGCGATCGCATCGACCGCCCGCGAACGGGTCGAGCGCATGCGGCGGCTGCTCGAGCACCGGGGGCCCGACGACAGGGGGGTCTGGTCGGCGGGCGGCGCCGCGCTGGCCGCCACCCGCCTGGCGATTCGCGGCGGCGCCTCGGGACATCAGCCGCTGCGCGACGAGGCCAGCGGCGTGGTGGTCGTCTGCAACGGCGAGATCGACAACCACCGGGAGCTGCGCCGCCGGTTGCAGGAGCGCGGCCGAGAGGTGGCCGGCGACGCCGACATCGCGATCCTCCCGGCCCTCTACCTGGAGCGTGGCGAGGCGTTCGTCGAGGACCTCGAGGGGCCGTTCGCCCTCGCCGTCTGGGACCCGCGCAGCGCCACCCTGCTGCTCGCCCGCGACCGCGCCGGCGAGCGCCCGCTGTTTTACAGCCGCCGCGACGACGAGGTGCTGTTCGCGACCGAGCTGTCGGCGCTCGCCACCGACCCCGACTTCACCGGCGACGTCGACCGTGAGGCGATCGCCTACTACCTGCGCTTCGGGAGCTTCGCGGCGCCTCGCTGCGTCCTGACCGGCGTGCAAAAGGTCGGCCCGGCGGAGGTCGTCCGCCTCGGGAAGGAGGGTACCGAGCGGCGGCGGTACTGGCGCTGGGCGATCGGCTCCGCGCCAGCGACCGGCCGCGAGCCGACGCGCCGCAGTTGCAGCATCCGCAACGAGCAACTGGCTGTCCGGCCGTCCCTCGACGACTTCGATCGCGTCTTTCGTGCCGCGGTCGGCCGGCAGACCGATTGCGACGTCGACTATGGCCTGTTCCTGAGCGGCGGCGTCGACTCCTCGCTGGTGGCCGCCGTGGCCCGTGCCATCCATCCCGAGCGACCGCTGCGCGCCTACACGTTGCGGTTCCACGAGGCCTCCTACGACGAAGGCGCGGCGGCGGCCGAGGTGGTGCGGCATCTCGATTTGGCCAACGAGGAGGTATGGGTCGGCGCCGACGACTTTCCGGCGAAGATCCGCGAGCTCGTGCGCATGGTCGGCGAGCCGCTGGCCGACCCCGCCTGGGTGCCGACGGCGCTGCTGGCGCAGCGCGCCGCCCGCGACGTCAAGGTGGTGCTGGTCGGCGAGGGCGGTGACGAGGTGTTCGGCGGCTATCCGACGTACTTCGGGGCCCGCCTGGCGCTCGCCTACGGGCGGCTGCCCGCCGTCGTGCGGCGCTCGTTCGCGGCGCTCGTGCGCCGCTGGCCGGCGAGCGACCGCAAGGTCACGGTGTCGTTCCTGCTCAAGCGCTTCGTCGACGGCGACGGCATGCGCCCCCTGGACCGCCACCTGCTGTGGACCTCCAACATCCCGCCG
>DASWHK010000110.1:0-2274 GCA_036398215.1 Acidobacteriota bacterium | reverse complement strand
ATCCTCGCCACCGCCCTGGTGCTGTTCGTCAGCGGCTGGGTGCGCATGGACCTGGTGGCGCTGCTGGTGCTGGCGGCGCTGGCGATCACCGGCCTGGTGAGCGCGGAGCAGGCGCTCTCCGGATTCAGCAGCCCGGCGGTGGTCACCGTCTGGGCAATGTTCATCCTCTCGGCGGGGCTCTCGAAGACCGGCCTCGCCGGCCTGCTCGGCCGGCCGCTCCAGGCCCTCGCCTCCGGCGGCGAGCTCCGCCTGATGGCGGGGCTGATGCTGGTGGCCAGCGTCCTCTCGGCGCTCGTCAACACGGTCACCGTCGCCGCCCTCCTGCTGCCGACGACCATGGAGCTGGCCCGGCGCAGCCGGATTCCGCCGTCCCGGCTGCTGATGCCGATGGCCCTCGGATGTCTGCTGGGCGGGCCCTTCACAGGTATCTCCACGCCCGCCAACATCCTGGTGACCGACGCGCTGCGGGCGGCCGGCCTCGCTCCCTTCGACCTCCTGTCCTTCACGCCGCCGACCGCCGCCATCGTCGCCGTCGGGATCATTTTCACGGTCCTCATCGGTCGGCATCTGCTCCCGAAGCGCGCCTCGGGGCTGTCCGCCGGCGGCGGCGCAGCCGCCCCGGGGAGCGCCTACGGCGTCCACGAGCACCTGTTCACGGCCCGCATCGAGGAGGGCTCCTCGCTGGCCGGCAAGACGCTCGCGCAGAGCCGCCTGGGCTCGGCCATGCATCTGACCGTACTGGCGATCTTTCGCGACGGGCGCCTGGAGCTGGCCCCGGGGCCCGACGAGGAGCTGCTGGCCGGCGATCAGCTTATCCTTCACGGGCATCCGGATCATCTGGAGCGTGTCCACGGCCGCCAGCACCTGGCCATGGAGCCGCTCGGCGACGCCGCCCGCGAGCTCGCCAATCGCGTCGCGATCGCCGAGGCGCGGATCCCGGAGGGCTCGCCGCTGGCTGGCGCGACGCTCGCCGGCTACGGCCTGCGCCGCGAGCACCGAGTGCACGCCCTGGCGGTGCGGCACGGCGGCGATCTGGCGCTCAACGACCTGCATCGCCGGCGCCTGGAGGCCGGCGACTACATCCTTCTGCAAGGGCAGCGGGACGCCCTGGAGGCCTTGGTCGACGAGGGCGTCGTGGAAGGGTTGCGCCCGTTGTCGACGACCGAGGTGGAGGCCGACTACCCCCTCGACGTCGAGCTGCTGCCGGTGCGGGTGCCCAAAGGCTCGGTGCTCGAGGGGCGCGGCCTGGCGGAGAGCCGGCTGGGAAACGCCTTCGGGCTCACCGTGGCGGCGATCCTGCGGGGCGACGAATCGATCATCATGCCCGACCCGGAGGAGCGCGTGGAGGCGGGCGACCTGCTGCTCCTGCACGGCTCCCGCAACGACCTGGACGTGCTGGCGGGCCTCCAGGATCTGGAGATCTCCGCACAGACGCCGGCGCAGGTCGAGGAGCTCGAGTCGCAGCAGGTGGGGGTCACCGAGGTCGTCCTCTCGCCGCGCACCACCATCGCCGGCAAGACGCTGGAGGACCTCCGCTTCCGCGACCGCTACGGCCTGACGGTCCTGGCGGTGTGGCGGGAGGGCCGTCCCTACCGCTCCGAGCTGCGCGAGCTGGCGCTGCGCTTCGGCGACGCCTTGCTGGTCTATGGCCACCGCCGCCATCTGGAAGCGATCGCCCGCGACCCGGACTTCCTGGTGCTCGACGAGAGCGCCGCGCAGGCGCCACGCCTTGAAAAGGCGCCGGTAGCGGGCGCCGTGATGGTCGCGGTGCTCGCCGCCGCGATGTCGGGCTGGCTGCCAATCTCGATCGCCGCGGTGGCGGGGGCGGCTCTCATGGTGCTGGTGCGATGCCTCACCATGGAGGAGGCCTACCGCGCCATCGACTGGAAGGCGGTGTTCCTGATCGCCGGAATGCTCCCCATGGGGGCGGCGATCGAGCAGAGCGGCGCCGCCATGCTGCTCGCCGACGGAATGATCGGGGTGGTGGGGGAGATGGGGCCGCGCGCCGTGGTCGCCGCGCTGTTCACGATCACTGTCCTTGGCACCCAGGTGATCCCCACCGCCGCGCTCGTCGTGCTTATGGCCCCCATCGCGCTCACCGCCGCCGCCAACCTCGACATCTCCCCGCAGCTGCTGATGATGACCGTGGCGCTCGCCGCGTCGGCGAGCTTCGCCAGCCCCATCTCCCACCCCGCCCACGTTTTGATCATGGGCCCCGGCGGCTACCGCTTCGTCGACTACGTCAAGCTCGGCCTGCCGCTGACCCTGCTCGCC
>DASWHK010000109.1:0-1896 GCA_036398215.1 Acidobacteriota bacterium | reverse complement strand
CGGCACCGTGAAGCCGAGCCGCTGCATCTCGTCGGCGACGTGGACCATCTCGTCGAGCGACGGTGTGATCAAGCCGCTGAGGCCGATGATGTCGGCGCGCTGCTGGCGGGCGGCGTCGAGGATCTTGTCGGCCGGCACCATCACGCCGAGGTCGACGACGTCGTAGCCGTTGCAGGCGAGCACCACGCCGACGATGTTCTTGCCGATGTCGTGGACGTCGCCCTTGACCGTGGCCAGCAGCACCTTCGCCTGCGCCTCGGTAACGCCGGAGGCCTGCTTCTCGGCCTCCAGGTAGGGCAGCAGGTAGGCCACCGCCCGCTTCATGACCCGCGCCGACTTGACCACCTGGGGGAGGAACATCTTGCCGGCGCCGAACAGATCGCCGACGACGTTCATGCCGTCCATCAGCGGCCCTTCGATGACCTGCAGCGGCTTGTCGAAGCGCTGCCGCGCCTCCTCGACGTCCTCCTCGATGAAGTCAGCGATGCCCTTGACCAGCGCGTGGGTGAGCCGCTCCTCGACGGTGCGGGTGCGCCACTCGAGCACCTTGGCCTCGTCCTCTTCCTCCTCGACGTGCTCCTGGGCGATGGCGATCAGCCGCTCGGTGGCGCCGCCGCCGCGGTTGAAGATGACGTCCTCGATCAGGTCGCGGAGGTCCTTCGGGATGTCCTCGTAGACGTCGAGCTGCCCGGCGTTGACGATCGCCAGGTCGAGGCCCGCCTGGATCGCGTGGTAGAGGAACACCGAGTTCATCGCCCGCCGCAGCCGCTCGTTGCCGCGGAACGAGAACGACAGGTTGCTGACCCCGCCGGAGACCTTCACGAGCGGGAACTTCTCCTTGATCCGCCGGGTCGCCTCGATGAAGTTGATCGCGTAGTCGTCGTGCTCCTCGATCCCGGTGGCGATGGTCAGGATGTTGGGGTCGAAGATCAGGTCCTGCGGCGGGAAACCGACCTCTTCGGTGAGGATCCGGTAGGCGCGCTCGACGATCTCCAGCTTGCGATCGACGCTGGTGGCCTGCCCCTGCTCGTCGAAGGCCATGACCACGACCGCGGCGCCGTAGCGGCGCAGCAGGCGGGCCTGCTGCCGGAAGGCATCCTCGCCCTCTTTGAGGCTGATCGAGTTGGCGATCGACTTGCCCTGCAGGCACTTGAGGCCGGCCTCCAGCACCGTGAACTTCGACGAGTCGACCATGATCGGCAGGCGAGCGACGTCGGGCTCGGCGGCGATCATGTTCAGGAACCTCGTCATCTCGACCTCGGAGTCGAGCAGCCCCTCGTCCATGTTGACGTCGATGATGTTGGCGCCCCCCTCGACCTGCTGGCGCGCCACCTCGACCGCCTCCTCGTAGGACCGCTCCTTGATCAGGCGGGCGAACTTCGCCGAGCCGGAGACGTTGGTGCGCTCGCCGACCATGATCAGGTTGGAGTCCGGGCGCACCGTGAGCGGCTCCATGCCGCTGAAGCGCGAGTAGGGCTCGGGCGCCGACGGCACCCGTGGCGCGAAGCCGGCCACCGCCTCGGCGATCGCCGCCGTGTGCTCGGGCGTCGAGCCGCAACAGGAGCCGACGATGTTGAGCCAGCCGGCCTCGGCGAAGCCGCGCAGCTGCGCCGCCATCGTTTCCGGCGTCTCGTCGTAGCCGCCGAACTCGTTGGGCAGCCCGGCATTGGGCCAGCAGGCGATGTAGACGTCCGAGACCTGGGCGAGCTCCTCGACGTAGGGGCGCATCAGGTCGGCGCCCAGCGAGCAATTGATGCCGACGCCGAGCAGGTCGGCGTGGGCCACCGAGTTCCAGAAGGCCTCCGGCGTCTGGCCCGAGAGGTTGCGGCCGCTGGCATCCACGACGGTCAGCGAGACGATCACCGGCAGCCGCACGCCGGCCTCCGCGAAGGCCTC
>DASWHK010000108.1:0-5472 GCA_036398215.1 Acidobacteriota bacterium | reverse complement strand
AGGTCCGCCTCGATGACGATCGCCCGGTCTTCGGCGCTGACGCGGATGCCGCGGTCGAGGATCTGGAAGAGCTCCGGCTCCTCCTGCTGCATCATCAATTTGCCCATGGTGATGAGGGCGCCGAGCGAGTCGGCCAGCAGCCGGGCATCCTCGGCGGCGCCGGTGATTCCCGCCAAGCGCAGGCGCATTCCCTCGGCGAAGCGCATCGACATCGTGACGGTCTCGATGCTGGAGAGCGCGTCGGTGGGCACCATGCCGCCCGATTCGCCGAGCCCGCTCATCTGGTCCTGCCAGCTCTCCCTTCTCGCCACGAACCAGGCTTGGCTGTCGTCCGAGATCCCGGCGAGCAGCTCGCTCATGACCGGATCGTCCGCCAGGCTTGCGGCGCGGCCGGCGCCGGCGTCGATCGCCGCCTTCAAGCCCTGCTCGCCGCCAAACCCCAGGGTGCGGTCGTCGAGGATGGCGAGGAAGCCGGTCTGGTCGCCGAGATCCATCGGCGCCTCGCCCGTCTGCGGCTGGCCGCCGGCCTCCTCGATCGCCGCCCACGCCTCACGGAGCGGGTACAGCGTCTGTCCCTCGTAGGAGACCGTTTCGACGCCCGCCAGCGTCGATTCCAGGCGCGAGCGCTCCATCGTCGCGGAGATCAGGATCACCGCGTTCCCTTCCTCCCCGGCCGCGCCGGGCATCGCCGCCAGCGCCATCTGCCCGAGGTCCTCGCGCAGGTCGATGCCGATCACCTCGGTGAGGCGCGCGAATCTCTCGTAATCCTCCGAGTCCTCGAACATCTCCTCGTACTCGGCCCAGTCCTCGGGCGGCATCGTCTCGATGATGTTCCGGTAGTCGACGAAGGCGACTGCCGTGGCGCCGGCCGGGAGCCGGTCGGGCAGGGACTGGGCCGTCACGCCCTCCGTCTCCACCGATGCCGTGCAGGCCAGCAGCGCCGCCACCGCCGTCACGATCAGCATCCGCAGCCAGAGCCGCGGCACGCGTTGGGGCATGACCATCGTTTTTCTCCTCCACCGTTTGCCTGCCGCGCGGTCGCGGCGCCGGCTCAGTAGTCGCGCCGCGCGAACCACCAGCAGGCAAGCAACAAGCACAGGCCCATGAAAGGCAAAGAGTACAGGACCGGCTCCATCGATAGCGATTCCCCGCGCGCCGCGCCCACCGCCAGCTGCCCTAGGCCCTGGTTCTTGGGCAGCAACCAGTAGAGGCCCTCGGACAGCGCGACTGCAAGCTGCCGCGGCCAGCCGGAGCCCAGCGCGGCGCGCCACTCTGGGAAACGGTGGAAGGGGTAGATCACGTGGCCAGCCACCCAGACGAACAGGCCGATCATGCCGGCCACCGGGCCGTTGCCGGTGACGATGCCGACCAGCATCGTCGCCGTGTAACAGGCCGCGAAGGCGAACAGGATGATCAGACCGGCGAGCAGGAAGCCGGCGCTGCCGAAGCCGGTCTTCCAGCGCAATACGACCCAGCTCCCGGCGACCAGGTAGGCGACCCCGAGCCCGACGACGGCCAGCGAGCCGAGCGCCCTTCCCAGCAGCAGCGTCGTTCGCGAGATCGGCTGGGCCAGCAGCAGGTCGGCCCAGCCTTCGCGGGCGATCGACGGGATGTGGTCGGCGGCGAGGAACAGGGCGAGGGCGACGCCGACGACGTACAGCAAGGTGATCACCACCACCTGGAAGGTGCGGACGACGTCGCTGATGCGGATCCCCATCTCGCCGATCTCGAGGTCCTGGCCGAAGAGGCGCGCCGAGGCCAGCGTGCCCTCGACGATGTCGAGGTTGACGGCGGTGGCAAGCAGCAGCAGGAAGAAGGTGATCCCCAGCGCGTAGGTGATCAGTGTCCAGCGGTACAGCGACTCGCGCAGGGTGTACGACAGCAGGCCGCCGAGCTGGCTCAACGTCAGCCGCGGCGCCCCGGGCGTGGCCCCTGCGGGCACCTGATCGAGCGCCGCGCTCAAGGTCCCACCTCGACGCTTGCGGGCCGCGGCTCGCGGTCGTCATCGGGCGATTCGCGGCCGTCGCTCCCGGCGGCACCGGCGACGGCGCGCAGGAAAACTTCCTCGAGGCTGCTGCGCACCGGCTCGACGGCGTCGATCAGGACCCCGTCGCGTCGCAGCCGGTCCAGCGCCGCGTTGAGCTCCCCGCGGTCCTGGACGGTCAGGTTCCAGGCCGCAAGGCCGGCCGGCGCGGCGGCCGGCTCGACCGCGTGCGCCATCGATGCCAGCGACCCGGGGACCCGCTCGGCGCCCGCCGCCACCGTGATCCGGTACTGGCGCTCGCGCGACGTCAGCCGGGCGAGCACCCCGGACTCGACGACCACGCCGCCGTGCAGGATGGCGACCTCGTCGCACACCATCTCCACCTCGGTCAGCAGGTGCGAGTTCATGAACAGCGTCGTGCCGCGCTCGCGAACCCCGCGCAGGATGTTGCGCACGACGACCCGGCCGAGCGGGTCGATCCCCTCGGCGGGCTCGTCGAGAAACAGCACCTCGGGCTCGTTGAGCAGCGCCTGGGCCAGGGCCAGGCGCTGTTTCATGCCCTTGGAGAAGCCGCCCACCTTGTGGTCGCGCCACTGTGCCAGGTCGACCTGCTCGAGAACTTCGCCGGTGCGGCGCCGGCGCCGGACGGCCGGCATCCCGTGGAGCCTGCCGAACAGGTCGAGGCATGTCGCCGCGGTCAGGAATCGCGGATAGTTGCGCAGCTCGGGCATGTAGCCGACGCGCCGCCGGGCGGCCGGCGTGCCGGCGTCGGCCCCCAGCAGCCGGACATCGCCGGCGGTCGGGTGTACCAGGCCGAGCAGGGCCTTGACGAGCGTCGTCTTGCCGGCGCCGTTCGGTCCCAGCAGTCCGAACGCCTGGCCACGCTCGACCCGCAGGTCGACGCCGCGCAGCGCCTCGATCCTGGCGCCGAACAGCCCCTTGTAGACCTTGCGCAGGCCCCGTATCTCGATGATGGGAGAGCCCATAGCGGGAATCGCGTGCGGTGGCGTGGCGGGCTCGGCGGCGGAATGCTCGCCGGCCGTCCAATGGTACTGTACGGGGTCGCGGCGGGGGCGGTTTCGGGCGAAGATCCGCCCGTGAGCGACTACTCGGCGACGTTTCTCGACCACTACGAACGACCGCGCAACCTCGGCGACCTCGAGAGCCCCGACGCCGTCGCCATCGTTCACGACGCGACCTGCGGTGACCTGCTGCGGCTCGCCGTCAAGCTGGAGCGGGGCGATCATGGCGCCGGGGCGGCCGTGTCGCGGATCGCCGCCGTACGGTTCAAGGCCTACGGCTGTGCGGCGACCATCGCTGCGGCGTCGGCGCTGACCGAGATGCTGGCCGGGCGAACGCTGCAGGAAGCCGCCGCAATCGACCAGGCAGCGATCGTCAGCGCCCTCGACGGGTTGCCGCCGCGGCGGTTGCACGCCGTGGGGCTGGCGCTTCAGGCGCTCGCCGAGCTGTTGCGCGCCGGCAAATGAAAGCGCGGGAGCGACGATCGTCGCTCCCGCGCTGCTAGGCCTGCTAGATTCCCATGTGGCGACGGAGGGCGTCGCTCAGACCATGGCCCCGAGGTTCTCGCGGATGACCTCGGGATGCACGCCGATCATCCGGCAAATGTCCTCGAACCAGTGGCTGGCGAAGAACTCCTCGGGATCGCCGTCCTCGGTGAGCCCGCGCAGCTTCTTGCGCTCCGACGGAGTCAGCTGGTTCTGCCGGCGGATCCGGTGCAGGAACTCGTAGTCCTTGATCGCGAGCTCGATGACCGAGACGAACAGCTCGCGGTACGCTTCGTCGTCAACCCACTGCTCGTCGCCGTGCCCCTCGAACACCGAGGCCGGAATCGGCAGTGGGGCCTCGTCGAGGTATGCGCTTTGTACCGACATCTTCTTGCCTCCCCCGTGAGAGTCGCCGGGCCGCCCCTTGCCCCCCGGCTGTTGCTGGCGGATCAGTGTTGCAATGCCCGTGCCAAGAGGCCGTTTTTCGCTGCCCGCAAACCCGCTGCTGGCACGGGTTTGCGGGGAATCTGGAGGCGCTCTCCAGGGCCTCGGGGGCCGATTGGCTCATATCAGCCGCCATTCGCGGGGAACCGGCCCCAGGCCCCCGGAAACCCCTGTAGGACCAGGGCTTCTGGTCGATATGGCTCATATGGTCCAAGATGGCTGCTATCGTTCAGGGTCTGGATCGAGTACTCAGGCCGCGTCCAGCCCGTGCTTCTTGAGCCGGTAGCGCAGCTTGGCGCGCGACAGCCCGAGCAGGCGCGCCGCGCGGCTCTTGTTGTAGCGGCTCCGCTCGAGGGCTTGCTCGAGCAGCGACCGCTCGACGTCGGCGAGCGACAGCCCCTGCGGCGGCAAAGACACGGCGACGTCGGCCAGCACGGCACGCTCCTGCTGCAGGCGAACGGGCAGGTGCTCGGGGCCGATGGAGCTGTCCTGGGTGAGGATGACGGCCCGCTCGAGGACGTTCTTCAGCTCGCGGACGTTGCCGGGCCAGCTGTAGTTCAGCAGGATCCGCCGGGCCTCAGGCTGGATGTTGGTGACCACCTTTCCGGTGCGCTCCATGAGCTCGCGCAGGAAGTGCCGCGCTAGCGGCAGGATGTCCTGGGTTCGCTCGCGCAGCGCCGGGATCGTGATCGGAAACACGTTGATCCGGTAGTAGAGGTCCTCGCGGAACTCCTTGTTGCGGACGAGCTCCGCCAGGTCCTGGTTGGTGGCGGTGATCAGCCGCACGTCGGCGCGCAGCGTCTCGGTCCCCCCCAGCCGCGAGAACTCCCGCTGCTCGAGGACGCGCAGCAGCTTGACCTGGACCCCGAGGCTCATCTCGCCGATCTCGTCGAGGAACAGCGTGCCGCCCTCGGCGAGCTCGAAGCGTCCCTTCTTGCGCTTCTCGGCGCTGGTGAAGGCGCCGGGCTCGTAGCCGAACAGCTCGCTCTCCAGCAAGTTCTCGGGCAGCGTCGCGCAGTTGATCGCCACGAACGGATGGCCGGCCCGACGGCTGTTGTAGTGGATGGCGCGGGCGAGCAGCTCCTTGCCGGTGCCGCTCTCGCCGGCGATCAGCGCCGTCGCGTTGGTGACCGCGACGTCACCCGCCAGCCGCATGATCGCGACCACCTGCGGCGAGGTGCCGATGATCGCCGAGAAGTCGTACTGGCGCTCGAGCTCCTCCCTCAGGACGCGGTTCTCGGCCACCAGCCGGGTCACCGCCAGGGCCTTCTGTACGGTGCGGCGGATGCCGTCCTGGTCGAACGGCTTCTCGATGAAGTCGAAGGCGCCCGCCTTCATCGCCTGCACCGCGGCGGCGACGGTCCCGTAGGCGGTCACCAGGATCACCGGCAGGTGCTCGTTGGTCTCCTGGATGCGCTTGAGGAGCGTCAGGCCGTCCATGCCCCGCAGCCGCAGCCCGGTGATCACCCCATCGACGGGCCGTTGCGACAGCAGCTGGAGGGCCTGCTCGCCGTCCCGAGCGTGGACGACCTCGGCGCC
>DASWHK010000107.1:0-13703 GCA_036398215.1 Acidobacteriota bacterium | reverse complement strand
GCGGTGAAGGTGCGGCTGCCGTCGAACCAGACGTCGACCGGCCAGGTGACGACCGCCGTCGTGGCGTCGACCATCCGGGCGTTGGGCAGCGGATCGATGGCCGGCCCGCTGCGCGCGAAACGAACCTCGAGCACCACCGGCGAGGGCATCTGGCCGTCCTGGCGGACGGTCACCATGGTTCGCGACCCCGAGGTCACCGCCTCGTCAATCGACCCGTCGACGGACTCGGTGGTCCACAGCCAGTAGTACCAGAACCAGCCGAGGTCCTGCCCCAGGGCGTCGTTCATGAAGAAGACGAAGTCCCAGGGCGACGGGTGCTTGAAGCTCCAGGCCTCGGCGTAGCCGGCGATGGCGCGCTGCACCGCCTGGTCGCCGACGATCCCGCCGAGCATCGAGAGCATCAGCGGCGTCTTGCTGTAGGTCTGGAAGCCGTACATCGGGCCGCCGTAGTTGGCGGCCCACATCATCGGCGGCTCCGACTCGTCGCCGCTGATGCGGCCGTAGCTCTGCCCCAGCCCGTCGAGGTCGGGCTCGGTATCCCGCCAGTGGGCGGCCGACAGGATGTTCATGTACTGGTCGAAGCCCTCGTCCATCCATCCGTACCAGGTCTCGTTGGTGCCGACCATCATCGGCCACCACTGGTGCGCGACCTCGTGATCGGCGGCGCCCTGGTTGGAGTTGATGACCATCGGGTACTCCATGCCGGCGCTCGGCCCGTCCTGCAGGGTCAGTTGGGGGAACGGGTACGGGACCCAGAGGTCGGAGTAGAACTCCAACGCGTGGCGGCTGATCGGGCCGGCGTTGGCGAACAGGTTGGCGCGCTCGGGGAGAAAGACCATGTGGATCGGTATCGGCCCCTTCCCGGGGATCGTCGCCCGGGTCGCCTGCCAAACGAACTTTTCGGCCGTCGCCCAGGCGAAGTCGTTGACCATGTCGGCGACGAAGTGCCAGACCAGCCTCTCGCCGGGCGCCGTGGCCCGCCCGGGGCCGACCTCGTCGGGGCCGACGATCGTGGTGATCTGGTCGGCGTCAAGGACCCGGGAGAGCCGCTCGCGGGCCGCCGCGGTGAGCACCTCCTCGGGGTTTTGCAGGACGCCGGTGCCGCTGACGATCCAGCCGGCCGGCACGTCGATCCGCACGTCGAAGCGGCCGAAGTTGTTGTAGAACTCCGCCGGGCCGAGGTAGACGCTGGTGTCCCATCCGCGCAGGTCGTCGTACTTGGCGATCCGCGGGTACCACTGGGTCGGCTGGAACAAGGTGTCGTCCCAGCGCTGGGTCATCCGGTGGCCGCGGCCGTCCGGACCGCCCGGCAGCTTGGTGCGCCACTCGATCTCGAGCCGCGCCGTCGACCGTGGCGCGATCGGCGTCGCCAGCGAGATGCTGGCCACCGTCTGGTCGAGCCCCGTCACACCCAGCCGCCGCGGACCGCGGGCCGCCGGCGCGCCCAGGTCCACCGCCTGCCCGTCGACCCACAAGCGCGTGACGACCATCCCTTCGGTGGTCTCCGCGGGCACCGAGAAGCCGCGCGGCACCGTGGCCCGGAAGATGTTGTGGTCCAGCCGGAGGACGATCTCGGAGAGCTCGTCGGGGCTGTTGTTGTGCAGCACGATGGTCTCGTCCCCGGTGATCGTCTGGCTGGCCGGATCGAGGCGGGCGGCGATCGTGTAGTCGGCCTGGAGCTGCCAGTACGCCGGCCCCGGGCGGCCGCTGAAGTCGCGGGTGCCGGCGGCCATGGCGCCCCGGATCGCGTTGGTCAGCGGCACGTCGCGGCGGATGGCGCGGGGGACGGCGGCCGGCTCCTGCTGCGGCGCCGGCGCCGGCCGGCCGGCCACCGCCGCGGCGCCGAATGACGCTGCCGGGGCCGGCATCGCCGGAAGCGACATGGCCGTCGTGCTGGCCGGCGACTTCGTCGCCGCCGCCGGCGGCCCCATCGTCCATCCGGGCGCCAGCGTGAGAGAAGCGAGGAGGCCCGACGCCAGGGCGCAGCGGACGATCATGGGAACGCCTCCGATCGCGGGCGGCCGGGGGTGCGGCCGCCGAGGGAAACCGACGGCCTCATGGTAGGTCGCGGGGATCGCCGGTTCAAACGGCCGGCGCTTGCGCCAATCCCCTCGCCCGGTGACCTCATCTCACAAGTCTGACGTACGCCCCCGGTTCCGTCCTGCCGATCAGGACACCGCCCGGGCGCTGCCTTCGCCGCTGCCGACCGCTGCTCCGGAGAGATCGCCGTGCCGCTCCCACGGACAGCGCCGGACCAACGGCGGGCTGCTACGCTTGCCCGACCATGGTCGACAAAGCCGCTAGGGCCGTGCGTTTCAACGCCGACGACTTCGGGCTCACCGACGGGATCTGCCGGGGCATCATCGACGCCGTCAACTACGGAGTCGTCGGGACAACCTCGGCGATGGTTTGCGTCTCCGGTGCCGCCGAGCGGGTGGGCGCCCACGCCGCCGAGCTGCGCGGCCGCATCGGCGTGCACCTGCAGCTCACCGGCGGCGCGCCAATCTCGGATCCGCGCGATGTCGCCTCGCTCGTCCGTGACGACGGCCGCTTTCCGCGGCGCCGCGAGGGCATCGGGGCCATCGACGCCGAGGAGCTTCTCGACGAATGGACGCGGCAGCTCGAGACCCTGCGCTCCTGGGGAATCGAGCCCACCCACATCGACACCCATCACCACGTCCACACCCAGCCGCAGGTGCTGCCCGTCTACCGCGAGCTGGCGCGCCGGCTCGGCCTGCCGGCGCGAGGCTGGGGAGCGGTTGGCGGCGCCTTCCTGCGCGGCGCCGGTGTCGACTGCGAGGACCATTGCGTCACCGACTGGTTCGGCGAGGACCTGACCCGGGAGCGCCTGCGGGCGCTCGTTGCCGGCGCCCTCGAAGCGACGCCGGAGGGAGGCTCGGTCGAGGTCGCCTGCCATCCCGGCCATGCGGACGAAGAGCTGGCGGCCGTGTCGTCGTACGTCGGCGAACGGCAGGTCGAGCTGGAGGTGCTCCGCTCGCCGGAGCTCGCGGCGGATCTGGCGGCGCTCGGGGCGCGGCTGGTCGGCAAGGGGCTGGCGCCATGATCTGGGCCGCACACGGCGTCGTTCACGGCGGCGAGGCGTTGACCATCGACGACGCGACCGTGGCCGCAGCCCGCTTCATCCACGGCGAGGGCCTACCCTCTGCCGATCACAGCGTCCCTCGCCGGTCGTCCGGGGCAGGTCCTCACATCACGCCGACGCGGATCTGGTACTCGATCCGACCCTGGCTGAAGACCGGCGACACCTTGAAGTAGTACGTCTGCCCGGCGCTCGCTTGCACCGTGATCGACTCGTTGCCGGCGACGCCCTGCAGGTCCTGATCCGAGCGGTTTACGGCCTCGCCGAAGGCGCCGTCGTTGAACACCTCCAGGGCGAGATCGCCGTCGGCGGCGCTGGTGACCACCGTGATGACGCTGTTGCCGTCGGCGGTGATCACGAACCAGTCCCACATGTCGCCGGCCGCGGGGTCGATCGAATCGTTGATCGGCGTGCCCGGCGTCAACGCGGTGGCGGCGGTCGGCAGCCCGTCCGGATCGGGGGCGACGGCGACCGAGGGGAACGACATCCAGCTCGCCGCGATGTCGAACGAGCCGCTCCCCGAGCCGAAGGTCTCGACGCGGACGCGGTACTCACCAGGGCTGCGCAAGGTCGCGACGAGCTGCTCGGCGCCGGTGTCGCCGCCCAGGTCCGAGTCGACCCGCCCGTCCGGCAGCGCCTGGCCCAGCGAGTCCGTCACCACGATGACCAGGTCGACGCCGCCCTGGCCGCGCACTGCGACCGTCAACATGCCGGCGCTGTCGGCGTTGAACGTATACTCAGCGGCGCCCGCGGAGTCCATCTGGCCGCGGGTCACCGACCCCAGCGGCAGCGCCTGCTGGGCGCTCGCGGCGCCGGGGAGGACCACCATGAAGGTCAAAGCCGCCGCCAACAGCACTCTCGTCCGCATCGTCGCTTCTCCTGCCGCTTTTGGGGACCGCCTGCCGCCGGCTTCACGCCCTCGGCTACCGAGACGGTGAGCTGAACCACGCAACAGTGCCACTCCACCCCGCACGGTGCCAGCTCGCAGTGACCCGGCGTTGCCGGCGCCACCCGCGACCACGCTGCAGGGCGTACACTATAGATGGTGCGCACCCTCCCCATCGGGGCTAGGAGTCCTCGGATGAACAAGCTCGTCGTCGGGGGCATTCTGTTCGGTATCGCCGCACTGGCGCCGGGTGCAGTCCACGCCCAGGGCGCGGCGAACGACAAGCCTCGTTTCGAGGTCTCCGTTGCCTTCGTCTCGAGCTCGCCCCGCCAGGACGGGACGTACTCGACGAGCTTCGCGCCGCCGTTCGACCCCGGCGAGCACTCCGGGAGCGCCGGGCAGACCGTCGCCCTGTCGCTCGATCGGGCGACGGGCTTCGGCATCACCGCCGGTTTCTTCCCGCGCCCGCGCTACGGCGTCCAGGTCCTCGTCAACCGCTTCGAATCGCCTTTCGGGGGCGCCAACACGCCCTACGAGGTCCTCCTCACGTACGTCGCCCTGCAGCCTCCCGACTTCCAGCCGCGGGAGTACGTCTACCAGCGCGCCCAGGACTGGCCGGACACCGAGGGCGCCCTGCGCAGCCTCTCGGTCTCGGCCAACGCCGCGCTGCGCATCGGCGAGGGGCCGGTCGGCGCGGTGGTTTCCGGCGGACCGAGCATCTTTCGGACGGGCGGCGAGGCGCAGGCCCTCGGCTACACGAGGCTCTGGCTCGGCGGCCACTCGGTGCTGTTTTTGGAGGAGAGCGTCGTGGAGGTCGCCGTGCAGCCGCGCACGACGCTCGGTTTCAACGCCGGCGGCGAGTTGGTGGTCGCCCTGCACGGACCCCTCGCCGTGGTGTTCGACGGCCGCTACTTCTACGCGCCGTCATCGGCATCGCATGTGCGCGTCACGCGCATCCTGAACTTCGACGAATTGATCAGCCCCGAGTCGATCGAGGTCATCCAGGAGCGGATGGACCTGCAGCCGGCCCGGCTCGACGCCTCCTTCCTCCGCCTGGGCGCGGGTCTTAAGCTCCGCTGGTAGGCTGCGGATTCACGGTCGTGGCTCGCCGGGTCTCGTTCGGGCGATTGGCCTGAGCCCCAAGCGACGATCCGCCCGGCCACGCACGGTCAGGGGCGACGCGGCGCGCCTTGTCCTCGCGACCCTGGCGCCGGCTCGTTTCGCGACCCGTTGTGAAGGTCGGGCGGGCTGCGAAGATTTTCGCCCAGGGCTTAGAAAAAACGGCGATCAGGCGGTTGTTCTCTATAGAAGCGGAGTGTCGGGCGCCGGGAGAAAGCGCGAAGTGAACGGTCACGTCGACATCGAGAGATTGCTGGAGGTCGCGCACGGGACGGCCGGAGGCCCGGAGACCGACGCGATCGTCGGTCACTGCCTGTCGTGCCAGGAGTGCGGCGACCTGCTCTGGGCGATGCTGGCGCTGAAGCTGGGGGGCAAGAAGCGCCGCAGCCAACGTCGTCGGGTCGCGCTGATTGCCGCCTCGATCGCCGTGGTGGCGGCGCTCACCGGCTTGCTGTGGTGGTCGGCCGCCCGTGGCGGCGGCCCGCCGGCGCCGACCGCGGCGTCCGACCCGGCCCTCGCACCGGCGCCGAGCATCGACGCAGGTCCCGCGCCGGGGCTGGCGAGCCTGGCGACGACCGCCCCTCCCGACCGCGAGCTCCTCGGCTTTCTGTTCGGCGACACCCCGGTCGCCTCCACCGCCACGAACGTCCCCGCCGAGCGCGCCGGGCTGGAGCTGGTCGTCACCGGGCGCTACCCGGAGGCCGTCGAGCTCTTCCGCGGGCAGCTCGCGGCCCGCCCCGAGGCCCCGCGCCTCTCAGCCTTCCTGGGCGTCGCCCGTTACCTGAGCGGGGATACCGATCCGGAGGTGGAGGCGGAGCTCACCCGCGGCGCCGGCGCCTCTCCCGAGGCGCTGGCGAGGCTGTCGACCTGGTACCTGGCCAACCACCATTTGCGCCGCAACGATCGTGAGGCGGCAGAGGCCTTCCTGCGCGGGCTGGCCGCCCAGGAGGATGAGTTCGGCCTCCGCGCGGCCCGCCTGCTGGAACGTCTGGCCGCAAACCGGATACCATGAGTGCCGGACGGCTTGGCCGCCATCACCTCCGCTCCCCGGAGGGAGCCACGACGATGTCGCTTTCCGAACGCACTCGGCGCCTGCTGCTGATGGTGCTGCTGGCCGTGCTGGCCGCCGGCATCGTCTACGAGCAAGCCCACGCCGACGACCTGGATGCCGCCTGCGGCAACGTCTGCAAGGAGGAGTGCGCCGCCGCCGGCGGCTGCCGCTACTTCGCCAGCTTCGGGTGCAACTGCAAGTTCCAGTGCTTCGACGGCACCCAGGGGTTGCGGATCTGCATGTCCTCTCGTTGATGTCGCGCCCGCGCCTGCTGGACCTGGCGCTGGCGATCGGCGTGCTGGTCGCCAGCGTCTGGCTCGGCAGCCTGGTGTTTCACAACTACCTCGGCGGGCATCGGCCGCCCGCGGACGCCGCCACGAGCGGGGCGACGATCGCGGCGGCCTCCGCGCCGCAGCTCGGCTACGAGATCCTCGCCGTCCATCCGCACGATCCCCAGGCGTATACGCAGGGGCTCTTCTACGAAGGCGGCGTCCTGTACGAGGGCACCGGCCGTATCGGCCGCTCCGAGCTTCGCAGGGTCGCCCTCGAGACCGGCGAGGTCCTGCAGCGCGTGCCGCTGCCCGACGATGTCTTCGGCGAGGGCATCGCCCGCTTCGGCGAGCGGATCTACCAGCTCACCTGGCGGGCGAACATCGGCTTCATCTACGCCGCCGAGAGCTTGCAGCTCGTCGACTACTTCCGCTACGCCACCGAGGGCTGGGGCCTCACCGCCGACGCCGACCACCTGATCATGAGCGACGGGTCGGCGAGCTTGTACTTTCTCGACCCCGCCTCGCTGGCCCGCGTCCGCACGCTGATCGTGCGCGACGCCGCCGGGCGCCCGGTCGACGAGCTCAACGAGCTCGAGCACATCGACGGCTTCATCTACGCCAACGTCTGGCGCCGCGACCACGTCCTGAAGATCTCGCCGACCACCGGCGAGGTCGTCGACAGCATCGATTTCTCCGGTCTGCTGGCCGGCGAGCGGCCCGCCGACCCCGAGGCGGTCCTCAACGGCATCGCCTGGGACGCCGCCGGCGAGCGCCTGTTCGTGACCGGCAAGCTGTGGCCGAAGCTGTTCGTCGTGCGGCTGACGGGCGGGAGCTGAGCAATGCGTCGATGCTGATCAAGGATTGAGGATGGCTGCCGGGAGGCCCACCGGCGTTTGGCTGCTTCTGGTGGCCCTCTCCGGGGCGATCACCTTGTCGCCCTTGGCCTGCGCGGGGCCCGAAGGGACCGTGGCCGGCGGTGGATTCCAACCGACCGTGACCATCGAGGGCAACGTCACGACAATCGTCAACGGCTCCGGCTCTCTGTGGGTTGGGAGCGCGAGGCTGATCGAGGAGGCCTCGATCGGCGTCGAAACCGGTGCCGCCGAGTACATGTTCGGCCGGCCCGGCGGCGTCTACGCCACCGGCGACCGCATCTACGTCATCGACACCCAGGTGCCGACCGTGCGCGTCTTCGACTTCGACGGCCTGCACCTGTTCAGCTTCGGCCAGGCCGGCCAGGGGCCGGGCGAGTTCAACGACCCCTACTCGATCGGCGGCGCCGACGGAAGGATCTTCGTCGGCGACTACGGCAGCCGACGCATCAACGCTTACAGCAACGACGGCGAGTTCCTGGCCGACTACCCGATGGGCAGCGTGCGCTGTTGCGTCCGCCAGATGGTGGTCACGCACGACGGGGTGCCCTGGGTGCAGATGAGGGAGTACAGCGAGGCCGACCCGGTCGGGGAAAACGCCCGGATGCAGGGGCACGACGAAAACGGACCCTTCGGCGAGCTGCGCGGCCCGCCCGAGATCGAGTTCGAGCCCGCCACCATCATGTTCGATGGTCGCGAGAGCATGGTGCGTTTCACGCCGATGATGGTAAAGCGCTACAGAATCGCGCCGCCGGATCGCCAGTGAATTCCGCGGCGGCAAGAGGTCCAGGGGAACAACATCGGGTTGTCTTGGCTGCGACACTCGCGCTGAGCACATTGGGTTGCGCCGAGCCGCTCGAGTTCGCCGACTGGACGATCCCCGTGCCCGAAGGGGCGGAGGTCGTCGGCTATGCACCGGTCGATCCCGCCGATCGCGAGGGGCAGAGCGTCGAGCTGATCGAGGACCTGCGGATCGGCGCCCGCGGCGAGGACGAGCGCTATCTGTTCTATCGGCCCAGCGAGAGCGATATCCGGACACCCAGCGTTCCGAGCTCGAGATGGCCGATCGCGCGCCGACGCTCTCAGGCCTCCTCGTCGACGGCCACGGCCACCTCTATGCCTTCCTCTACACCTGGGTGGCGCCGTTCAGCGAGTCGCACGACTACCCGATCGACGTCTATTCACCGGCGGGCGAGCGGCTGTTCGCGGGCGCGATCACGCTGGCTATTCCCGGCGGCTTCTGGGAGGCTGCGCACCAAGACCACGTCTACCAGCTCGAGCTGGACGCGGCAGGCGACTGGCAGATCGTCCGCTACCGGCTGGAGGAGCCCTTTGAATGAAGGCCCTGGGGGCAAGCGCGCAAGGTGGAGATCACGGAGCGATCATGAAAACCGAGCTCCCGGCACCGACAGTGCAAGCCCGGTGTCATCCGAGGCAAACACGAGAGGATTGCTCAGGGCAGCCTGGAATGAGGAGCGCGCCGTCAGCCGTCACGACGCGAGCGAAAGTCTCATCGATCCTCGCCGTCGCCGCCATGACGGCCGCGATCGCATGCAGAGGCGGCGAGGGCCCGAACACCGATGGGCTCGGCGCCTGGGGAGAGGTCCGCCTCGTGGAGGACCTCCGTATCGGCCTATCCGAAGGCGCCGAGGAGTACCTGTTCGGCACCATCGGCGCCATCGTCCAGCTCCCCGACGGCACGGTGGTCATCCTCGACTCTCAGGTACCGATCATCCGCCGATACGACGCCGAGGGCGTCTACATGCATGACATCGGCCGAGGCGGCGAGGGGCCCGGCGAGTACACGCGCGTCCAGGGAATGGTCTTGCTGCCCGACCGCGACGTCGCGATTTGGGATAGCGGCAACAACCGGATCACCGTCTTTGCGCCCGACGGCACGTATGTCAGGAGCTTCTCCGCCGGTGATGGCGGCTACTACTCCGGCTCGACGCTGCGCGTCGATCGTGAGGGCAACCTGTACATGTACAACGTCGACCGCGAGAACGCGGTAGCAGGACAGTTTCCGCCACGGGCCTACTTCAAGGTCTCGCCCAGCGGCGAGCGCCTGGGCAAAATCACGGTTCCCGACGACGAAGCCGACACGCCCGGCTTCGTCTTCGCCACCCGGGAGGGACGCCTGAGCAACTTCGCGACCCGGGTGCTGCACACCTTTGCCACCACCGGGCACCTCGTCGTCGGCCACAACGCGACCTACTCGTTCACGGTCCAGGGAGACGGCGAGACGCTGTTCGAGGTAACCCATCCGTGGGAGCCGGTGCCGCTTAAGCCAGAGGAGAAGGCCGAGTGGGAAGCCTGGGTGCAGTACTTCACCAACAACGCTCGCGAGCGTGGCGACGATCCGCCCGATTACACGCCGATCCCCGACACCAAACCGGCGTTCATGGACCTGCACGCCGGCGTCGACGGCACGATCTGGGTGCGCCGTTACGCGGAGGCCCACGACCGCAATCGACCACCCCGTCCGGCCGACGACCCTCGCCCGTCGTTCGACTGGTGGCAGCTGCCGACGCTCGACGCGTTCGACGAGGAAGGCACCTTCCTCGGCAGCGTCGAGCTGCCCAACGAGACCTGGGTTTCGGCGCTGCACAGCGACTGGATCTGGACCGTGCAGCCGAACGAGGACGAGGAGAACGTGGCGGTCCGCTACCGAATCGAATGACACGAGAAGGGCCCAACCCCCTGTTCGTCGTGCGGTCGCAGAGGTCGCCGATTCGGCTGGAGGGGTTGGCGCTCGCGGATCGAGAAGCCTCGACCTACCCGCCCATCCCAGCCTGATCCCGAACCCAACGTGCAGCCTGCTCGTGGGTCGCGAACCAGGCGCCGCCCTTCGCCTGGATGTGGTCGATCAGCCCCTTCAGGGCGACGATGCGGGAGCGGTGGCCGGTGATGTGGGGGTGCATCGTCAGCAAGAGCATCGTGCGCTCCTCCCAGGCGCCGTCGAACTCGTCGATCCACACTTGCATGACCTCGCGAGGCGGGCTGTAGCGGCTGCCGAGCGGATCGAACAGCGGCGCGTCGTCGAGGATCCATTCGACCGGGAGCTCCACTATCCCCGTGGGCTCGCCGTCGGCGAGCAGCTCGTAGGGTCGATCGTCGGCCATCAGCGAGCTCTCGTAGAGGAACCCTATGTCGCGGACGATGGCCAGCGTGTTGGGGCTGAAGTTCCACGATGGCGCCCGGTAGCCGACCGGACGGACGCCGGCGATCTCTTCGATGGCGTCGACCGCCTGCTCGAGGAGCCGCCGCTCGGTGGCCTCATCGAGGGACGTGTTGCTCTCATGGATCCAGCCGTGCACGCCGATCTCGTGGCGCCCCGATGCCTGGATGACGGCCGCCTGCTGCGGCGCCAGCTTCAGGCTCCATGCGGGAAAGAAGAACGTCGCCGGCACGCCCTCGGCGTCGAGGAGCTCGACGATCCGCGGCACCGCCACCCGCGAGCCGTACTCGCCCTGCGAAAGCGGCCCGATGCTGCCCTGCCGGAGCCCCTCGATCGTCTCGTTGTCGACGTCGAAGGAGAGCAGCACCGCGACGCGCGCCCCGCCGGGCCAGGTCGAGGGCGTCAGGTCGCGCCCCGCCCGCACCGGCTCGACCCGGGCGCGAACCTCCTCGTCGGTCCACTCCCATGGGGGCCGGGCATCATCGGCGGGCTGCGCCGTCTCATCGACCGGGGGCATGGCGGCCGGCGCGCACGCCAAGCCGGCGCCAACGCAGATGCCAACGAGGATGATTGTGACGGCAACACCAACGGATCGAAACGACGAGCGTGCGTGCATGAAATGCCCTCCACTGCCTGGATGTGCTGTGACCTCGCGCAAACCCCGGGCTCAGGGGCTCTCGCGTGGCCACCAAGGGTACCTGCGAATGCTCGGCAGGTACACGACGGCCGCATCCGGCCAATGCCACGGGGCAGCGCCTACGGGCTGCGATGCGGCGACCAACGACGGCCGGCGACGCCCCGCCTGGAACGCCCCCGCGGTCGACGGTTATGCTTCGCTGACGAAGCGCGTACGCGGACTGCAAACCCGGAGGTCGCCCCATGAAGCTTCGCGAAATCTCGTTCTTGCTCGCCTCCTTCGTGAGCTACACGATGCTCGCGTCGGCGTGCTCCGGCGAGGCTCCCTCCAACGCCGACGGTGCCTGGGTCGGCACCGTCACCGCTGAAGGCGACATCACCACCGTCGTCAATGAATCCGGGTCGGTGTGGGGAGGGCCCGCGACGCTCGTCGAGCAAGCCTCCATCGGCGTGGAGACCGGCCCTCCCGAGTACATGCTCGGGTCGATCGGCGGCCTCTGGGCCACCGGCGACGAGATCTACGTGATCGACTTCCAGGCCCCGGCAGTGCGCGTCTATGACTACGCCGGAATCTACCTGCGCACCATCGGCCGCGCCGGCCAAGGCCCGGGCGAGTACATGTCGCCCACAGGTGTGTACACCGATGATGCCGGCCGTATCTATGTTCACGAGGTCTCAGGCAACGCACGCGTCAACATCTATGACCGCGAGGGCAACCACGTGGACACCTGGAGCGGGCCCGGAGGGGCACGGGTGTTTTCGGGGCCGCTCATCAAGGCGCTCGACGGTGCCTTCTACACACGCCTGACCGTTCGCGACGACCCCTCGGACCCGACCACCTGGAAACGCGGAATGCAGCAAGTCGGTCCCGAGGGAGCCATTGGTGATCTCATGCCCATGCCCGAGCTCGAGTTCGATCGCCTCGAGCTCACCGGCGAGCGGACGACGTCGCGCGTTCCTTACGGTCCCGGCCAGATATCGGCGTTCTCGCCCGCCGGCGCCTGGATCGTCGGCGTCAACGACGCCTATCACTTCGAGATCCACTACCCCAACGGCGGCATCACGCGCGTCGAGAAGTTCTGGGACCCCGTTCCGATCAGCGCCGAAGAAGCCGAGCATGCGAAGCGATGGACGACCGGTTCGATGCGGCGCAACGATCCCGATTGGAACTGGAACGGACCGCCGATCCCGGATCACAAGCCCGCCTACTACCTGTTCTCGCCGACCCAGAGCAGTCACGTGCTGGTCGTGCGCGAAGGTCCGAGCCGCCGGGTGGAGGGACCATGCGACGAGGTCTACGAGGATCGCGGGCCATCGTACGAGCCCTGCTATGAGCCCGAGCGCGCCTGGGACCTTTTCGACCTTGAAGGCAACTTCCTGGGCGAGGTGATCCGCCCGGCCGGCCGTCTGTTCCAGCCTTTCTTCCGCGACGACCTCGTGCTGGTGCACGTCGAGGACGAAATGGGGACGATCATGGTGAAGCGCTACCGGCTCACCGTTCCCGTGCGCGATGATCCGTGAGCGAGTCTCCGGGCCGGGAGGCGTCTCCCACCTAGCACCCATCGTCAGTGCGATCGAGCTCTCGGAGGCATGTCGGAGGAAAGTCGCTTGACAAATGTTTTTCTAGTTTGTAGAAATATATGCCATGTCCAGAGGCAAGTATCTCGGCGAGTTCGAGCAGATGGTGCTGCTGGCGGTCGCGCGGCTGGGCGACGGCGCCTACGGGATGCGCATCCGCCGGGAGATCGAGGCGTGCAGCGGGCGCCACGTGGCGATCGGAGCCGTGTACGCGACGCTCGAGCGGCTGCGTGAGAAAGGTCACGTGCGGACGCAGGCGGGCGATACGTCGCCGGAGCGCGACGGGCGGGCGCGCAAGTTCTTCACGCTGACGAAAGGCGGCGTCGACGTCCTGGAAAAGGCGCGGGCCGTGCAGGATCGGCTGTGGGCGGGCCTCGACCTGCGCCGCGACGAGGGCAAGGCGTGAGCCGACCGCCGCGACGACGGCCGAGCATGAGCCAGCCTCGGCCACGGGGCAAGGCATGAGCCGGCCGAGGCGATCACGGCCACGATTGAGCCGGCCGCCGCGTCTCGCCCGCTGGCTCCTGCAGCGATCCCTGTCGAGCGACGATCGCGACGCGATGATGGGTGACCTCGACGAAGAGTATCGCCGGCACGCGGTTCCCGAGCGCGGCTGGCTGCGCGCCCACGCGTGGTACTGGCGGCAGGCGGTGACCTCGTTGCCCTGGCTCGTGCGGCGTCGTGGCCGGCGGGATCCGATGCGGGGCGGCGAAGGCATCGAAGCCGTGCCCGCGGCGCCGCCGGCCGCCGGAAGCGGCGGCGCCACACGCCGGCGTCTCACGGCGTTCACCGCCGCCGCCCGGCCGAGCCTCGTCCAGTCGCTGGCCCAGGCGGGGCGCGACCTGCGCTACGGCGTCCGCTCGCTGCGCCTGCAGCCGGGCTTCACGGCGGCGGCGGTCGTCACGCTGGCGCTCGGGATCGGCGCCAATACGGCGATCTTCACGATCGTCGAGGCGGTGCTGCTGCGACCGCTTCCCTATCGGGAGCCCGGCCGGCTGGTGCACGTCTTCG
>DASWHK010000106.1:0-7694 GCA_036398215.1 Acidobacteriota bacterium | reverse complement strand
GCGCAGTCGTGCATGCCGACGACGACGCCACAGGGCGCGAGCACCGGCATGCTGTAGGCGGGTGAGAAGAGCGCCGCGACCCGGTCGCCCCGCAGCCGCCGCGGCAGCAGCGTCTGCTCCCAGACCGAGCCCGGCAGCCGCCGGGGGCCGGGGATGACGCGGCTGCGCCGCCGCCCCCCGAGGTACTCCCATGGCAGCGGCCGGCGGCTGTACAGAAGCAGCTCGTCGTCCTCGGGCCACGCCGTAAGCAGCCCAGCGACGACACGACCCACCCCCGTGGGCTGACCGCTAAGCTCGCGCGCATCAATCCCGATCCGCAAGGGCCCGCTCCGAGGACAGCTCTGTGTCATGCCGAACCCAGTCTTCACCAGCGGCACCGAGCCCATCAAAGGATTTCGATCCCGATCCGCAAGGGCCTGCTCCGAAAGGCGATCTCGGTGGCCAACGCCGAACCCATCAAACTAGCCCGTCAGGCGCCGGTAGAGCTCGTGGGTGCGGCGCGCCGTGTCGCTCCACCGGAACTCGGCCGCCCGCGCCCGGCCGCGCCGCCGCAACTGCTCCCGCAGCTCGGTGTCGGTGAGGGCGCGCCGGCAGGCCTCGGCGAGCGCCTCGGGGTCGCCGGTGGGCACGAACAGCGCCGCGTCGGCGAGCACCTCGGGCAGCGAGCCGACCCGGGAGGCGACCACCGGGGTGCCGGCGGCCATCGCCTCGAGGCCGGGAAGGCCGAACCCCTCCCACCGCGACGGCATCACCACGGCCGCCGCCGCGGCGTACAGGCCGGCGAGGACCTCCACCGGCTGGTGGGGGATCACCCGGGTGAGCCGGCGGGCGCCCTCCGGCGCCGCCGCCCAGGTCTCTTCCCAGCCTGGCGCGTCGAGGCCGACCAGGGCGAGCCGTACGGGATCGCCGCCGGCCGCCAGCAGCTCCACGGCCCGCAGCAGCGTGCCGAGGTCCTTGCGGCGCTCGCGCCGGCCGGCGAACAGCAGGAACGGCGCGTCCAGCCCGTGAGCTTCCAGCAGGTTCGCGCCGGCCGGGACGGCCGAAAAAAAGCGCTCGTGGACGCCCAGCGGCGTGATCTCGATCTTCTCCGGCGGCACGCCGAGCAGCTCCTGTACCTCGTCGGCCGCCGATCGCGAGCCGACGGCGATGGCGTCGGCGAGCTGCGCCGAGCGCCGGGCCAGCGGCACGTAGTCGCGTCGCACCGGTCCGAAGACGTCGTCGGGGCAGCGGAGGAAATGGCAGTCGAAGATGCTGATGACCGTCTTGGCGCGGCGCGCCGGCAGCAGCATCGGCGACGGCGAGTGGGCGACGTCGACGGCGCCGACCAGCCCCTCGATGGGCGGCCAGCGCCACCGATGCCAGGCCCAGTCGAGTGCCCGAACCGGGATCTTCCAGTCGGAGACGGTCACCGGCGAGGCCGCCGCCAGGCCGTTGAGCCGGTGCTTCCACGAGGCGGAGAAGGCCGTGTAGGTGTCGGCGGGAAACTCTCGGCCCAAAGCGAGCACCAGGTTGTGGATGTAGGTTCCGACCCCGGTTCCCTGGCGCAAGGCGGGGCGGAAATCCAGGCAGATGTGCATCGAGCCGGGCGCTGGGCGCCGCTGCGAAAGAAAGCCCGCGACGCGCGTTACGGGCGGGCGGGACTCGAAGAAGGATAGCACGGTGCGGCCGGCCTCCCGGCGGCGAGCGCAACGCCGCGGCTGGCCTCTTGTCCTCGCCAATCGAAGGGCGCGTGCGGGGTTGGGGCGATGACGTCGTCGAACGGGTCGATCGGGGCGATCCAGCGGCCTAGAATCGGCAAATGCCACGGGATTCGCAGCCAGATGGGCGGGGGCAGGATCGCGGCGCGGCGTCGCCGACGATCCTGGTGGTCGCCGGCGAAGCCTCCGGCGACCTGCACGGCGCCAGCCTGATCGGCGCGATGCGCGATATCGAGCCCGGGATCAAGGTCTTCGGCGTCGGCGGCGGCCGGATGCGGCACGCCGGGGCCGAGCTCCTGTACGACATGCGGCACCTCGCCGTGGTCGGCATCACCGAGGTGGTCCGCCACCTGGGCGACATCCGCAAGGCCCTGCGCTCGCTGACCGACGCGGCCGCCGAGCGGCGGGTCGACGCCGTCGTCCTCATCGACTATCCGGATTTCAATCTGATGCTGGCGCGGCGGCTTCGCCGCAGCCTCCCCCAGGTGCCGATCGCCTACTACATCAGCCCGCAGGTATGGGCCTGGCGCTCGGGCCGGGTCAAGACGATGGCGGCGCTCGCCGACCTCCTGCTGGTCATCCTGCCGTTCGAGAAGGACCTCTACGCGACCACCGGGCTGCGGGTGGAGTTCGTCGGCCATCCGCTGCTGGATGTCGTCGAGCTGGGCTCGGATCGCGCCGAGTTCGGCGAGCGGCACGGCGTGCCGCCCAAAGACACCTGGATCGGCCTGCTGCCGGGGAGCCGCCGCGTCGAGGTCGAGCGCCACCTGCCGCCGATGCTCAAGGCGGCCGCAGGGTTGATGCAGCGGGTCGGCAGGCCGCGTTTTCTGGTGCCGGTATCGGCTTCGGTCGACGTCGAGCTGTACCGCAAGCTGCAATCGGCCGACCCACACCTCGTCGAGCACGTCCATCTGATCGAAGACGACTACTACGCGAGCCTCGAGCACTGCAGCGCCGCGGTGGTCTGCTCCGGCACCGCGACGTTGGAGGCGGCCCTCGCCGACACGCCGATGGTGGTCGTTTACAGGACTTCCTGGCTTACCTATAATCTGGCGAAATCGCTGGTTCGCGTGCGCGATATCGCGCTCGTCAACTTGATCGCCGGTCGGCGCGCTGTACCCGAGCTGGTGCAGGGGGAGGTCACCGGCCCCCGCATTGCCGACGAGCTCATCACATTGCTCAACAAACACGCGCGTCGAGATGCCGTTCTCGCTGCCCTCGCCGAGGTGCGCGAGCGACTCGGCGAGCCGGGGGCCAGCGCCCGCGCGGCGCGCGCCATCCTCGACCTCGCCGGCTCGGCGGCGGCGGCCGCGCAGCCGCGGGCCGGCGGCCCTGCCCCATGACCAATCTCTACCGGCTGCGTCGCTACCTGCACCCGTACGTGCCTCGCATGGCCGCGGCGGTCGCCGCGATGTTCGGGGTGGCGATCGCGACGGCCGGCATCGTCAGGCTGTTGCAGCCGATCCTCGATAACGCGTTGCAGCCGACGGTCACGCAAGACGAGCTGTTGCGCATCGCCGGCGGCGTGGTCACCCTCTACCTCGTGCTCGGCATCGCCCGGTTTCTCTCCAGCTATCTGATGGGCACGGTCGGCCTGGCGATGGTGCGCGACCTGCGAGTCGACCTGTTCCGCCATCTCGAGATGTTGCCGCTCGATTACCATGCGCGGCGATCGATCGGCGGCCTGATGTCGCGGGTGACCTCCGACGTGCTGGCCGTGCAGGAGGCCCTGTCGCGGGTCCTGGTCGACGTGCTGCGCGACGGCATGACGGTGGTCGGTCTGGTGGCCGTGATGTTCTGGTTCGATTGGCGGTTGACCCTGGCGGTGCTGGCGCTCGCCCCGGTGCTGATCACGCTGATCACCCGCATGGGCCAGCTGCTGCGCGGCGCCGCCCGCGACAGCCAGGAAGGCCTCGGCGAGGTCTCGACCCTGTTGCAGGAGATCCTCGGGGGGATGCGCATCGTCAAGGCCTTCGGCATGGAGGAGTTCGAGGCCGCGAAGTTCCGCGCCGCCGCCGAGCGCCTCTACCGCCATTCGGCGCGCGCCCTGCGGCTCGCCAGCCTCAGCTCGCCGCTGATGGAGATGATCGCCGCCCTCGGGGGCGCCGCGGTGCTGCTGTACGGCGCCTTCCGGATCCAGGACGGCGTGCTGACCACCGGCGGCTTCTTCGCGTTTCTGGTGGCCGCCTTCGCCAGCTACTCGCCGCTTCGCCGCCTCGGCGCCGCCAACGCCCGAGTGCAGGCCGCGGCGGCCGCCGCCGACCGCATCTTCGAGATCCTCGATGCCGACCTCGAGCCCGGCTACGCGCCGCGATCCCCGGCCCGCCGGCCGCGGCCCGCCGCCGTCGCCGCGGGGGCGCCGCGGGCCGCGGCGGAGGGGGTCGTGGGGGAGGGGTCCGTGGAGGAGGAGGGGCCAGTGTGGGAGGGGCCAGCTGGGGAGGGGCCAGTTGGGGAGGGGCTAGTTGGGGAGGAGCCTGTCGACAAGCTGCCGATGCCGGCGCTCGTCGGGGGGATCGCCTTCCGCGACGTCCACTTCGCCTACCGCGACGAAGACGGGCAGAGGCGGGACGTGCTGCACGGCGTCAGCTTCGAGATCCCGGCGGGCCGCGCGGTGGCGCTGGTGGGTCGCTCGGGCGCCGGCAAGAGCACCATCGCCAACCTGATCCCGCGCTTCTACGACCCCACCGGCGGCGTCGTCCTGATCGACGGCTGCGACATCCGCGACGTCGACCTCGGCGAGCTGCGCGGCCGGATCGGCCTGGTGACCCAGGAGACCATCCTTTTCAACGACACCGTGCGCAACAACATCGCCTACGGGCGACCCTCGGTCTGCATGGAAGACGTCGAGCGGGCGGCGCGGGCGGCGCGCGCCCACTCGTTCATCGAAGAGCTTCCCCAGGGCTACGACACCGTCCTCGGCGAGCGCGGGCTGATGCTTTCGGGCGGGCAGCGGCAGCGGATCGCGATCGCCCGGGCGCTGCTGAAGAACGCGCCGATCCTGATCCTCGACGAGGCGACCTCGAGCCTCGACGAGCGCTCCGAGCGCGAGGTGCAGGAGGCGCTCGGCAACCTGATGGAAGGGCGGACGACGCTGATCATCGCGCACCGCTTGACCACCGTGCGCCGCACCGACCTGATCGTCGTCCTCGACTGCGGCGACGTCGTCGAGACCGGCACCCACCACGAGCTGGTGGCCCGACCCGGGCCGTACAAGGACCTCTACTCGCTGCAGTTCGCCGACACTGCGGCGCCGGGGTAAGGGTGGCGGCTGCCGGCGTGCGCCCGCGCCCCGAGCGCGCTTCGGGCGGGGAGTACTGAGGGCTTGCTCGACGACCTCGTTCTTTGGGTGGCGCCGCGGCTCGGCGCCTTGTGGCTGCGGGGCACGCGGCGGCTGATGCGGATCCGCTACCACGGCCGCGACACGGCGCTGCCCGCCGACGGCGGCCCGTTGATCTACGCCTTCTGGCACGCGCAGCTCGCCATGATGCCCTGGGTGCAGCTACGGCCGCCGAGCGTCGTGGCGGTCTCGCGCTCCCGGGACGGGGAGTGGACGGCGCGGCTGTTCGCCCGCCTGCAGGTCGACGCCGTCCGCGGCTCCAGCAGCCGCGGCGGGGCCAGCGCGTTGCGGGCGCTGGTGCGCGCCGGCCGCGGCGGCCGCGACCTGGCGATCACCCCCGACGGTCCCAAGGGCCCGGCCGAGGTCGTGCAGCCCGGGGCCGTGTGGCTGGCTCGCCTGACCGGCCGCCCGCTGCTGCCGGTCGCCTTCGCCTGCCGCCCCTGTCTGCGGGTCGGCTCGTGGGACCGGATGATCGTGCCGCTGCCGCTGGCGCGGGGGGTCTTCGAGTACGGCGAGCTGCTGTGGGTCGATCGCGACGCCGCCCCGGAGGCAGTCGACGCCGCCCGCCTCGAGCTGCAGAGGCGCATCGCCGCGGCCAGCGAGCGCGCCGCGCAGCGGCTGATAACATAGCGCGATGATACGGAGCATGAGCGGCTACGGGCGGGGAGTCGCGGTCGGCGACCACGTGCGGATCTCGTTCGAGGCCCGCTCCGTGAACCACCGTTACTGTCGCATCGGCATGCACCTGCCGGCGGAGCTCGGCTTCTTCGAGGCGGCGGCCCGCAAGCAGGTGGCCGAGTGCGTCGATCGCGGCAAGGTGGACCTGGCGGCGACGATCGGCGGCCCGAAGGGGCTGCCGGAGGTGGAGCTCGACCACGAGCTCGCGGCTTCCTACAAGCGGGCCCTCGTGAAGCTCGCCGAGGAGCTGGACATCGAGCCGCGGATCGACCTGGCGCTGCTGACCGGCTTCCCCGGCATCGTGGTCTCGCAGGTCGTCCCCAAGGTGGACCCCGAGCGTGACGTCGAGGTCGCCCGGCAGGCGCTGGCGGCGGCGCTCGCCGGCCTCGACCGGATGCGCGAGGCGGAGGGTGAGCACCTGGCGGCGGACATCTCCCAGCGCTTCGAGATCATCGACGGCATGGTCGATCGCATCGCCGAGATGACCACCGACCTGCCGCACCGCTACCGCGCCCTGATCGGCGCCCGCATCGAGTCGCTGCTCGAAGAAACCGGCGAGGTCGATCCGACGCGGCTCGCCCAGGAAGTTGCCTACTACGCCGATCGCTCGGATATCACCGAGGAGCTGGTGCGGATGCGCAGCCACACCGGCAAGGCCGCGGTGTTGATCGACCGGGGAGGACCCGTGGGGCGCTCGCTCGATTTCCTCCTCCAGGAGATGCACCGCGAGGTCAACACCCTGGGCGCCAAGGCCAAGATCGTCGAGATCGGCGGCCTGGTGGTCGACCTCAAGAGCGAGCTCGAGCGAGTGCGGGAGCAGGTGCAGAACGTTGAATGATCGGCGGGCGTCGTTCGTTCGCGTGGTCGCCTTGGCTGCGTTCCAGCGTCGGGGTGCAGAGCTTTGAAGGAGCAACGGGCGCCGCTTTGCTTCGTGCTCTCGGCGCCCTCGGGGGCCGGCAAGACGACGCTCGCCGAGTCGCTGCTCGAGCGCCTCGACGGCATCGAGCGCACGGTCTCGTGGACGACGCGGGCACCGCGCGCCGACGAGGTCGACGGCATCGACTACCGCTTCGTCACCTCCGAGGAGTTCGAGGAGCACGCGGCCGCCGGCGGCTTCCTCGAGCGCGCGGTCGTCCACGGCCACCGCTACGGGACCCCGGGCGCCGAGATCGAGCGTATCCTCGAGAGCGGCAACGATGCGCTGCTCGTCATCGACGTACAGGGGGCCGAGGCGATCCGCAGCCGTCTCGCCGGCGCCGTCACGATCTTCGTCCTGCCCCCCTCGCGGCAGGTGCTCGAGGACCGTCTCGACAGCCGCGACGGCGCCGATCCCGCCCACCAGGAGACGATTCGCCGGCGATTGGGCGTCGCCGCGGACGAGATCGCCCATTGGGTGAAGTACGACTACGTGGTCATCAACGACGACTTCGATCAGGCGCTCCGCGAGCTCGAAGCCATCGTGATCGCCGAGCGGTGCCGGGGGCGGCAACAGACGCCGGCGGCCGACGGTATCCTCGAATCATTTCGCTGAAGGACACCGGCCGCGGCTTGTTTCGGGCCGTCCGAGTTTGTCATGATGGGCGCGTCTCGAGCTGGCGGGAATACCGGGCGCGCGGCCTGCAGCCAGCCTGATCCCGGTCCTGGCCGGGGATCACGTGGTCGAGGCCGCGCCTGCGCACGAAGGGATGGCGCATGAAGAAACTCGCTACCGGCGCCGCATTCGTCGGGATCTGGCTTGCCGTGGGGAGCCAGACGACCGGTGTCGGTGCGCTCCCCTGGCCGGCTGGAGAGGGGCTCGTGGTCCGCCAGGCTTCCCCCGGATCTTCCGAAGCGCTCCAGGCGGAGTTGAACCCGGCCATTCGGCAGTACTGCGCCGTTTGCCACAACGACCGGATGTTGACCGGCAACCTCTCGCTCGAGACCTTCGACGTCGCCGCCGCCCACGAGCGCGCCGAAGTGGCGGAGAAGATGATCGTCAAGCT
>DASWHK010000105.1:0-19820 GCA_036398215.1 Acidobacteriota bacterium | reverse complement strand
TACGAGATCGGCGCCTCGCGGAACGGCGGCCGCTAACGCTCGGTCAACCGGAAGGAAACGGGCCCGGGCCGCTCGTCGTCGCAGCAGCCAGAGGCCAGTGGGCCCCGGGACGCCTGTCGTCGCGGCGGCGAGAGGCAAGTGGGCCCCGGGTCGCTCATCGTCGAGGCAAAGTGGGCCCTGAGCGGCTTGCGTCGCGGCAGGCTCAGCGCGCCTTGCCCAGGTTGGCCACCTGGCTGAGGTCGTTCCAGATGGCGTCGGCGGCGTTCTCGACCTGCTGCGGCTCGGCCACCTTACCGACCACGCCGATCTGCGCCAGGATGTCCTGTCGCAGCCGCTCCTGGTCGTAGTCCTCGGAATCGGCCTCGGCCCAGATGGCGCGCTGCACGACGACCTGGAAGTAGTTGTCCACCGGCACCGCCGTGCTGAAGCCGGCAGCGAGCTCGTAGCCGGCTTCGATGAGGCGCACGGCGCCGGCGAAGGGCCCGGACGCGGGCGGCTCCTGCACGCTCCAGCCGGGCGCCTCACCGCCGTTGATCTGCGCCGCCGTCGGCGGTAGCTGGCGATTCGGGTCCAGCAGGTAACCGGAAACGATCACCGTGCTCACCTCTTCGAGCAGGGCGACGGCGCCGTTGTCGGCCACCATCATGGGCGAGTAGCGCGCGTCGTCGGGCACGAGCAGCGTGCCGAGGGCGAAGCCCATCTCGAACGGCGTTTCGGCGTTGCGGGTGATCTGCAGCGCGAAGATGCCGCCGGCGGCGTGGCCGGTGCCGTGGAAGACGAGATCGGCGAGGTCCTCGGCGACGGCGTCCTGCGCCGACGTCATGCGATCGAGCGCCTCGGGCACGACCCAGCGCAGGTCGGGGGGGCCGTCGTCACCGCGGGGCGGCGCGCTGGTGGTGGGGTCGATCAGCGTCAGGTCGATCCCCGACCACAACGGGTCCGGCGTGGCCGTGGCGGCGGGCGGCGCGCTGTTGCCGTCACCGGTGACGGTGAGGTGCACGGCGAGCAGGTCGTAGTCCTGCGAACAGGTCACCGGGCAATCGACGCAGCGCACCGCGATCTGCCCCTGGTTGTGCGGCCCGGGGGCGAGCGACCGCAGGTCGAAGACCACGTCGCTGGTCTTGTTCTCGCCGGGCGAGATGTCGGTGAGCACCGTGGGCCCGACGATGACGAGGAAATCCGCCGCTTCGCCCTGCAGCGAGATGTGGAAGTCGTGCGCCCCGGGGCAGCTCGCGTTGGCCGCGGTGACGGTGCTCGGGTAGGTCCTGGGCGCCAGCTCGCCGAGGTTCCAGACCGCCCCCTGCTGTCCGATCTGACCATCCTGCGCGGCGGCGACGGCGGGCATCGCCAGCACCGCGGCGACGACAACGACCATGACGAGCTTGCGGCTGTGCATTGACGGCCTCCCGTGGGTCCAGCGCCAGGGCCCATGTCCCGATGATGCTACAGCGGCAACCGCTCTTCACCAACAAGCCGCGGCCTTCTCGTCGCCACGTCGAGTCGCTCTAGCGCTGGACCGCCCTTCCACGAAGGTCGGTGGAGCACTGTTTGCGCTGTCAGGCCGCCGGCATGCCGAGGTGCTTTCGGAGGCTGGAGGAGACCGCCTCGCTGTCGGCGCCCGACAACGATCCGGCGCGGCGCACGATCAAGCGGTTGTCGAGGGTGAATATTTTCAGCCGCACTCGACAAGCGACGCGAAGGCCCGCTGCTTCGAGATCGTCGAGCTCCACGTCTCCCGGCCACGACGAGCGTGCGCTCGAGGTGATCATCGCCATGACGGTGTGCCCGGCACGGTTGAACGCTCGCTGGCTGATGACTAGCGCCGGGCGGCGGCGCCGGCCGCGCCGCTCCGAGAACGGAAACGGCACGACGATGATGTCGCCTAGACCGGAAACCAGCGGGCCTCGTTTCCTCTTTGCGCTCACAGGTCGCGGAATGCCTCCTCGTCCTCCGGGCTCGCCCATTCCTCGAGCGTCTCGGAGACCGCGGCATGATAGGCGGCATCGAACGGCGCGACGCGAATCAATCGCACCGCTCCATCCTCGACCTCGTAGCCGACCCGGTCGCCCGGCTCGAGGCCCAGGGCTGTGCGGACCTCTTTCGGAATCGTCACCTGCCCCTTGCTGGACAGCCGGCTCATGAGCATGCTCCATCTCCCTACTCTTTACGTAAAGGGTAGGGAGCCGGACGAGGTAGCGCAAACCTCTCTTCCTTTGGTTAGATGGTCACCGTCGGCCGCATTCCGGCGCTCACCCCGGCGGTCTCCTCCGCTGTTCCGACGGCGGAGCGTGCGGCGGCCGAGACGCAGCGGGTACGGTTGGGGGCGGTAGGCAATCCGCTGCTGATGGGCTCTCGCGAGAATCCAGCAATGCTGACGCACATCGATGGACATCGACGACCTGTGGCCGGCCCGGGCCGGCCTCTGCGGTGTGAGCTCGTCCTCCGGCTCCTGCGCGGGCATGGACGCTTGTGCCGAGAGGTGGCGCTGGCCGTGCTGTTGATTGCCTTCGCCGGGGCGGCCGGCGCCCAGGAGCGAAGCGGAATGATTCGGGTCGAGGTCCGCTCGCCGGACGGACCGCTGGAGGGGGCTTCCGTGGAAGCCGCCGGGATCCGCGGCACAACCGACGCCACCGGCACGGCGTTGCTGGAGGTTCTACCTGGCCGCGTGGAGCTGGTGGTCCTGGCGGAAGGCTTCGCCGAATACCGTATCGATGTCGATGTTCCGGCGGCGGGCGTGGTCGTCGTGCCGGTCAACCTGCGCGTGGCGGTCGAGGAAGAAGTCGTGGTGGTCGCGAGCACGCGGACCGGCCGCCGCGTCGAGGACCAGCCGATGCGCGTCGAGGTCCTGCAGCGCGAGGAGATCGAGGAGAAGATGCTGATGACGCCCGGCGACATCGTCATGATGCTCAACGAGACCGGCGGGCTGCGGGTCCAGGCGACGTCCCCCTCTCTCGGCGCCGCCAGCGTTCGCATCCAGGGTATGCGGGGACGCTACACGCGGTTCTTCTCCGATGGGCTGCCGCTGTTCGGCGAGCAGCCCGGAGGCATCGGGCTGCTGCAGATCCCGCCGATGGACCTCGGCCAGGTGGAGGTCATCAAGGGCGTCGCCTCCGCTCTCTACGGCGCCGGGGCGATGGGCGGCGTCGTCAACCTGCTGTCGCGGCGGCCGGCCGATCGGACCGAGAGCGAGCTGCTGGTCAACCAGTCGACGCGCGGCGCCACCGACGCGGTGTTCTGGCTGTCGTCGCCGCTGCGCGAACGGGCCGGCGCGACGCTGCTGGCGAGCGCCCACCGGCACGGCCGCGTCGACGTGGACGACGACGGTTGGGCGGACATGGCGGAGTACCGGCGTGCCGTCGTCCGCCCGCGAATGTTCTGGGACGACGGCGGCGGCCGGTCGTTGTTCGCCACCGCCGGGCTGACCCGCGAGGAGCGCGCCGGCGGGACGATGCCCGGCGCCGTGCTTTCCGCCACTGGGCAGCCCTACCGCGAGGCGCTGACGACGACGCGTGCCGACGCCGGCTTCTTCGGCCAGACCATCATCGACGGCCGTTACGTGGCGACCGCCCGCGCTGCCGTCACCGGCCAGTGGCACGACCATGCGTTCGGTGAGGTGCGGGAGCGCGACGGCCATTCGACCGTGTTCGGCGAGGCCGCCCTGCGCGGCGGCACGGGCCGGTACACCTGGGTCGCCGGCGCCGCCCTGGAGCGCGATGCGTATCGGCCCACCGACGTGCCCGGCCTCGCCTACGCCTTCACGGTGCCCGGCGTGTTCGTCCAGGGCGACCTCGACGTGCGGCCGTGGATGTCGGTCTCGGCGAGCGGCAGGCTCGACCGGCACAGCGAGTACGGGACGTTCTTCAGCCCGCGGCTCTCGGTGCTTCTGCGGCGGGCAGGCTGGACGAGCCGCGCGTCGTTCGGCACCGGCTTCTTCGGCCCGACGCCGCTGACCGAAGAGACGGAGGCCGCCGGCCTCACGCGTTTGAGCGTTCCCAAGCCGCTGCGCGCCGAGCGGGGTCGCAGCGGCTCGATCGACATCGGCCACGAGGCCGGTCCGCTGTCCTGGATGGCGACGCTGTTCGCCTCGCGCATCGACGATCCGGTCATCGTCGAGCGCGAGGCGGCATTCGTGCTCCGCAACCTCGACGGCGCCGCCACCAACAAGGGGGTCGAGGTGCTGACGACCGTGCGCCGGCCGCCCTTCTCGCTGACCGCGAGCTACACCTTCGTCGACGCCCGTGAGTCCGACGGCGGGCTGGGGCGCGAGGTGCCCTTGACGCCGCGCCATAGCGCCGGCCTGGTGGCCATGGCCGAATCGGAAGATTGGGGCCGTGTCGGCCTGGAGCTGTACTTCACGGGGCGCCAGCGCCTCGAAGCCGATCCCTACCGTTCGACCAGCGAGCCCTATCTGATCTTCGGCATGCTGGCCGAGCGTCGCTTCGAGCGCTTCAGCCTGTTCGTCAACGGCGAGAACCTCACGGGCGTGCGGCAGTCACGCTGGGAGCCGCTGCTGCGGCCGGCCCGCGCCGTCGACGGCCGCTGGACCGTCGACGCCTGGGCGCCGCTCGAAGGCCGCGTCATCAACGGCGGCGTGCGCCTCTGGTTCTGAAAAACGGACCTGACCATGACGAACGTCCCTTGTCGAGGAATCACGGACATCGCGGTCCGAGTGGGTCGCAACCTGCGCCTTCGATGGTTGGCCACGCGAGCGAGGACGAACGCGCCCGATCGCGCTAAAGTGCAGGAGGGGCAATGGCCCCTCTGGAATCAGCGGGCAGGTTCCCGTAGGTTTGAAGCATCCCCATCCAATTCCCCCGCACCAGGAGGCCCGGGATGCGACCTTTTATCGCCGTCTCTATCGCTTTTCTGGCTGCCGCCGGTTGCGCCGGAGGCCCCGCTGAAATCGAGCCGGTCGAATACATCGGCGCGCTCAAACAAGAGTTCGTCGCCGACGCCCGCACCAGTGGCGACGTCCTCGAGAACGCCTCCGAAGAGGCGATCGCTTCACTCGGCGAGCTGGTCCCCGAGGGCGCTACCGTGCAGGTTGCCGAGATCCCCTGGAAGAAGGACACCAAGCTCGCCGTGTATCTCGTGTCCCCCGCCGAGAGCGACCGGTTCGTGGTGGCCGACGGAGACGGCAGCGACAGCTTCGAGGCCTCCGAGAGGTCGGTCCTGACGGCGACGCGGGAAGGCGGCAACACCTACGAGGCGACGGTGACCCTGACGCTGGACGACGGCCCGGTGCCGACCTACGACATGGTCGTCGCGTGGCACGACTACTCCGGGCTCGAGCTGGAGGACGGCCAGAACATTCCGCAGCCGCGGCTCCTTGCCAACAACCCGGTCCTCGAAGGCACGGTCGACGTGAACGGCCACGAGGTCAAGGTGAAGGTTCCCTACAGCTTCGAGACCGGCGCCAACGCTTCCGGCTACCAGCACGTCGACGCGAACCACGACGGCGCGTACGACACCTCCTTGACGTCGCGCGAGACGACCTACCTGCGAGAGGGAGACCCGCAGCCGATTTACCGCATCGATGATCGCTACGTGTCGATCAAGGACGTCGATCTGGAGAGATGGACGATCATCCTGGCCGAGCACCCGGCGGAGGACTACATGCGCGTCGAGCTCGAGGTCGGCAACGAGTTGCCCGACTTCACGTTCATCGACTTCGAGGGCGACGAGCGCCGCCTGTCGGAGTTCCGCGGTAAGTACGTGCTGGTCGACGTGTGGGGCACATGGTGCGGTCCGTGCCGCGCCGACGTACCCCACCACAAGAGGGTCTACGCCGCCTACAAGGACAAGGGCTTCGAGATCCTCGGCCTCGATGATGAGCAGTCAGAAGACGGCGAGTTCGACGAAGGCCTGGAGAAAGCGCGCGAGTACGTCGCGCAGGAGGAAATGACCTGGCCGCAGGCCACGGAGGAAAGCGTCAAGGGCTTCCTCGTCGAAGGGCTGATGGTGCGCGCCTGGCCGACCGCCATCCTCCTCGATCCAGACGGCAAGATCATCTCGCTGGACCGACGCTGCCCGCCGAGCGTGGTCGACAACGGCTGCGTCGACCAGCCCGGCCTGCGTTTCGGGCGGCTCGACGCGACGCTCGAGGACTTGCTGGGCTCGCCCGAGCAGCGGTAGGCGACACCGGCACGACGACGGCCGACGTTGTGGACAGGGGCGATCCCGGAGCGCATCGACGTCGGGATGTCGAAGCTCCCAGCCGCGAGTGGCAGCCGGCACGCCAGGGCATGCCGGCTCGCTCTACCGGAAGATCTCCTTCGGGATCATCGCGTGCACGCCGAGCTTCTGGTCGACGAGCTGGGTGATGCGGAGGTCGACGGCGAGGCTGATCAGGCGGTAGGCCTCGCCGCGCTCGAGGCCGAAGCGGTCGCTCAGGAAGGCGATGGTCTGGTTGATCGTGATCCGCGTCGCCTCGGCGAGGTCCTCGTCGGAGCCCATGGTGATCCAGTGGGTCGCGGTTTCGGCCACCGGCCACTCGAGGCTCATGTCCTTGCGGACGGTGAGACGCAGGCGGCCGCGCAGCGAGGTCTCGATGGCGGTCTGGTCGACCTCGCCGTCACCCTGGGCGGCGTGGCCGTCGCCGACCTCGAACAGCGCCCCCTCGACCCACACCGGGATGTAGAGGGTGGTGCCGGCGACCAGCTCCTTGTTGTCGATGTTGCCGGCGTGGATCCACGGCGGCACGCTGCTCCAGCGGCCGGCCTCGGGCGGCGGCGCCACGCCCATGCTGCCGAAGAACGGCCGCAGCGGGATGACGATGCCCGGGGCGAACTCGGAGGTCATCGCCTCGCGGTCGAGCCACAGCAGGCGGGAGCGCGCGGCGCGATCCTCGGGGCAGTTCTCCCGCGTGAAGCCGCTGCAACCGTTGTAGCCGTAGGCGATCGGCAGGTCGACCTGCAGCACGTCGACTTGCAGGACGTCGCCGGGCTCGGCGCCCTCGACGTACACCGGCCCGGTGAGGATGTGGCCACCGGGGCCGCGTGCCTCGTCCGGCACCTGTTCATAGATGTCGCGCAGCGACTGCTGCACCTGCTCGGGCGGCAGCCCCATTGCCTCCAGGCGGGTCGGGCTCGAGGTGAGCATCGTGTCGACGTCGATGACGTCGCCCGAGGCGATGTGCAGCACCGGCTCCGCCTCCGACCAGTAGTAACCGAAGGCCACCGTCGCGGGGCCGGCCTCGAGCCGGTGGGTCCGCTGCGCGGCGTTCCCGGTGGGCGCGGGGGCGCCCGCGGGACCCGGGGCGTCCACGGCAACCGGCGCCGAAGCCTGGGCGGCGGAGCCGGCAGGCGCTGAAACGGGGGCCCCCGCGCCGGCCGAAGCCCGCAGGGGCCCGCCGACCACGGACACGACGAGCGTGACCCATACGATGACCGGCAAGCGTCGCATCGATACCTCCTTCGTGAGATACGCGGATTCTATCGGGCCGCGGCGGCGGCGGCGAAGGTCGGGTGGCGTGACCCGGCTGGAACGCGGCGAACTCGGCCGACCGCGGCGGCCGCGGCGGCGGCGGCGAAGGTCGGGGGCAAGACGTTCCCGGAACCCGGCGAACCCGGCCGGCCGCGGCGACCATTCAACCTCTCCACCGACCGGTCGCAGCGCGGCGGCGGTCTTCGGACGCCCGAGCGGCTAGAATTCGCCTCGCCGCAGCCGGCGAAGGGCTCCGGGGAATGCACCGGGAGGTCGAGCCGACGAGAACCGCGAATGATCGAGATCGAAGGGCTGGTCAAAACCTACGAGGGGTTCACGGCGGTCGACGAGCTGTCGCTGCGGGTGACCGAGGGGGAGATCCTCGGCCTGGTGGGGCCCAACGGCGCCGGCAAGACGACGACGCTCCGCTGCCTCTCGGGGATCATCCCCTACACCGCCGGCCGCATCCGGATCTGCGGCTTCGACCTGCAGGAGCAGCCGATCGAGGCCCGCCGCCGCCTCGCCTTCGTTGCCGACGAGCCGCACCTGTTCGAGCACCTGACGGTGTCCGATCATATGACGCTGTTCGGCCGCATCTATGGGGTCGCCGACGCGGCGGCCAAGGCCCGCCGCCTGCTCGAGGAGAACGACCTCGTCGACCAGCTCCACGCCTTTCCGGGCGAGCTGTCGCGCGGCATGAAGCAGAAGCTGATCATCTCCTGCGCGCTGCTCCACGAGCCCCGCGTGCTGATCTTCGACGAGCCCCTCACCGGCCTCGATCCGGCGTCCATGCGGCGAACCAAGCGTACGATCACCAAGACGGCGGCGGCCGGCGCCACGGTGATCGTCTCGTCGCACATGCTGCACCTGGTCGAGGCGGTCTGCGACCGCATCCTGATCCTCCAGCACGGCCAGAAGATCCTCGAGGGGACCCTGCAGGAGATCCGCGCCAGCCTCCCGGACCTCTCCGGCGAGGCCGACCTCGAAGAGATCTTTCTGCGCGCCACCGGCCACGAAGAGGAGGACTGAGAGCCCGTGGACGTTGAACGCGCTCTGCTGGGGCTGCCCGGCATATGAACCCGGCGCTGATCTACCTGCTGTGGCGCTCGCTGCGCGGCCGGATCGTGCGCGCCGTCCGCCTGCTCAAGCAGCCCAAGTATCTGGTCGGCATCCTCGGCTTCATCGCCTGGATGACCTTCTGGGTCGGCGGCCCGCTCTTCTTCGACGACGACCGCGGCGGCGCCAACGTCGAGCTCGCCAACGTAGAGCTCGCCTACCGGCTGCTCGGCGACACGATCCCCGCCGTCCACGCCGCGCTGGCGCTCGGTCTGGCGCTGCTGTTCAGCGTCTGGTGGCTGGCGCCGTGGGGCAAGCTGGCGCTCGGCCTCAACGAGGCCGAGATCCACGTCCTCACGCCGATGCCGGTGAAGCGCCGCCATCTGATCCAGTACGCGACGCTCAAGAGCCAGCCCGGAATCTTGTTCGGCACCATGATGATGACGATTTTCCTCGGCTACGGCGGCCCGCTGTCGCGGCTGCGCTGGTTCCTGATCTTCTGGCTGCTCCTGAGCCTCTGGGACCTGCACGCCAAGGGGCGCAGCCTCTGGCTGCAGCGCCAGAAGGAGCTGTCGCCGGCGCGGGCCTGGCGCAACCGGGCCCTGCTGCTGGCCGGCGTGCTCGTGTACTGGATGGTACTCACCGCCGCCCTCACCAGCCTGGTCAGCGAGCTGCTGGCGCTGCGCCCGACGCCCGACCAGACGGCCATCGATTTCATCCGCCAGACGCTGGCCCGGATCGCCCCCGAGGTGCGCTCGGGATCGCTCGGTTGGGCGCTCCTCCCCTTCCTGTGGGTCACGGCGCCGCTGTTCACCGCCGTGCCGGGCACCGGCATCGTCGCGCAACTGACGGCCATCGCGATCCCGGTCGCGCTGCTGGTCGCCCACAACGAATGGGTGGTGCGCTCGCAGGTGAAGTTCGAGGAGGCCGCCCTCGCCCACGCCCGCCGCGAGGCCGACAAGAAGCAATCCGCGGCGCGTTACTGGAAACGCTCCCTGCGCAGCCGCAGGCAGGTGCCGTTCGCGCTGCCGCCTCAGGGTCCGCCCGAGGTCGCGATCCTGTGGAAGAACGCGATGGTGGTCACTCGCTTCAGCTTCCGATCGCTGGCGCTGCTGGGCCTGGCCGCCATCGGCGCGGCGGCCGGTGTGACGGTGATGCTGCGCGGCTACCAGCCGATCGGCTTCATCTTGATGTCGATCGGCTTCATGACCATGGCGCTGGCGCCGATTGCCGCGGCCCAGTCCTACCGCAACGACCTGCGGGCCGACCTGCTGCGCGTCGAGATGGTGCGCCCGTGGCCGATCGAGGGCTGGAGGCTCTTCGCGGCCGAGGCCGCCGGACCGACGGTGTTCGCGGCGATGACCACGCTCGTCGGCGCCGGCCTGCTACTCGCCGTCGATCTGGCGATGGCCTTCAACCGGGTGGCGGTGTTCACGATCGCCACCGATCAGGTGCGCCTCACCCCGGCGCGCGTCGCGGCGGCGCTCGGTGTTCCGCATCTGCTGCTGCTGCCGTTGATCGTCCTCGGCATCCTGCCCGTGGTCCTCGCCCTCGCCGCGCTCTCGGCAACGCTGCAAAACCTTGTGGTGCTGCTGTTCCCGGGCTGGATGCACCTCGGCAGCGACAAGCAGCAGGGCGCCGCCGCCTTCGGGCAGAACATGATCTCCTTCTTCGCGCTGATGCTGGTCTCGACGCTGTCCCTGTTGCCGGGGGCGTTGATCATCGGCATCATCGTCGCCGTACAGACCCTCTGGTTCGGGGTCGCGATCGTCGCCTGGGAGCTGCCGGCCTTCGGCCTGATCGTCACGGTTCCGATTCTCGCCGCGGCCGCCCTGGTGATTCGCGCCGGCGGCCGGGTGTGGGACCGTCTCGATTCCTCGCAGGAGATCCTCGCGGGCGCCGGTTGATCGAGACTTCGGGCACCGCTTGATCGGGCTTCGGACACCGGTTGCTCGATTCATCGAGCTCCGGTCGGCGCCGGCCACGCGCGGTTCATCGACTCATCAGGCGCCGCATGACGGAGGCGGCGGCGGCCGACGCACCGACCACAACGGACATGAGACATCTGGTCCTCTTCGACATCGACGGAACGCTGCTGAGCACCAACGGCGCCGCCGGGCGCGCCTTCGCCGCGGCGCTGACCGAGATCTTCGGCACCAGCGGGCCGCTGGGTGAGGTGTCGTTCGCCGGCAAGACCGACCCGCAGATCGCCCACGAGCTGATGGCCGCCGCCGGCCTGCCGCGCCGGCGCGTCGAGGAGCAGCTCCCGGCGCTGTGGAGCCGGTATCTCGACCGCCTCGAGGAGGAGCTGCGGGAGGCCGCCGTGCGGGTCTTTCCCGGCGTCGAGGAGATCCTGGAGATCGCCGCGAGCCACGATGGCGCGGTGCCCGGCCTGCTGACCGGCAACATCGAGGCGGGGGCGCGGCGCAAGCTCGACGCCGCGGGGATCGGCTTCGCCCGCTTCCGGGTCGGCGCCTTCGGCTCCGACAACGCCGATCGCAACGCCCTGGCGCCGGTCGCCGTGGCGCGGGCGGAGGCGGCCACCGGCGTGCGCATCGAAGGCAAGGCGCTGGTGATCGTCGGCGACACCCCCGCCGACATCGCTTGCGGCGAGGTCCTCGGCGCCCGGACGGTCGCCGTCGCCACCGGCGTCTACTCCGGCGAGCAACTCGCCGCCTGCCGCCCCGACTTCCTCTTCGACTCGCTGGAGGACTTCGAGGCGGTCTGGGAGGCGATCGTCTCGTGAAACCTTCGCCAGACCATCAAGCCTTCGCCGAACCCATCAAGCCTTCGCCAGCCCCATCAAACAATTTAAGATGGCGGGGCCATCTTTCGTCGATCCCGGGAGCGATGTGAGCGGAAACGCGCGCTGGTCATGGCGGCTCAACTCGGCGCTGCTGTCGGGGCTGGCGCTGTACCTGTTCCACGCGCTGATCTTCAAGGCCTACGCCGGCACGGGCTGGGCCCTGGCCGCCTGGCTGGCCCTCGCCTTCGTGCTGATCGTCGTCAACCGCGAGATCGCCCGCGGCACCCACCCCGATTCGCGATCACGGCCGATGAAGGCCTGCGCCGCGATGGACGGCGTCGACCTCGCCAACGTCGCCTTCTTCTTCGTCCTGCTCTTGATCTTCGATAACGGCTACCTGCGCGCCACCGCCGACGGCCGCGAGTACTTCGTCCAGGTCCGCTCGCTGGTGATCGACGGGGACCTCGATTTCGCCAACGAGAACGCCCTGTTTCGCAGCAACGACCCCGGTATCTTCCCCTTTGGCAGCGCCGTGCTGTGGGTGCCGTTCTTCGTCGCCGCTCACCTGTGGCTCGGGATCCTGAACCTGGCGGGGGGCGAGCTGTCACGCAACGGCTTCGCCAACCCCTACCAGATGGCGATCGGCCTGGGGACCCTGATCTACGGGTTCGCCGGGCTGCTGATGATCCAACACATCGCGCGCGACTACTTCGACCGGAAGGTGGCGGCGATTGCCACGGCGTTCGTCGCTCTCGGCTCGTTCATCGTCTGGTACCTGGCCGTCGAGAGCTCGTACAGCCACGGCAACTCGCTGTTCGCGACGACGCTGTTCCTGTTCGTGTGGCACCGCACCCGCGGGCGGCGCTCCCGAACGCAGTGGGCGTGGCTGGGGCTGGCCGGCGCCCTGATGACCATGGTGCGCTGGCAGAACGCGCTCTTTCTCATCTTCGCGCTGGCCGACGGGGTCGGCGATCTGTGGCGGGCCTGGCGAGCACGTGGTCGGCTCCGAAGAGCGGCGGCGAGCCGCCCGGCCGTCGCAGCTGTCTTGGAGGGTGGCGCCGCTTTCGCCGCCGCCTTCGTCATCGGCTTTCTCCCGCAGCTCGCCTTCTGGAAGCTCGCGTACGGCGGCTGGCTGGCCATGCCGGACGCCCAGACGGGGCAGCAATGGTGGGCGGACTCGCTGATGGTCGACGTGCTCTTCTCGGCCAACCACGGGCTGTTCGCGTGGAGCCCCGTGGTCTTCCTGGCGATCCTCGGCGTGCCCCTCTTCCTGGCGCGCGACCCGCGTCTCGGCGGCCTGCTGGCGCTGGTCTTCGCGGCCCAGGTGTACGTCAACGGCGCGGTCGGCCAGTGGTGGGGCGGGCACGCCTTCGGCGCCCGGCGCTTCGCCGGTTGCGCGCTGCTGTTCGCGCTCGGTCTGGCGGCGCTGATCGCCTGGACGCAGAAGCGGCCGCTCAAGGCGGTCGGCGCGGCCTTGCTGGTGCTGGTCGGCGGCAACGCGTTCTTGATCGCCGGCATCAAGGCGGGAGAACTGCCTACCGGCGAGGGCGTCGGCTTCGACCAGATGTTCGGCGCCGCCTACCGGCGGATCGGCAACCCGTTCTCGTTCCCCGCCAACTGGTGGCTGGGGCGCCGCTATGGGATGAGCCCCTGGCAGTATGACCAGCTCGGCCTGCGCACCTACAACAACCTCATCGTGGACATGGGAGCGGGCGCCGGCGAGCGCTTCCTCGGCCGCGGCTGGTCGGCGCCCGAGAGCGGCCCGGACGGCCCCTACCGGTGGGCGACGGGGCCGGAGTCAGTCCTCGTCGCACCGCTCAAGGCGCCGGACGTGGCGAGTCCGGGCCAGCCGCTCCAACAGGCCGACTACGTCGTGCGCTTTCGCTGCCAGCCGTTCGTCTTCTCGGGCGCGCCGGAGCAATCCGTCGAGCTCTGGGTCAACGGCCGGCTCGCCGGCCGCCAGCTGCTCGTCGACGAGCTCCGCGACTACCGGATCGACGTCCCCCACCGGCTCCTGCACCGCAACCTCAACGAGCTGAGCTTCCGCTACGCGTACTGGCAGGCGCCGGCGGAGATCGGCGGCGACGACGACCGGCGGCCCCTGGCGGTGCGCTTCGAGCGCATCGAGCTGTTGCGGCAGTGATCGCGAGCTTTCCACCACGATGACGGCGCCCGTTCCCCGGCCCAAAGAAGTGTCCGTGCTTGCCCCGGCCCATCGCAGCGCACACAATCGCGGCTGCACGGCTACATCTGACCGGGACCGTCCAATGAAAACCCTGCGGGTAACCGCCTTCATGCTGGTGTTCCTCGGCGCGGCGGCGCTGGCGTCGGCCCAGACCGATGCCGGGGCGCCGCGCGGCAACGTCGGCTTTTTCGGCGTCTACGCCGCCCAGGCCACCGACGGCCTCGAGCGCGGCCACGGCCTCGGCGGCTCGGCGACCTTTTTCTTCAGCCGTTTGATCGGCGTCGAGGGCGGCGTGCGGCGGCACGCCTTTGATCTCGCGAGCAGCGACGAGAACGCGGTCTCCGGCGGCGAGCTGAACGCCGTGCTGATCACCGCCAACGTCGTGGTGCGCGGCGCATCGGGGAGCATCCACCCCTACGTGTCCGGCGGCATCGTCTACTACAGCAACAGCTACACCGTCGATCCGGCGGTTCAGGCGCAGCTCGGGGAGTTCAACTTCACCGCCGTCGAGACGGTCGGCAACGCCGCCGGCTTCAACATCGCCGGCGGCGTCGATTTCATCGCCTCCGACAGCATCGGCTTCTTCGTCGAGGGGCGCTACAGCTCCGCCACCGTCGATACCTCGGGCGGGCTCCGCGACGACATCACGGAGGTCAGCGCCACCACCAGCGGCAGCCAGAAGCTCGGCATCTTCGCGGTCAACGGCGGCCTGCGCATCTTTTTCTGACATGCGAGCCGCGTTGGACGAACCAGGAGGAAACGACGTGAACGCTGCGAGATCGAAGCACCCACGGCGCGCCGGAGGCGCCAAGAAGGTGATCCTACCGGCGGTCGCCCTCGCCGTCGCGCTCGCCGCCCTTCCGGCACCGCCGGCGGCACCGCTGCCGGGCGCGCAGAACCAGGATGCGCTGCTGTTCGAGGCCCGGCCCCTCGGCAGAGAGGTCGTGAAACCGCCGCCGTTCCTGGACTCGCGGCTGGCGCAGCTCGCCGACATCGCTCGCCGCGACGGCTTCGCCACGGCCCGCCGCTTCGCCGCCGTCAACGCGATTCGCCTCGACGCGCAGGGCCGTGCCAACGTGCTGATCCACGCCGGGCCCGACCCCGATTACGCCGTCCCGGTCCAGGGCGAGGTGTTCGATCCCGAGCAGCGCATCGGCCGCGTGACCCCCGGCGAGGAGGCGATCTACGCGGCCCTGCAGATACCGGTGAGCGAGCGGGTCGAGAATCTCGGCGGCGAGTACGTCGGCCGGGTCGCCAACCTGATCGACGCCCGCGTGCCGATCGCCGCCCTCGGCGGCCTCGACGGGCCGGCGATCACCTGGGTCGAGCCGATGCTGTTTCCCCACCGCCACCTGGTCAGCGAGGGCGTCGGGGTGATCCGGGCGGACGAGCTGCAGAGCTCGCCGGCCTCCTACCAGGGCGGCGAGATCGTCAAGGTCGGCGTCATCGACCTCGGCTTCAAGGGCTATACCTCGCTGCTGGGCAGCGAGCTGCCGGCCAGCGTTACCGTCAACTCGTTTTCCGCGGGGGGTATCGAGGGCACCGGCCTCGACATCCTCGACGCCGTGCACGGCACCGCGTGCGCCGAGATCGTCCACGACGTGGCGCCCGATGCGCAGCTTTTTTTCGCCGACATCGACACGATTTCGGGCAACAGCAACGCCGTTGACTGGATGATCGGCCAGGGCGTGCAGATCATCTCCTACTCGCTCGGCTGGACCAATGCCGGTCCCGGCGACGGGCGCGGGCCGATCAACGACGCGGTCCGGCGGGCGATGGACGCCGGCATCGAGTGGGCGGTCGCCGCCGGCAACGAGGCCCGCGACCACTGGATGGGGACCTTCAACGATCCCGACGGTGACGGCTTCCACAACTTCAGCGGCGCTGACAACAGCAACGCCGTCTTCCTCAACGCCGGGCAAGAGCTCGTGGTCTTCCTCAACTGGGACGACTGGTTCAACTCCAACCAGGACTACGACCTTTACATCTACGACAGCGGCGGCGCCGTTGTCGCTCTCTCGGAAAACGCGCAATTCGGCTTCCAGAATCCCACCGAGGCGATCGGCTTCACGGCGCCCACGGCCGGCACCTATCACGTGCGGATTCGCCGCTTCAGCGCCACCCGGAACGTCGAGCTCGAGATGTTCTTTCGTAGCCCTCGAGAGCTTCAGTACATCGTGCCCGGCGGCAGCCTGTCGATCCCGGCGGACACCGACGGCGTGGTCGCGGCCGGCGCCACGTACTTCGGCAGCGACGTGATCGAGTTCTTCAGCTCTCAGGGCCCAACCAAGGACGGGCGGACCAAGCCCGACCTCACCGCCCCGGACGGCGTCGCGACGCGCAGCTACGGAGACCTCGGCTTCGTCTTCTTCGGCACCTCGGCCTCGGCCCCCCACGCGGCGGGCGCCATGGCGCTGATGAAGTCGCGCTTCGGGATCTTCGACCTCGGACAGATTCGCGAGATTCTCTTGGGACGGGCGCTCGACCGCGGCGCCGCCGGATTCGACAACGTCTACGGCCGCGGCCGGCTCGACCTGAAGGGACAGTGATGCGCCTGCGCGCGGTGCTCATCGCAGCAGGCGATCTCTACAGCCGCGAGCGGCTCGACATGAAGCGGCAGTAGGACAGGGTGATGGGAAATGCGGCCTGACGGCGGCCGCAGGTCGCGGCTGGCGACGCTGCGCGCAGCCTTCTCGCTGGTGGGCGCGATCCTGCAGGGTGGCAAGGGCAAGACCCACGAGTCCGGCGCGGTGACCTGCACCCGGCACGAGCCGGTGCTCGAAGGCTTCGGCCCGACCGACGTGTACGAGTCGGTCGAGTCGACGCCGGCGCGAACCGCCGTGCTGATGATGCACGGCCTCACCAAGGGCGGCATCTGCGACCACCGCATCCCGACCTTCGCCTCGACGATCGCCCGCGGCGGCATGCCGGTGATCCTGCCCGAGTTCCCGCGCATGAAGCAGCGGCTGATGAGCGTCGAGGACCCCGGCGACGTCCTGCGCGCAGCGAAGGCGATACCGAAGGAGTTCGACGTCGACAGGGTGGTGCTGCTGGCACTCTCCTACGCCGCCGGGCCCACCTACCTGGCCGGCGCGCAGCTCGGCAACGACGAGCTCGCCGGCATTCTCACGATCGGCGCCTACTACGACGTCGAGCACCTCTCGGAGTTCACCGCCACCGGAGGCGTGCGCGCCTACGGCCGCCGGCAGCCGACCGCCCACGACGCCGCCAAGCAGCTCGAGGGACGCTGGGTCTTTCTGGCGAGCGCCGGGCGCTGGCTGCCCGACCCGCACGACGCCGCGGTGTTCCAGGAGGGCGCCGATGCCTGGAAGAACGGCGCCGCACCGCCCTGGGACGCGGTCAGAAAGCGCCTCAGCGGCGACGGCTGCAACCTGCTCGACTACATGACGTTGGAGGACCCCGACGCCCACGCCGAGGCGCGCGCCAGGCTGGCGCCGGGCGTCCTCGCGGCCTTCGAGCAGCTCACCCTGCGCGGCAAGCTCAGCGGCTTGACCGCCCCGGTGGTGCTCATCCACGGCCGCCACGACGTCCGCATCCCCTATCGCGAGAGCATGCTGCTGCGCAACGAGATCGCCGGCCGCTGCGACGTCAAGCTGGCTGTGCTCGACGCCTTCGTGCACGCCGAGCGCGCCTTCGGCTGGCAGAAGTTCTGGCGCGTCGCCGGCGACGGCCTCAAGCTCGGCCGCTGCGGCTTCGAGATCCTCCGCTGGGCCGTTTGACCTACGCCGCCGCCTCATCGAACCCCCCTATGCGCCGGCGACGATCGTCACCACCCAGAGCGCGAACAGAAGGATGAAGAACCTCTGAACGACCCCGGGCAGCTTCACCCCGTTGCCGGGAGGAAACCATGTAAACGACGAAGGTTTCTCTTGACACGGAGGGCCGCTTCACAGAAGAAATGCGGGCTGGCAGGCGCGCATCACGCCAGACTCGTCAACCGCGGCCCGGTGTGAAGCGGGTGATGACCTCGAAGCTCCACGGCGCCACCTCGCCGGCGCTCGCCGCGGCGACGCCCTCGGCGAGCTCCGTGGCGATCGTCCGGCAGGCGTCGGCGCCGAGGGCCAGGATCGCCGCGGCCACGTGCTTGCAGAGCCGTCGTTCCGCCGCCTGTCCCTGGAAGTCGCGGCAACCGTGCTGGATACGGCGCGCCTTGATGTCGAGCACGACGTTGTAGTTGGCGACCGCGGCGATCACCAGCTCGGCGTCGGCGACCTGGAAGCCGACCTTTGCCGCCAGCGTCCGGGCGCGCTCGAGGCGCTTGGCCTCGCAACAGGTCGCCAGCATCTCGAGGCACGCCTCGGAATCGGCCCCGCGGGCTTCCGCGCTCATCGCCGCCGGCCGCGACCGGCGTGAATTGCCAGCAGGTCGGCGACGACCGCGTGCCCGGTGGCTCGGCGGCCGGCCCCGGGGCCGCCGATGACGACCTCCCCGAGCGCCTCCGTGTCGAAGACGAGCAGGTTGCCGGGGCCCCGCACCGCGGCCAGCGGATCGGCGTTGCCGACTCGCTCCGGGGCGACGCCTGCCGTCCAGCCGCTCGCGGTGCGATCGACGCGAGCCACCAGCCGCCAGACCTCGCCGGCACGGGCGGCGACCTGGATGTCCTCCGCGTCGAGCGATGAGATGCCGGCGCGGGCCACGTCGTGCAGCGCCAGGTCGGCGCCGAGCACGCAGTTGGCGAGGATCAGGGCCTTGGCGGCGGCGTCCCAGCCATCGACGTCGCCGCTCGGATCGGCCTCGGCGTAGCCCGCCTGCTGGGCCGCGTGCAGCGCCTCCCGGTAGCCGGTGCCGGCCTCCATCTCGCAAAGGATGTAGTTGCAGGTCCCGTTGACGATCCCGCGAACGGAGCGGATCCCGGCGCCGGCCAGCCCCGACTCGCAGAGGCTGAGCACCGGCGTCCCCGACATCACGGTGCCCTCGAAGCGCAGCTGCACGCCGTTGCCGGCGGCCAGCTCGCGAAGCTCGCGCCAGGCCAGCGCGATCGGCCCCTTGTTAGTGGTGATCAGGTGGCGGCCTGCCGACAGCGCCTGGCGCGCGTGGCTGATGCCGGGCTCGCCGTCGACCAGGTTGGTAGGCGTCAGCTCGACGACGACGTCGGCCTCGACGAGGTCGAGGATGTCGGGCATCAGCGGCGCCGGCTCGGCGCCCGGATGATCGGTAAGCGGCGCGCCGGCGTCAGCGAGCGCCAGCAAGCGCGCGAGGTCGAGACCTTCTTGGCGATAGACGCTGCCAACCAGCGGATCGACGATGGCGGCGACGACCGGCGAGCAGCCGGCGTCAGCGAGCTCGGCGGCGGCGGCAATCAGGCCTTCCGCGGCGCCACGGCCGACGGTCCCGAAGCCGACCAGGATCAGCCGCATCTCAGCGAGCGTTGCGTCGCGATGCGGCGCGGCGATGGGATGACTCCCACTCTTCCGAAGGAAGGTGCGCGAAGCTCGCCGCCGACGCGGAGCGGCGAGAATCGGAGAACGGAAAAACGGCCCAGATGATTTCCAAGATCGCCTCCCGCGAAGTCTTTCAATCCCCCGCGGGGCCTCCGACAGCTTCGCTCAATCGAGGGTCTCACCTGGGCCTCGTCCAACTTAGCAGCCACCGAACACCTGTCAACAACATTCAGCCGCCGTGCGATTCGCGACTGCGCAGCGCTTGCGGCAACTGCGCAACACTGCGGCGAACACCCCGAAGGCTAGCGCCGGATCATCGGCATCTGCATCTTCTGGTAACCCTCGGGCGCCGCCCAAGTCGATGGCCCGAAGCTGGCGCGCTGATCGATCGCCCTCAAGGTGTTCGTGCTCTGCATGCCGCCGTCGTTCGAGATCACTTGCACCGGGAAGCCGTCCGGCATGTTCAGCGAGGCGATGTCGCGCTGCATCGAGTCGAGCATGCCGGCGCCGCCGCCCATCCCGCCCATCCCGCGCAGCATCGGGTTGTCGAGCAGCGACGAGAGCGAGCCCATCACCTGCTCGGCGATGGCTTGAACATCGGCGTCGACGTCCTGCGAGAACCACATCGTCAACTCGCCCTGCTGCTCGGGATGCTCGACGCGCACCTCGTAGGCGCTCCACTCGCCGACCTGCTTGGTGTTGCCGGTGCGGGTGAAGGTCGGCGGCGTGGTGTCCTCGTCCTCCTCTTGCTCGACGTCGGGGGGCATCTGACCCATCATCGCCGCTAACGACGCCATCATCTCGGCGGTGAACTCCATGTAGATCTTCTCGCCGTGCTGGATTATCAACATCTTGCCGTCGTCGCCGCCGATCGAGACGAACGAGGCGTCCTGCCCGGTGTCCATCCGCAGGCGATCGGGGCCGAGCGACAGCTTCATGAGCTGCGTCTGGCCGCCGCTCTGGATCTCCATCTCGAGATAGGTTCCGGTCACCGACTGCGCCGGCA
>DASWHK010000104.1:0-21905 GCA_036398215.1 Acidobacteriota bacterium | reverse complement strand
CGAGGCAAGTGCGCCAAGAGCAGGCTGGTGCTGCGCAGCATAACAAGCGTTTGCAGCGGACGAAGGCGCGGCGCCGGACGACGACTCGCAAGAGTGCGAAGTAGGCGGCGCCGCGCCTTCGCCGCTGAAACGCGGCACGTTATGTGGCGAGAATGCAGACCGGTGGAGGAAAGCCGGCATGAGAGGACGTTAGGTCGAGGAGGAGCTTCGATGCAGAGAGCATCTAGGTTGAAATATCTGCTTGCTGTCGCCGTGCTCGCGGCGGGCTGTGGGTCGCAACCTTCAGGGCGGGAATCCGAAGTGCAGTCGTCGGTCGCTCGGGGCTACGTGCTCCCTCCTGATGATGCCGAGACGCTCGTTGGTGGCAACGGGGTGGTTACGATCATCGCGAGTCCTTCAACCGGCTCCGAGATCTTCGCGATGGGAACCCAAAAGCTTTACCCAAACTCTTCGATTCCTGTGCATCGGCACGAACACGCGGATGAGGCGTTCTTCGTCCACCAAGGAGGCGGGGTCGGCATCGTAGGAGATAGACACACGGTCCTAAGTCCGGGAGACGCCGTGTACGTTCCGCGAGGCGTGTGGCACGGATTCGAGACAGGGACCGAAGAGCTCAACGTCGTCTGGTTCATAGCTCCCCCAGGCCTGGAGCAGTTTTTCCGTGAGACACGCGTTGAGCCCGGGACTCCCCTGAGGAATCTGACCCCCGAGCAGATGGAACAGATTGGCCTAAGGCACGGCATAAGGAATCGCTGACGATCAGCTCACGTTTACGGCGGTCCGAGCAGGAGTAGTTGGGGGCACCGCTGGTTCTGAGTCCCCGCGCTCAGGTACGCCGAACAGAAGGGGGAACCTGTCGCCACATAACGGGGGCGTGAACCTGTCAGTCGCCTTCGGCGCCTGCAGGTTACGCCCGAGACGGCTGTTGAAGTCCACTGACTGGTGTGGAGAGGAAACCCATGGAGCTCACCAAAGAGGACGAGTCAGAGATCCGAATGATCCTCGACGACTACATCCGACTCTGGATGGAAGGACAGGCGCAGGCCTGTGCGGACCTCTACGATGTTGACGGTGATGCCCTGGCTGTCGACGGCACCTTCCTACAGGGGCGAGATGCGATCAAGCAATACTATGACACCGTGATGTCGGGGAAGTACTCGGGATTCGCGGTTCGAAACTTGGAGATAACCGGCCTGCGCGCGCTTGGAGCCGGATTGGCGCTGCTGGACGCTACGTGGGAGGTTTACGCCGTTTCCGAGGACGGGTTCGGAACGCCGGTCAAGGCAAGCCTCGTGGTCACCCACACCAACGGTGTCTGGCAAATAGCCGCGTGTCGACTCATGGTACCGGTGCAGGTTGGGAATTAGTCGGAATGCGACGGTTTCCGGTGTTGGGCTTTCGCGAGTGACACAGCTGTCTCCGCGACTACAGCCGCCTGAGATCAAGTGTGAGCTCTTGTAGTTTCCGTGTGGGTAGGGTGGCGGAGCGAGCAGGGTAACGGGGCGCGGCGTGGGCTCAATCTTCAGCCGTGCGGGTCCCGATGGGTGGGTGCGCCGGCCCGGAAGGTTGCCTGCACCTCAATCGCCAGGAGGTCGTCGGCCGGGGCGGTTTGGGGGTTGGCCGACAGGGCCGCTAGGTCGGCGCGCTCGCCGGGGCGCAGGATGCCCCCGCAAGGCTTGCCGCCGCAGGGATGCAGGCGGGTGGCGAGCTCGAGGCTTTCGCGGCGCGAGAGGCGCTCCTGGGGTTGCCAGCCGTCGGCGGGCCGGTTGCGGCGGTTGGCGCGGGTGACGGCGGTGGTGAAGTCGAGGAGGGGTGGGCCGGGGGCGATGTAGTAGTCGGAGGACATGGCGAGGGAGGCGCCGAGGTTGAGGAGGGTCTTCCAGGGGTAGACGCGGGGGGCATTGGCGGTGCCGAGGCGGTGGTCCTCCATCATCACGCCGTTGTCGTCGGGGTCGATGAAGTTGGGCTGGGCGACCAGAAGGAAGCCGCGCTCGGCGGCCAGCTTCATGTCGTCCTCGGAGCTGTAGCCGAAGTGCTCGATCCGGAAGCGGTGGGGATCGACGTCGCCGAAGTCGTCGGCGACCCGGCAGTAGGCGGCCAGTACCCGGTGGACGGCGTCGTCGCCGATGGCGTGGGTGGCGATGTCGAGGCCGGCGGCCAGGGCGCGGCGGGTCTCGTGCTCGATCTCGGCGTCGCTCATGCGGAGCAGGCCGCGGGTGGAGGGGTCGTCGGCGTAAGGGTGGGTGAGGGCGGCGCCGCGCGAGCCGAAGGCGCCGTCGGCGTAGAGCTTGATGTGGGTGATGCGGATCCGCGGCGAGGTACCCGAGAAGGCGCCGGGGTCGGCGACGACCTTGTCGGCGAAGGGGCTGGGCGCCGGAATCATCAGGTTGACGTTCACCGGCAGCGGCTCGTCGGCGTCGGCCCAGCCGAGCAGCTCGAAGTAGAGCTCGAGGTCGACCCCCAGGCTGACGATCGCCGGGCTGGCCATGAAGCCGGCGTCGAAGACCTCGGTGACGCCGCGGGCGGCCAGCGCCCGGGCGGCCAGCTTGAAGGCCTCGCGGACCTCCCAGCCGGCGGCCACCGGGATCTCGGCGAGGACCGGCTCGACGGCGCGCTCCAGAAGGATGCCGGTGGGGGCGCCGCCGGCACCGCGCAGGACCGCCCCGCCCTTCGGGTCCTTGCTCGCCTTGGTGATCCCGGCGCGGCGCATCGCCGCCTCGTTGACCCACGCCGAGTGGGCGTCGACGCGGACCAGGAAGACCGGGTGGTCGGGCACGGCGCGGCTCAGCGCCTCGTGGACCGGCAGCTCGTGGGTCCCCCAGTCGTGCTGGTTCCAGCCCATCCCGAGGATCCAGTCGCCGGGCTTCACGAGCGCGGCCCGCTCGGCGACCCGCTCGATGATCGCCGCGCCCGACGGCTCGCCGGCGAGGTCGAGGAAGAGGCGTCCGCCTTCCTGCTCGTTAAGCAGCGCGAGGCCGATGGCCGTGAGGTGCAGGTGGTGGTCGATCAGCGAGGGGATCAGGCAGCCGCCAGCCAGGTCGAAGGGCTCCGCGTCCGGCGTCGCCACCACGAGCTCGTCGAGGCTCCCGACGCCGGCGATCTTCTCGCCCCGTACCAGCAGCGCCTCGGGCGACGGCAACTGATCGTCGAGCGTGACGATGTCACCTCCATAGAAAATGGTGGCGGTCTCTTTCACGGGCATGCGGGCTCCGATCCACAGGTTTCAGCGGGTTCCATCACCCCGGCGCCCGCAGCAGCAGCGATCGAGAGGCGCGGGGCGAGGATCCTGGTCGGGAGATGCTGTCACGTCCGGAGCGCGTTTGCCGCCATCATCGCCAACCTCAGGCCCGTGATCCGAGACGCAATGGGCACATCAAGCCCGCGGGCCGGGCGTCAGTGCACGACGTGCAGGTTGCGGCGCTTGCGCGGCGGCCGCCGGTGGCTGGCCGCGAAGATGCCGATCAGCAGCACGCCGACCAGGAAGCCGCCGATGTGCGCGTACCAGGCGACGCCGCCGCCGCCATCGTTCAATGCCGAGAAGATCTGGATGATGAACCAGAGGCCGAGCAGGACCACCGCCGGCAGGTACATGACCCGGATGAAGATCACCAGGAAGACGAGCGTCAGCACCTGGTTGGTGGGGTGCAGGACGAGGTAGGCGCCCAGCACGCCGGCGATCGCGCCGCTGGCGCCGACCATCGGCAGGGCGCTCGACGGCGCCACCGCGACCTGGGCGACGGCGGCGCCGAGGCCGCAGGCGATGTAGAACACCAGATATTTGAGGTGCCCCATACTGTCCTCGATATTGTCGCCGAACACCCACAGGTAGAGCATGTTGCCGGCCAGGTGCAGGAAGCTGCCGTGCACGAACATCGAGGTCATCAGCGTGGCCGGCGGCGGCACCGGCGCCTGCGACCAGCTCGCCGGCGACAGCAGCACCGCCGGCGTCACCGCCAGCCGCTCGATGAACGCCATCGTCGCCTGCGGGCCGCCATCGACCGCCAGCAGAACCTGGTAGGCGAACACCGCGATGTTGACGGCCACCAGCGCGTGGTTGACGAAGGGAACCGTGCGGGTCGGGTTCTCGTCGCGCAGCGGGATCATTGCGGGCGCCCGGTGTCTTCGCCGAAGCGGCCGGGGACGCGAAGGGGAAAGACGACGGGAAGCGAGCTCATTGGGGGCGCTCGGCGTCGGCACCGAAGCGGCCGCGGATGATCCTCTCGAAGCGCGACCCGTAGAGCAGCTCGAAGGTCGCCTCACTGCCGGGGAACAGCGCCAGGGCGGCGCCGCGCATGCGCTCGACGATGGCGCGGGCCTCGGCCAGCGTCAGGTCGGACTGCATCAGCTCGGCGGTCGTCAGGTTGACGAGGATGCGCAGCCGCTTCATGCGGCGGTTCTCGTCGGCGATCGCCGCCGCCTGCGAGTCCAGCGCCTCGGCGCGTCTCCGCCCGGCCATCAGGCCGCCTCTCGCCGCTCGTTCAGCATCGCGACCACCGCGTCGCGGATGGCGTCGGCCAGGGCCCGCGGCTCGGCGAAGTCGGCGGGCTGCAGCGGCGCGCCGATGCGTACGGTGATGACGCCGGGATCCGCGTGCCAGGAGCCGCGTGGCAGCAGGCGGCCGCTGTTGATGATCGCCACTGGCACCACCGGCACGCCGGCGGCGTGCGCCAGGTTGACGCCGCCGCGCTTGAAGCGCGCCACCTCGCCCTCGGCGCTGCGCGTCCCCTCGGGGAAGATCGCCACCGAGAGGCCGGAGGCCACCCGCTCGGCCGCCTCCTGCAGGCTCTTGCGCGCCTTGCGCGGGTCCTCGCGCTCGACCGGGATATAGCCGACCCGCGACATGTACCAGCCCATGAACGGGACGCGGAACAGCGAGGCCTTGGCCAGCATCCGGAACGGAAACGGCAGCGAGGTCAGCAGCGTCGGGATGTCGAAGAGGCTGCGGTGGTTGGCCATCACCACGTACGAGACGCCCGGATCGAGCCGCTCGAGCCCCTCGATGCGCGTCCGGACGCCGCAGATCCTGAAGATCGAGGCGCCCCAGTTGCGGGCGCAGGCGTGGACACGGCCGCCGCGCCGGTCGATCAGCGATATGGCCAGCGCGGCGGTGCCCCAGAACACCGTCGTGGCAATGGTCAACAGGCACTGGATCGGATACCGTACCCGGCCGATGCCGTTGTAGTACAGTTTACGTTCCGGGTAGGCGCGATCCATCCGTCGAGTTTAGCAGCCTGGATCGCAACCCCGCGGGGCCGGCGCGCGGCCCCTGGTGAAGCTCACATGGGTTTCCGTCCGGGTCTTGCGGGCGACGGAAAAGAAAAGCGGTGATGCATCGTCGCCCGACTGCGCCCACAGCTCGCTTTCTGCTATCGATCGGCGTCCGCGGCCCCTACAATGGGCCGGTCGTTCCGATCCGCTCCGTCTTCTGGTGAACTTGCTCAAACGCCTACGCACCGATCTGAACGCCGCGGTCAAGAGCCGCGACGCCACCAAGGTGAGCGTGCTCCGCATGCTGCTGGCCGACCTGCACAACCGCAAGATCGCGGCCCGCGCCGAGCTCAACGAGGAGCAGGTGGTGGCGGCGCTGCGCACCGCCGTCAAGCAGCGGCAGGAGGCGGCCGAGCAGTTCGCCGCCGGCGGCCGCGAGGACCGGGCCGCCGCCGAGCGCGCCGAGATCGAGGTGATCGAGGCCTATCTGCCGAGCCTGCTGGAGGGCGAGGAGCTGCAGGAGGCGGTCGACTCCGTCATCGACAAGACCGGCGCCAGCTCGCCTGCCGACATGGGCAAGGTCATGGGGGCGCTGATGAGCGAGTACCAGGGGCGGATCGACGGCAAGGCCGCCAACGCGCTGGTGCGCGAGCGGCTGGGGGCCCACTGAGATGGATCCAGTAACGCACGGCGTCGCCGGGGGGCTGGTCGCCAAGTCCGGGCTCGCCCACCGCCTGCTGCCGCCCGAGCTGGAGTCGCGTGGCACCGCCTTGACCGCGCTCGCCGCGCTGGCCCCCGACCTCGACGCCATGGCCGAGCTCAGCCCCGACCCGCTCGCCTTCCTGCGCTACCACCGCGGGCTGACCCACTCGCTGCTCGGCGGTATCGGCCTGGCGCTTCTCATGACGCTGGTGTTCAGCCGCTTCTTCCCGGGGGTGCCGCGGCGGCGGGTCTTCGTGCTGGCGTCGGTGGGGATCTACCTGCACGTGCTGCTCGACCTGCTGACCTCCTACGGGACGGTGCTGCTGTTCCCGTTCCGCTCGCAGCGCTTCACGCTCGACTGGCTGTGGACGTTCGACCCGACCTTCCTCGGCATCTTGCTGTGCGGCCTGCTGGCCGTCTATCTGCTGCGCCAGGCCCCCCGCCGCATGGCCAAGGTGTGCCTCGGCCTCGCCGGCACCTACGTGGTGTTGTGCGGCGCCCTGCAGTGGGTAGCGGTGCAGGCGGTGGCCGCCGAGGCCTCGGCGCTGGAGATCGGCGGCATCCGCTCGGTGGCCGCGGTGCCGGCGCCGTTCGTGCCGCTGAACTGGACCGGCATCGTCGAGACCGACGACGCCTACTACCGCGCCCATATCGAGCTGGGCAGCGCCTGGAACGCCCACCTGCGCTTCGTCGAGGTGCCGAAGATCGGGCCGGGGGATACCGCGCGGGCGCTGCGCGCCGTCGAGCGCGAGCCGCTGCGCGAGCAGGTCCAGCTCTACGAGTGGTTCGCCCGCTTCCCGGTGGTCAGCGTCGAGCCCGCCGGCGGCGGCCAGACGGTGCGCTTCTACGACCTGCGCTTCGACCTCCCCGGCCTCGGCATCGAGCGGCGCCCCTACGTGTTCACCGTCCGGCTGAGCGCCACCGGCGAGATCGTCTCGACCAGTCTTCATTAGAAGGCGTGCGCTCAAAGCGCAGGCGTGCGTTCGTAGGTCCCGCGACCACGCCAACTTCCTCCGGGCGCAGGCGCACGCGTGCGTTCGTCGGGTCGGCCGACGCCAATTCCGTCGCGCAAGCGCAGGCGCACGCGTGCGTTCGTAGGCATGAATCCGGCGCCGCGCGGCTCTCGTCGTTGTACGATGGCCGGCCATGACCTACGGATGGCTGTCGATCCTGCCGCCGATCATCGCGATCGTGCTGGCGTTGGTTACCCGGCAGGTGTACCTGTCGCTGTTCACGGGGATCCTGCTGGGCACCACCATGCTGGCCGCCTGGAACCCGTTGGCCGGGGCCGGCGGCTCGATCGAGCAGCTCATCCTGGTGGTGACCGACCGCGGCAACGCCGAGGTGCTGCTGTTCACGCTGGTGGTCGGGGCGCTGATCGTCCTGATGCGCGAGTCCGGCGGCGTCAACGGCTTCGCCAACTTCATGGTCAGCCGCGGCTGGGTACGCGGCCCGGTGTCGGCGCAGCTGCTGTCGATCATCGTCGGCACCAGCATCTTCATCGAGTCGAACATCACCTGCCTGGTCACCGGCGCCGTCTCCCGTCCCCTGTACGACCGCGTCAAGCTGTCGCGGGCCAAGCTCGCCTACATCTGCGACTCGACCTCGGCGCCGATCTGCATCCTGATCCCGCTGAACGCCTGGGGCGCCTACGTGCTCCGCCTGCTGGCCGCCGAGGACCTCGATGCGCTGCCGACGCTGATCGCCGCCGTGCCGCTGAACTTCTACGCGGTCCTGGCGATCGTCATCGTCGTGTTCGTGGCCGTGTCCGGCTGGAACATCGGCCCGATGCGGGCGTCGGAGGCGGCGGCACTCGAGGGGCGCAGCGGGGCGCTGCCGGAGCAGCCGGCGGCCCTCACCGACCCCCACGGCGACGCGGGAGGCTCGCGGGAGCCGCCGCCGGAAAGGGCCGCCAACCTGGTCGTGCCGGTGCTGGTGACCGTCTTCGCGATGCCGCTGGGGCTGTGGATCACCGGCGGCGGCTTCGCCTCGGAGCTGGCCTTTTTCCCGACGATGCTGGCCGGCTCGGGCTCGCTCTCGGTGCTGTGGGCGGTCAGCGCCGGCGTCGCCAGCGCCATGCTCCTGTACGCCGCCCAGCGGCTGTTCAGCTTCCCGCAGATGGCCGAGCTGGTGATCGTCGGCTTCCGCGAGCTGATCGGCGTGGCCACGATCCTGGCGCTGGCGCTCGCCCTGGGCGCCGTCTGCCGGGCGCTGGGCACCGGGCCCTGGGTGGCGGCGACGGTCAGCCCCTGGATCAACGCCGCCAGCGCGGCGCCGCTGCTGTTCGTCACCGCGTCGTTCATCGCCTTCGCCACCGGCACCTCATGGGGCACCTGGGCGATCATGTTCCCGATCGCCATCCCGGTGGCGGCGACGCTCGACGCCTCGGTGCCCCTGGTCGCCGCGGCCGTCCTCGGGGGCGGCGTGTTCGGCGACCACTGCTCGCCGATCTCCGACACCACGGTCATCTCGTCGCTGTCGGCCGGCGTCGATCACGTCGAGCACGTGTTGACCCAGCTTCCCTACGCGCTGGTCGGGGGAGCGGCGGCCACGGTGCTCTACTTCGTCGCCGGCTTGGTGATGCATTGACACGCCGGCAGATCGATTCTACGTGATGGCGATCGGCGGTCACTACGATCGTTGAAGGAGGGGCCGCGCACCGGTTCGAGGCGAACCGGACCCCGGACGGCGCCGCGTCAGCTTCCGGTGCCCGGCCGCCCGCCCGCCTCGTTTTTGACGCTCCGCCGGGCGCGTGGTAACGGTTCCCGATGAATCGAGACAACTGGTTTCTCGTCCTGCCGACGATCGTTCTCGGGGTCGTCGCCAGCTACACGCTCTACCAGATGCACGCCTCCGGCGACGTGCGCCGCTCGGTGGCGGTTGTCGCCGAGTACGAGGCAGACGGACGGCCGCCGCTGGGCGATTACCTGGCCCGCCGCGGCCCGCTGGAGTGGGACAGCACCGTGGTCTCGCGCCTCTACGGGACGATGGACGTGACCTGCAAGGTGGGGCAGGCCGGTGTGCAGCGCTACGTCTGGCGCGTCGATCTGCTGCAGCAGGCCTTCGCCCCGGCCGACGCCGCGACCCGCGAGCTGATGGGCGAGTACGAGCCGGCGCTCTACTCGCGGCAGAACGGCTCATCGCCGTGACGGCGGAGGCCCCGCGAGTCGTCGAGAGCCACTTCGACAACGGCCTGCAGGTGCTCGTCTGCCCGCTGCACGCGGCGCCGCTGGTCTCCGTCTGGTGCTGGTACCACGTCGGCTCCAAGGACGAGGCGCCGGGCACCACCGGGGCCTCGCACTGGGTCGAGCACATGAACTTCAAGGGCACCCGCAACATCTCGCGCGAGGACCTCAAGGTTTGGATCGAGCGCGCCGGCGGCACCTGGAACGGCTACACCTGGATCGACCAGACGACCTATTTCGAGACGCTGGCGGCCGACGGTCTCGACCTCGCCCTGCAGATCGAGAGCGAGCGGATGCGCGACTGCGTCTACGACCCGGAAGAGTTCGAGTCGGAGCGCAGCGTCATCATCTCGGAGCTGCAGGGCAACGAGAACAACCCCGCCTACCTGCTCGGCACCGAGGTCGCGGCGGCGGCCTTCCACGCCCACCCCTACGGCTGGCCGACCATCGGCTGGCTGTCGGACCTCGAGGCGATGAGCCGCGACCAGCTCTACGACCACTACCGGCGCTACTACGTGCCCAACAACGCGACGCTGGTGATCGCCGGCGACGTCGAGCCCGCCGAGGCCCTCGAGGCGGCGGTGCGGCGATTCGGAGGCATTCCGGCGGGCGAGACGCCGGAGGGGGTGCGCACCCGCGAGCCCGCCCAGTGGGGGGAGCGCCGGGTGACGGTGGAGCGGCCGGGGACGACCCGCTACCTCGACGTCGCCTTCCACGCACCGGCCTTCGCCGAGCCCGAGTTCATCCCGCTGCTGGTCGCCGATGCGGTGCTGGCGGGCGGCAAGGGCCTCAACCTCTGGGCCGGCGGCTTCGGACGCAACGCTCGCACCACGTCGCCGTTGTACGAGGCGCTGGTCGAGCGCGAGCTGGTCAGCGGGGTATCGAGCGCCTTGCTGCCCACCGAGCAACCCTACCTGTACGGCATCGCGGCGACCGTCCGCGACGGCGTCTCGGAGGCAGCGGTCGAGGAGGCGCTGTTCGCGGCGCTCGACGATCTCGCCAGCCGCGGGCCCGAGGAGCACGCCCTGCGCAAGGCCAAGAACCAGTTGCTCGCCGAGCTCGCCTTCGATCACGAGGGGGTGACACGGATCGCCCACCAGATCGGCTTCTTCGCGACGATCGGCGACTGGGAGCGGCTGGCCGCCGTCGCCCCGGGCATCGAGGAGGTGACCGCCGAGCAGGTTCGCGAGGTCGCCGCCAACCGGCTGGCGCCGCGCTTGCACACCGTCGGCTGGTTTCGCCCCCAGCCGCCGCGATGAGCTGCCACGGTTCGGCTGTCACGAATACGAAGGATCCAACGCAAACGCTCGTTGGCGCGGAGGCGGGCAGGTGAGCGCGGTGCCGTTCAGCGTCGGCTTCGAGCCCGCCCGCTTCGTCCTCGACAACGGCCTCACCGTCCTGCACAGCGAGAACCCGGCCTCGCCGGCGGTCACCATCAGCCTGCGCTTCGCCGCCGGCTCGGCGTTCGAGACCGCGGCGACGGCGGGGCTGGCAGGGTTCTGCGCGGCGATGCTCAAGCGCGGCAGCGAGCGGCGGAGCAAGCAGCAGATCGGCGAGCTGCTCGACTTCACCGGCGCAATGTTGTCGGGCCACGCCGATCGCCACACGGGCGGGATCGCCGCCAAGGCCCGCGCCGCCGACTTCGAGGCGATGCTCGCGCTGGTCGCGGAGTGCGCCCAACTGCCGTCGTTTCCGCGGCCCGAGGTCGAGAAGCTGCGCGGCGACATCCTCACCGGCATCCAGGAGGACCGCGACGACACCCGGCAGATCGCCATGGACCTGCTGCGCGCCGCCATCTACCCGCCCGATCATCCCTACGCCTGGCGGCTGCTGGGAACCGAGGAGTCGATCGGCTCGCTCGACCGCGACGAGCTGGCGGACTTCCACGCCACCCACTACGGGCCCGGCGGCGCCGTGCTTGTCATCGTCGGCAACGTCGAGCTCGATCGGGCTCGCGCCGCCGTCGACCTCGCCTTCAGCGGCTGGGTGTCGGCGACCGGCGCCCAGGGGCCGGACGGCGGCGGCCTGCCGGCGGCGCTGCCGCGGATTGCCGAGGCCCCCGGCCCCGAGTCGCGGCGGCAGGTCGTGCAGCCGATGCCCAACAAGTCGCAGGCCGACGTCGCCATCGGCCATCCCGGCCTACGGCGGCTCGACGAGGACTACTATGCAGCCATGGTGATGAACATGATCCTCGGCAGCTTCGCGCTCGGCGGGCGGCTCGGCCACGAGATCCGCGAGGAGAAGGGGATGGCCTACTACGCCTACTCGTCGTTCGCCGCCGGCGTTGGCCCCGGGCCGTTCGTGGTCCGCTGCGGCGTCCACCCGGACAACGTCGACGCGGCGGTCGAGGCGGCGCTCGCCGAGCTCGAGCGCATGCGCACGGAGACGGTCGGCGATGCCGAGCTCGCCGACTCCAAGTCGGCGATCGTGCGCTCGTTGCCGCGCACCCTGGAGACCAACGAGGGCATCGCCGGCGCCCTGCAGACCATCGAGCAGTACCGCCTGGGGCTCGACTACCTGCAGCGCTTCCCCGGCCTGATCGAGGCGATCGGGATCGCCGACGTCCTGGCGGCGGCCAAGCGGCGGCTGCACCCGGATCGCTGCGCGATCGCCATCGCCGGACCCAAGCAGGCCGAGGTGGAAGTGTGATGCGCCAGACCCATCACACTTTCACCTCGGCCTGCTATGGGATCGCCGCGGAGACGGCCGGTGGGTAACCGCGCACAACGCAACGAGATCGTCGCCGCCCTCGACGAGTATCTGCAGATCGGCGCGATCGCGGACGCCTCGCTCAACGGCCTGCAGGTTGAGGGGAGCGACGAGGTCGAACGAGTCGGCCTGGCGGTCGACGCCGCGCAGGCGACCATCGACGCCGCCGTTGCCGAAGGCTGCCAGCTGCTGCTCGTGCACCACGGGCTGTTCTGGGGCCAACCGGCACCCCTAAAAAACGCCCTCGGGCGGCGGGTCGCGGCCTGCTTCGCCGGCAGGCTCTCGCTGTACGCGGCCCACCTACCCCTCGACGCCCACGCCGAGGTCGGCAACAACGTCCTGCTCGCCGCCGCCCTCGGCGGCACTGTCGACGGCAGGTTCGCCCCGCTCGGCGGCGTCGAGATCGGGACGCTGGCGACGCTGGATCCGGCCGCCGACGTCGGCGGCCTCGCCGGCCGGCTGGCCGCCGCCGGCTGCACCGAGCCGTTGATCTGGGCGTTCGGCCCCGGCGACGTCCGCCGGATCGCGGTGATCACCGGGCGCGGCTGCAGCGCCCTGGAGGCGGCGGTAGCCGCCGGCGCCGACTGCTTCGTCACCGGCGAGCCGGTCCACGAGGCCTATCACGCGGCCCGCGACCACCGCATTCACTGCCTGTTCGGGGGCCACTACGCCACCGAGACCTTCGGGGTCCGGGCCCTGGGCGATTGGCTGGCGCGGCGCTTCGGCGTCGAGACGGCGTGGATCGACCACCCCACCGGGATCTGAGCGTCCGGACGATGTCCTACACGCTGCGTCGCATCGAGACCATCGAGGAGTACAAGGCCTGCGAGCGCCTCCAGCAGCGTGCCTGGGGCTTCGCCGACGGCATCGACGTGGTCCCCCAGACACAGCTCGTCACTGCCCAGAAATGGGGCGGCCTGGTGCTCGGCGCCTTCGCCGAGGACGGCGAGCTGCACGGCTTCTGCTACGCGTTCGTCGGCCGCAGCCCGGAGCGCGAGGTGGTGCTTTGCTCGCACATGCTGGCGGTCGACGACCGGGCGCGCAACGCCGGCCTCGGCGCCCGCCTCAAGTGGGCGCAGCGCGATTACGCCCTCGAGCAGGGGTTCCGCATGGTGGTGTGGACCTTCGACCCGCTGGAGTCGGTGAACGCCTGCCTGAACTTCGGCAAGCTCGGCGGCCTGTCGGACGGCTACCGGATCAACCTCTACGGCGAGACCACCAGCCGGCTGCACGCCGGCATCGCCACCGACCGCCTGGCAGTCAAGTGGCTGGTGGGCTCGCCGCGGGTGGCGCGGCGCGCCGCCGGCGGCCGCGGCGGCGTCGCCGAGGTCCTGCGCGACGGCGGCATCGAGGCCCCTTGGGCCCTGCAGGCGGCCGGCGCCGAGCCCGGCGAGCCGCGGCTCGATCTCGACGCCGAGCGGCTGCTGTGCGAGATTCCGGCCAGCATTCAGGGGCTCAAGACGCGCGACCGCGCCGCCGCGATCGCCTGGCGCGAGGCGACTCGGGCGGTGTTCACCGGCTATTTCGCCCGCGGCTACTTCGCCCGCGAGTGCGTCCACCAGCGGCCGGTGGGGGCCACTGCGGACGGCCGAACCGTCTATCTCTTCGAGCGCGGCGATCTGGAGAGCTGCGCCGAGACCGAGTAGCAGGAGCGACGAATGCGGATCGAGGCCCTGGAGCTCTTCTGGATCAAGATGCCGATGGTCGGCAAGTTCACGACCTCGTTCGGCACCACCCAGGAGCGCGAGATCCTCCTGGTGCGGGCCAGCGCCGGCGGCGCGGCCGGCTGGGGTGAGTCCGGCGCCGACGGCGTGCCGATGTACTCGTACGAGACCGCCGCCACCGGCTGGCACATCATCGAGCGGTTCATCGCCCCGGTCGTGCTGGCCGAGGACTGGCCGGAGCAGGGCACGGCGACGGCGTTCGCCGAGCGCTTCGCCGGCTGGCGCTGGCACCCGATGGCGCGCGGCGCCGTCGAGGAGGCGCTCTGGGTGCTCGAGGCCGAGCGCCGCGGCGTCTCGCTGCGCCGCCTCTACGCCGGCGAGCGCCCCAGCCGCAACCGCGTTCCGGTCGGCATCTCGCTCGGCATCCAGGACGATTTCGCGGTCCTCGCCGACCAGATCGCCGCCGCCCTCGACCAGGGTTACCGGCGCATCAAGCTCAAGGTCGAGCCCGGCAAGGACGTCTCGGTGGTCGAGCCGGTGCGCGAGCGCTTCGGCGACATCCCGCTGATGGTCGACGCCAACTGCGGCTACCGCAACGATCCGCAGGCCCTCGAGCACCTGAAGGCTCTCGACCGCTTCGGCCTGCTGATGATCGAGCAGCCGCTCGCCCACGACGACATCGCCGCCCACGCGCCGCTGCAGGCCGAGCTCGCCACGCCGATCTGCCTCGACGAGAGCATCCACTCGCCCCGGCACGCCGCCCGCGCCATCGACGCCGGCGCCTGCCGGCTGATCAACATCAAGGCCTCGCGCCTCGGCGGCCGCGCCGCCGCGCTCGCCGTCCATGACCTGTGCGCCGCCCGCGAGATCCCGGTCTGGTGCGGCGGCATGCTGGAGTCCGGCATCGGCCGGCTCCACAACATCGCCCTCGCCTCGCTGCCCAACTTCCAGATGCCCGGCGACCTGTCGGCCTCCAGGCGCTACTGGGAGCAGGACATCATCGACCCCTTCGTCGAGGTCGACGCCGAAGGCCACGTCGCCGTCCCCGACACCGTCGGCCTCGGCCACCAGGTCGTGCTCGAGCGAATCGAGCAGAACCTGGTTCGCTACGAGCGATTCACAGCGTAGCTGCCCCGCGCAGCTAATCGATCAGGAAGATCGGCACCAGCAGCAGGGCCGCCAGGGTGGTGAGGATGATCGAGACAAGATTGAGCACGAAGCCGGCGCGGGCCATCTGGCGGATGGTCACCATGCCGCTGCCGAAGACGATGGCGTTGGGCGGGGTGGCCACCGGCAGCATGAAGGCCATGCTGGCGGCGAGCGCCGCCGGCGCCATCATGATGTAGGGGTGGATGCCGAGGCCGACCGCCGCCGAGGCATACACCGGCATGACCAGCGTCGCGGTGGCGGTATTGGAGGTCAGCTCGGTCAGAAAGATGATCAGCGTCGCCGACATCGCCACGATCAGCCACACCGGCAGCGCCTCCAGATAGATGACGCCGCCGGTGATCCAGGCCGACAACCCGCTGGCCTGGAAGGCTTCCGCCAGCGACAGGCCGCCGCCGAACAGCAGCAGGATGCCCCAGCGGATCTCGCGGCCGTGCTTCCAGTCGAGGGTGAACTCGACCGGCCGCAGGCTCAACGGCACACAGAACGCCGCGATCGCCCCGGCCATGACGATGGTGGCGTCGGAGACCTCGGGGAGGAAGGTATTGAGGCCGGGAATCGTGAGGGTGCCAACTTGCTTCTCGGTGCGCAGCACCAGCGCCACTGCCGTGCAGCCGAAGATCGCCGCCGCCGCCTTCTCGCCGCGGCCCATCGGGCCGAGCGCGCGCAGGTGCTCGCGCATGACGTCGCGCCCGAGCGCCATCCGGGGCGGCACCGGGAAGGCGATGTGGGTCAGGTAGTACCAGGCGGTGGGTAGCAGCACGGCGGTTACTGGCACGCCGACACCCATCCAGGCAATGAAGTCGATCTGCCCGCCGAGCAGCGATTCGACCATGCCGGCGAACACCAGGTTCGGCGGCGTGCCGATGAGCGTCGCCACGCCGCCGATCGACGCCGAGTAGGCGATGCCCAGCATCATCGCCGTGCCCAGAGGACCGGCGCCGCCGGAAGACCCCGGCGTGCGGCCGAGCTCGTCGATGAGCGCCACGCCGATCGGCAGCATCATGACGGCGACGGCGGTGTTCGGGATCCACATCGACAAGAGCGCGGTCGCCAGCATGACGCCCAGGACCAGCCGCCGCGGCCCGGTGCCGACGGCGGCGACGATGCGCAGCGCCAGTCGCCGGTGCAACCCCCAGCGCTGCATCGCCTTGGCGATGAAGAAGCCGCCCATGAACAGGAAGATCAGATGGTTGGCGTAGGGAGCCGCGGCCGCCGGCGACGACAGCACGCCGGTCGCCGGAAACGCCACCAGCGGCAGCAGCGAGGTGACGGCGATCGGCACCGCCTCGGTCATCCACCAGGTGGCCATCCAGGCGGCGATCGCCGCGGTCATCTGCGCCGCCGGCTCCAGCCCCGGCAGCGGCGCGACCGCCACGACGGCCGCCAGCGCCGGTCCGGCGGCGAGGCTCCAGAGCGAGCGGGACGAGTCGGCGGCGGGGCCCATGGCCACAGGGTATCCTGGAAGCCCGGAAAAGGAGACCGATCCCATGAGCAGCGTGACGGCGGAGATCTTTCGCGCCTACGACATCCGCGGCGTCGTCGGCGAGGACCTGACGGTGGACGTCGCCCGCCTGGTCGGGCGGGCCTTCGGCACCGAGATCCGCCGGCGCGGCGGCAACCGGGCGCTGGTCGGGCGCGACGGCCGGCTGTCGGGGCCGGAGCTCGCCGGGGCGCTCATCGAGGGCATCCGCGCCACCGGCTGCGACGTCCTCGATGCCGGCCAGGGGCCGACGCCGGTCTTCTACTTCGGCCTCCACGAGCCCGGCGCCGACGGCGGCATCCAGGTCACCGGCAGCCACAACCCCCCGCAGTACAACGGCTTCAAGATCTGCGTCGGCACCCAGACGATCTTCGGCCCGGCGATCCAGGAGCTGCGCAGGCGGATCGAGGCCGACGACTTCGAGGAGGGCTCCGGCGGCTACGAGGAGGTCGACCTCGTGCCCGCCTACGAGAAGATGCTGCAGGCGCGGATCTCGCTGGCCCGGCCCCTGCGGGTCGCCGTCGACTCCGGTAACGGAGTCGCCGGGCCGCTGGCCCCGCGGATCTACCGCGACCTCGGCTGCGAGGTCGTCGAGCTGTACTCCGAGGTCGACGGCACCTTTCCCAACCATCATCCCGACCCCACCCTGCCGGAGGCCGTCGAGGACCTGCAGGCGGCGGTCACCGCCGGGGGGCTCGACCTCGGCCTGGGCTTCGACGGCGACGCCGACCGGGTCGGGATCATCGACGAGAACGGCGAGATCGTCTGGGGCGACCGGCTGACGATCATCCTCGCCCGCGACCTGCTGGAGCGGCACCCGGGCGCCACCGTCATCTTCGACGTCAAGTGCTCGCAGCTGCTGGCCGACGACATCCAGGCCCACGGCGGCCGGCCGCTCATGTGGAAGACCGGCCATTCGCTGATGAAGCAGAAGATGAAGGACGAGGGGGCGCTGCTGGGCGGCGAGATGAGCGGCCACCTGTTCTTCGCCGAGAGCTTCTTCGGCCACGACGACGCCATCTATGCCGGCGCCAAGCTGCTTGAGATCGCCGCGCGCCACGAAGGCGGCTTTTCCGAGCTGCTCGCCGACCTGCCGGAGACCTTCTCGACGCCGGAGATCCGCCGCGACACCCCGGAGGCCGCCAAGTTCGAGATCTGCGAGCGCCTGCGCGACGACCTGGCGAAAGATTTCGAGGTCATCGACATCGACGGGGTGCGCGCCGTCTTCGACGGTGGCTGGGGCCTGGCGCGCGCCTCCAACACGCAGCCGGCGATCGTGCTGCGCTTCGAGGCCGAAAGCCCCGAGCGGTTGGAGGAGATCCAGGAGCTGTTCGACGAGCGCCTGCGCCGGATCGAGGCGGAGCTCGGCGTCGCGGCCGGGAGCTGAGCGGGGGTGACGGCGGCGGCCCACGGCCGGGGCAAGGCGGCGGAGCGCGCGGCAGGCAAGGCGGCGAACCGAGAACCCGGCCAGGCGGTGCCCCGGGATCCCGGCGAGACGGCGCCCGACCCGCAGCTCTACGCCGTCATCATGGCCGGCGGCGGCGGCACCCGCTTCTGGCCGCTGTCGCGGCGAGAGCGCCCCAAGCAGTTCCTCGCCATCACCGGCGAGCGCTCGCTGCTGCAGACCACCTGGGAGCGCGCCCTGGGCGTGGTCGACGGCCCCGATCGCATCGTCGTGGTCACCTCCGGCGAGTACGCCGAGCTGACCCGCGAGCAGCTCCCCGAGCTGCCGGCGGACAACCTGCTGCTCGAGCCGCAGGCCCGCAACACCGCCCCGTGCATCGCCTGGGCGACGGCCTCGATTCAAGGGCGTGACCCCGAGGCTGCGGCCCTGGTCATGCCGGCGGACCACCTGATCCATGATCGGGAGGGATTCGGGCGCGCCGTGCGGGTGGCCGTGGCGGCGGCCCGCCGGCACCACGCCCTGGTGACCTTCGGCATCCCGCCGCGCTATCCGGAGACCGGCTACGGCTACATCGAGGCCGGCAAGCAGCTCTCCCTCGAAGGAGGGCAAGGCGGCGCCCCGGAACCCAAGGCCGGCGCCCCGAACGCCAGAGTCGGCGCCTCGGAGCCCAGAGCCGGCGACCCGGAATCCACGACGGTCGCCGAGCCGGCCGCTGCAACGAAGCGACCGGCGCGTCACGTCGAAGTCTTCGATGTCGTCCAGTTTCGCGAGAAACCGGACCTGGAGACCGCCACCGAGTATCTGGCCGCCGGCAACTTCTTCTGGAACAGCGGCATCTTCGTGTGGACGGCCGCCGGCATCCGCGCGGCGCTCGCCGAGCACCTTCCGGAAGCCGCCATCGCCGCCGCCAAGATGCTCGCCGCCGGCGACCGCGAGGCCCGCGCCGCCGCCTGGGCGGCGATGCCGGCGACCTCGATCGACTTCGGCGTCATGGAGAAGGCGGGCAACGTGGTGGCGGTGAAGGCGCCTTTCGACTGGTCGGACGTCGGCTCGTGGGCGGCTCTGCACGAGGTCAGCGATCGCGCCGGCGGCGACAACGTCGCCTTCGCCCATGGGATCGTCCACATCGACGCGAGCGGCAACCTGGTCCACGCCCCCGGCTCCCTGGTGGCGCTGCTCGGCGTCGACGGCCTGGCGGTCATCGACACCGGCGACGTGCTGCTGGTTGCTTCGCTGAAGCGCAGCCAGGACATCAAGCTGCTGCGCGAGCGCCTCGTCGAGCTCGGCCTCGAGCATCTCCTGTAGCAGCCCGCGCCGCGGATTGTGGTGGTTGCCGACCGAGAGGACGTCACCGGACGGGGTGCGCGCGGCGGCCGTTGACTTGAGTGATCCGGGGGGCCGGGGTTAGACTGGAGAGTGCCCACCTCGGAGAGGCTCCTGTTCGCTCGATGGCCACCTGCGCCAGAGTTGTCGCCATCCCCCAAATCGCCGAACCACGACAGGATCTGTAGATGCCGACCGCAAATGTCGCTGTATCCGTGCAGCCTTCGATCGTAGACAACCCGACCCCCGGAGAGCTTCGCGAGCGCACCGCTGCGATGCCGAACGCCCGGCCCACCGAGTTCGACAGCTACAACGTCGAGACCCGGGCCGTGGCGCGCAGCAGCGGTTCGACGTTCATCGTCGACGACGACACGTCGTCGCACTCCGACAAGTGCATTCCGGCCGCCGAGGGCAAGCGCGTCGCCCGTCTCCAGGACGAGTACATGGCGGGGCGCGAGATGCTGCAGATCGACGGCTACATTGGCAACGACCCCGAGTTCCGCGTCCCGGCGCGGCTGCTGATCGAGGCCACCAACGCCAACATCGCGGCCATGCAGCAGGTCTTGTACTTCGAGCCCGGCCGCCACGATGGCGAGCCGCAGTTGAAGGTCATCTACACGCCCAACCTGCCGGTCGAGGGCTATCCGGACGAGCGTCTGATCGCCGTGTACCTGAATCAGGGCGTCACCCGGGTGTTCCACTCCGACTACTTCGGGGAGAGCAAGAAGGCCGGCCTGCGGATGTGGAACAAGATCGTCTACGATCGCGGCGGCCTGGCGCTGCACGCCGGCTGCAAGGTCATCCCGGTCGGCGACCGGCGCGCCGTCGGCTTGATCATCGGCCTCTCGGGGACCGGCAAGACGACGACCACGTTCACCACCCAGAATGGCTCGCTGCCGGTGCAGGACGACTTCGTCGCGCTGATGCCCGACGGCCGCGTCTACGCCACCGAGGACGGCTGCTTCGCCAAGACCTACGAGCTGGGACCGAACGACCAGCCCGAGATCTACGGCGCCGTCACCCGCCCCGACGCCTACCTGGAGAACGTCTCGCAGAAGGGCGAGAAGATCGACTTCTGCGACGACACCTATACCCAGAACGGCCGCGCCGTCTTTCCGATGTCGTCGGTCAAGCACGCCGCCGCCAACGAGCTCGAGCGGGCCGACTTCATCATCATCCTCAACCGCAACGACAACATCATCCCCGCGGTCGCCAAGATCGCCGGCCCCCAGGCGGCCGCCTTCTTCGTGCTCGGCGAGACCAAGGGGACGTCGGCCGGCGGCGCCGCCGAGGCCGGCAAGTTCCTGCGCATCCCGGGGACCAACCCGTTCTTCCCGCTGCTGCACTCGCAGCAGGGCAACCGCTTTCGCGAGCTGCTCGAACGGGTCGACCTCGACGTCTACCTGATGAACACCGGTCGGGTCGGCGGCAACCAGGACGATGAGCGTAGCCGCAAGGTCGAGATCCCCCACTCCAGCGCCATCGTCAAGGGCATTGCCGAGCGCACGATCGAGTGGCAGGAAGACCCCGACTTCGCCTATCAGGTGGCCGCCGGCGTCCCCGGCATCGAGGCCGGCGACGAGCCGCTGCTGCGGCCGCGCGAGCTGTACGAGGCGCAGGGGCGCGGCGACGAGTACGCCGCCATCGCCGAGCGCATCCGCGATGATCGCCTCGAGTACCTGCGCGGCTGGCCGGGCCTGGAGGCGGAGATCGTCGAGTCGCTGGCCTAGAGCCGCTAGCCACCGCCCGATGTCGACCGTCGACCAGCAGCTCGAAACCCTCGACGCCCTCGTATCGCTGTGCAAGCGGCGCGGCTACGTCTTCCAGAGCAGCGAGATCTACGGCGGCCTCAACGGCTTCTGGGACTACGGTCCGCTGGGGGTCGAGCTGAAGCGCAACATCTTCGACTTCTGGTGGGAGCGGGTCGTCGAGCAGCGCGAAGACGTGGTCGGCTACGACGCCTCGATCATCATGCACCCGCGCGTCTGGGAGGCCTCCGGCCACGTCGGCTCGTTCTACGACGTGATGGTGGATTGCACCGAGTGCAAGCGGCGCTTCCGGGTCGACCACCTGGTCCGCGATCTCGCCGACGCCGCAAGAGGCGAGGGCGAGGGCGGTGCGGTCGGCGAGCGCGCCGAGAGCCGCGAGGTGGGTCCGGGCGAGGCTCCGACGACCTGCCCCGACTGCGGCGGCGCCCTCACCGAGCCGCGCAAGTTCGGCCTCATGTTCGAGACCTGGGTCGGCGCCTCCAAAGACAGCCAATCGGTGGCCTACCTGCGGCCGGAGACGGCGCAGGCGATCTTCGTGAACTTCCGCAACGTCCAGATGTCGACGCGGATGAAGGTGCCGTTCGGGATCGCCCAGCGCGGCAAGGCCTTCCGCAACGAGGTCACGCCGCGCCACTTCACCTTCCGCTCGCGCGAGTTCGAACAGCTCGAGCTGGAGTTCTTCGTCCACGAGGAGGAGGAGCGGCGCTGGTTCGAGTACTGGCGCGACCAGCGGATGGCCTGGTACGGGGACCTCGGCATCCACCCTTACAAGCTGCGCTTCCGCGAGCACGGGGAGGACGAGCTCGCCCATTACGCCAAGTACACTACCGACGTCGAGTACGAGTTTCCCTTCGGCTGGCAGGAGCTCGAGGGCATCGCCAACCGCGGCAACTTCGACCTCCGCATGCACAACGAGCACTCCGGCAAGGAGCAGGCCTACTTCGACGACGCTCGTCAGGAGAAGTTCGTGCCCTCGGTGATCGAGTCGTCGGCGGGCCTCGACCGCACCGTCTTGACCGTCCTCGCCGACGCCTTCGCAGTCGAGGAGGTCGAGGGCGAGGAGCGCACCGTGCTGCGGCTGGCGCCCCACATCGCCCCCCGCCAGGTGGCCGTCTTCCCGCTGGTCAAGAAGCTCGCCGAGCCGGCCCGCAAGCTCGCCGACGACCTGCAGCGGCGCTTCAACGTCCTGTACGACGAGCAGGGCAGCATCGGCAAGCGTTACCGGCGCGAGGACGAGGTCGGCACGCCCTTCTGCATCACCGTCGACTTCGACAGCCTCGACGACGGTCA
>DASWHK010000103.1:0-2385 GCA_036398215.1 Acidobacteriota bacterium | reverse complement strand
TCGGCGTCGCCAACGTGCGCGACTTCAAGGATCAGTTGACGGCCGTGCCGGCCTACGTCACGCCTTCCCGGGCCGGCGCCGGCTTCGCCGAGCTGGCGGCAGCGCTGATCGCCGCCAAGGAATGAACGGCGCGGCTGAATGAGGAGTGCGGCCTACAAAGGCAAAAGCCAGCCGACGGAAGCCGCCGGCTGGCTTTTTGGTCGGAGTGAGAGGATTCGAACCTCCGGCCCCTGCGTCCCGAACACAGTGCTCTACCAGGCTGAGCTACACTCCGGCAGGACCGTCCGTATTCAGCGGCCAGGGGCTGGTCTCGGGACTGAAAACCCTCGGCCGGCGGCGGTTATAGCGCCCACAGGGGCCGAGGGCAAGAACGCCCGGCAGGCCCTAATAGGCGCGTTCGATGCAGAAATCGATCAGCTCGTGGAAGGCGCTCTTTTCCGCGCTCTCGGCGAAGATGCCCAACGCATCGCGGGCGATGGCGCCGTAGTGGCGGGCGCGCTCCACGGAATCCGCAAGCGCCGCGTGTTTGCCCATCAGGTGGATGGCGTGCTCGAGGTCGCCGTCGCCTTGCTCCAGGTTCTCCAGCGCGCGCCGCCAGAAGGCGCGCTCTTCGTCGTCGCCGCGGCGGAACGCCAGGATCACCGGCAGGCTGATCTTGCCCTCCTTGAAGTCGTCGCCGATCGACTTGCCTAGCGTCGCCTGTTTGGCCGAGTAGTCGAGCACGTCGTCGATGATCTGGAAGGCGATGCCGAGGTTCATGCCATAGGTCTCGAGCGCCTCCTCCTCGACCCGCGGGCGGTCGGCGACGACGGCGCCGATCCGGCACGCTGCCGCGAACAGTTGCGCGGTTTTGGAGCGGATGACGTCCAGGTATGCGGTCTCGCCGGTCTCGGTGTCGTTGGTGGTGACCAGCTGCATCACCTCGCCCTCGGCGATCACCGAGGAGGCGTGCGACAGGATGCGCAGCACATCGAGCGAGCCGTCCTCGACCATCAGCTCGAACGAGCGGCTGAACAGAAAATCGCCGACCAGCACGCTCGCCTTGTTGCCCCACACCGTGTTGGCGGACGCCAGCCCGCGCCGGAGCTCGCTGTCGTCGACCACGTCGTCGTGCAGCAGCGTCGCCGTGTGAATGAACTCGACGCATGCCGCCAGCGCGATGTGGCGGGTGCCGGCGTATCCGCACATGCGGGCCGAGGCAAGCGTCAGCATCGGCCGGAGCCGCTTGCCGCCGGCGGCGATGATGTGCCCCGCCAGTTGCGGGATCATCTTCACCGGGCTGTCCATGCGCTGTACGATCAACTCGTTAACCGACTTGATGTCGCTGGCGACCAGCTCGCTCAAAGCGTCGAGTGAGGGTCTGCGACTGCGGCCGCCTTCCAGGCTGACGACAATTCCCAAAGCCAACCCTCCCAGGTTGCTTGACGCATCAAGCGCCTCGGTCGAGCATAGGTAGCGCGACCACGGGGGGTCAAGCCCCGGCAGGCCCACGGAAACCATCAAAAACGGGTGAAATATGAACGGGCAGGGAAGGCGGCGATGGAGGAATTGACGCGCACCAACGACCCGGTGCTGCTGTCGTGGCTGACGGCGCGGCTGGCCGACGAGGATATCGCGGCAGTGGTGCTCGATACCCACGCCAGCGTCGTCGAGGGCAGCATCTCGGCGATCCAGCGCCGGGTGATGGTCGACCGCCGCGATCTGTTCCGCGCCCGCGCGCTGCTCGCCGAGGCCGAGGCGATCCAGACCGGCGGCGGCGTTGCCTGAGGCCGACTCCGGCATCAGCAGGGACAGCCTGCTCGGCGGGCGGGTGACGCTGCTGCAGCCGCGGCAAGGTTACCGCGCTGCCATCGACCCGGTGCTGCTGGCCGCCGCGGTGCCGGCAAAGTCCGGCGACAGAGTGCTCGACGTCGGCAGTGGCAGCGGCGCCGCGGCGTTGGCGCTGGCCGCCCGCGTTGCCGATGCGCGCGTCGTCGGCCTCGATGCCGAGCGCGCCATGGTCCGTCTCGCCGAACGAAGCGCCGCGGCGAGCCACCTCGCCGACCGCGTCGAGTTCGTCGCCGGCGATCTGCTGTCGCCGCCGCCGGCGCTGCGGCCGGCGGGCTTCGATCACGTCATGGCCAACCCGCCCTATACGCCGGCTGGCGGCGGCAACACGCCCGTCGAGGCGGGCAAGCGCGTCGCCACCGTCGAGGGCCGGGCGACGCTCGCCGACTGGCTCGCGTTCGCCCTCGTCATGGTTCGTTCCGGCGGCACCGTCACCGTTATCCACCGCTTCGACCGCCGGGGCGAGGTGACGGCGGGCCTCGCTGACGGCGCGGCTGGCCGACGAGGATATCGCGGCAGTGGTGCTCGATACCCACGCCAGCGTCGTCGAGGGCAGCA
>DASWHK010000102.1:0-20845 GCA_036398215.1 Acidobacteriota bacterium | reverse complement strand
CACGTCACCAACAACGTGCGGCCGATCGTCACGCCCGCCGACCTGCGCGGCATCAAGCTGCGCACGCCGCGCGGCGTCTGGCGGGTGCGCATGTTCCAGAGCTTCGGCGCCAACCCGACGCCGATGGCGCTCTCCGAGGTCTTCGTCGCCCTGCAGACCGGGGTCATGGACGGGCAGGAGAACCCCTTCGCGCAGATCCATGCCTCCCGGTTCCAGGAGGTGCAGGACTACCTGTCGCTCACCGGCCACGTCTACACGCCGGCCTTCGTCGCCGCCGGCACGACGCGCTGGAGCCGGCTGCCCGAGGACGTCCGCGCCGTTCTCGAGGAGGCGGCGCGCGACACCCAGGCGTTCGTCTACGAGACCGGCGCCCGCCTCGACAGCGAGCTGCTCGACGCCCTGCGAGAGGCCGGGGTGCAGATCAACGAGATCGATCGCGCCAGCTTCCTGGAGGCATCGCGGCCCATCTACGACGAGTTCGGCCGCGACGTTGCCGGCGGCGGCGAGCTGGCCGAGCGGGCCCGGGCGCTGGCGGCGCCGCCCGCCGGCGGCGGTCGCTGATGGGTCGAGTTTTCCTGCGCCCAGCAGATCCTGATGATCGCCAACGAGCAAGCGTTTCGTTGCCTGCTGCAGTTCACGCCGATGGCGTTTCAACAGACGGCGCTGCTGCTCGGCGATCGATCGAGCCGAGCCGGTGAACACCCGACCGAGTAGTCATTGGGCATCGAAGCCGTTCGACGCGGCTTCGACGACCCCTGAGGCCTGATATGCGCGGGCGGGCGGACTTCCGGCGGCGGCTGAGACAGCTCCTTCAGGTCGTCGTGCTCGTGCTGATGACGGCGCTGGCGGTCGTCGTGGTCGTCGGCGTCGGCTTCCGCAAGGCCGGGGCGGCGCTGGTCTGGTACGACGAGGCGGCCTCGATCCTGCTCGCCTGGCTGACCTTCTACGGCGCCTGCCTGGCGGCGCTCGAGCACGCCCACATCGGCTTTCCGAAGCTCGTCGCCGGGTTGGCGCCGGGCCCTCGCAAGGCGGTCGTGTTGGTCCGCGAGGTCTGCGTCGTCGGCTTCTTTCTGGTGCTTGCCGGGGCCGGCCTGCGAGTCCAGCAGGTGCTCATCGGCACCTACCTGGTCAGCATGCCGTCGATTCCGACAGCGGTGGCGCACTCGGTGATCCCGATCGGCGCGCTGCTGTTCGTGCTCGCCGAGCTGAGCACCGTCGGAGACCGGCTTCGCGGGGAGCCCGACACCGTCCTCACGCCGGCGGCGGCGACCGGCACGACCACGGAGGATCGGCCGTGACCCTGGCATTGATGCTTCTCGGCCTCGTGGCGCTCGTCCTGCTCGACGTGCCGATCGCCGTGGCGTTGGGCATCGTGGCGCTCGCCGCGATGGTGGCGACCTCGGGGGCGGCGGTGGTCCCCAACGCCGCGCTGATCCTGTTCGACGGCGCCACCAGCTTCCCGCTGATCGCCATCCCGCTGTTCATCCTGGCGGGCGCGATCATGAACGCCTCGGGGATCTCGCAGCGGCTGATCGCTCTGGCCTCGGCGCTGTTCGGCTTCGTGCGCGGCGGGCTGGCAATGGTCAGCATCGGTGCCTCGCTGTTCTTCGCCGAGATCTCAGGGTCGGCGGTCGCCGACGTCGCGGCGCTGGGCTCGATCCTGATCCCGGCGATGGAGCGCAAGGGCTACCCGAAGGAGTTCGCCGCCGCCGTCACCTCGTCGTCGGCGACGCTGGCGGTGATCATCCCGCCGTCGATCCCGATGATCCTCTACGCGGTGATGTCGGGGAGCTCGGTCGTCGAGGTGTTCGTCGCCGGCATCATCCCCGGGATCCTCGGCGGCGCCCTCATGATGGGCGTCGCCTACGGCATGGCGGTCCGCCACGGCTATCCGGTCGAGGAAGTCTTCCAGCTCGCCCGCGTTGCAAGGACGTTCAAGGAGGCCGCCTGGGCCCTGCTGCTGCCCTTGATCATCCTCGGCGGCATCTTCAGCGGCTGGGTGACGGCCACCGAGGGCGCCGGGCTCGCCGTGGTGGCGGCGCTGCTGATCGGCGGCGTCGTCTATCGCGAGCTGGACCTCCGCCACCTGCGCGCGGCGGTGCTGGAAGGGGGCATCCAGACCGCCGTGGTGATGCTCCTGGTCGCCACTTCAGCGCTGCTCGGCAACTACCTCACCGAGACCCAGGTGCCGCAGCGGCTGGCGCAGGCAATGATCGATCTCACCGCCAATCCCTACATGATCCTCGCCCTGCTCAACGTCTTCTTCCTGATCATCGGGCTGTTCCTGCACTCGGCGGCGGCGATCATCCTGGTGGTGCCGATCGTCATGCCGCTGGTCAACGCGGTCGGCGTCGACCCCGTCCACTTCGGCCTCGTCGTCACCCTGAACCTCGGCATCGGCCAGCAGACCCCGCCGGTCGCCAGCGTCCTGGTCACCGCCTGCTCGGTGGCCAAGGCCGACATCTGGGAGGTCAGCAAGGTCAACGTCCGCTTCGTCGCCGTCCTGCTGGTCGTCCTGCTGCTGGTAACCTACGTGCCGGCCATTCCGATGAGCCTAGTGAACCTGTTCTACCGGTGATTCCTTCCGCGTTGCGCGTTTCCTCTGCCTGTTTTCCACCGGAGGCGACCTCGTTGAGGCCAACTAGTGCCCATGTCTGACCCCGTTCTCGTCGCCCGCGACGGCGACGTCGCCACGGTCACGCTGAACCGCCCGGAGAAGCGCAACGCCCTGAACCTGGCGGCGTGGCGTCGGCTTGGCGAAGTCTTTCGCGAGCTCGACGGCGACAAGGCCCTGCGCTGTGTCGTCGTTCGCGGCGCCGGCGGCCGGGCCTTCGGTGCCGGCGCCGACATCTCCGAGTTCGAGAGCGAGCGGCGCGATGTCGAGCAGGCGGTCCGCTACGGCGCGGTGGTCGACGGGGCGATGACGGCGGTGGCGGCCTGCCGGCACCCGGTGGTCGCCCTCATCGAGGGCGCCTGCGTCGGTGGCGGCCTGGAGCTGGCCTGCGCCTGCGACCTGCGCATCTGCGGCGCGTCGAGCCGCTTCGGCATCCCGATCAACCGCCTCGGCCTGACGATGGCCTACGCCGAGCTGCGCGCCCTGCTCGGCGTGGTCGGCCCGCCGGCCGCCAAGGACATCCTCTTTTCCGGCGAGATCTTCGCCGCCGAGCGCGCCGCCGCGATGGGCCTCATCAACCGCGTCGTCGCCGACGATCGCGTCGAGGAGGAGACCTACGCGCTGGCGCGCCGGATCGCCGCCGGCGCCCCTCTCGTGAACCGCTGGCACAAGCAGTTCATCCGCCGCCTCGCCGATCCGGCGCCGCTCACCGACGAGGAGCTCAGCGAGGGCTATGCCGCCTTCGGCACCGACGACTTCCGCCGCGGCTACCGCGCCTTCCTCGACAAGAAGGAGCCGGAGTTCGAGGGCGACTGAGCGACATCGGAGCACAGCGACAGAAGGATGCTATGATGCCACCATCATGATGTCTCGCACCCAGATTTCCATTGACCTCGAAACGAAGCGTCGCGCTCGTAAGCGCGCCTCCGAGCTCGGTATTTCCTTCGCACAATACATCCGCGGCTTGGTGGCCCGAGATCTCGAGACCCCATCCCGGGACGCGGATCCTTCCCTCGTCTTCGATCTCGGCACCTCGTGTAACACCGACATCGCCCGGGACAAGGATGTCCTCGTGGGACGAGCCGTATCCGCCGAGCGCGGTCTCGGCGAGTGAGTCTGTTCGTCGATACGTCGGTCTGGTACGCCGCGGCCGACCGCGGAGACTCCAGCAACGAGCGCGCCAAGGAAATCCTGGCTGCGGGCGACCCCTTGGTGACGACGGATCACGTCCTCGTCGAGACCTGGTTGCTGCTTCGTCACCGCCTCGGCCGCCACGCCGCGGAGAGGTTCTGGGATGGATTGCGGAGCGGAGTCGCAGCCATCGAAGCGGTCACGACCGCCGATCTCGAAAGCGCTTGGGCGACCGGTGAAGCCTTCCCGGATCAGGACTTCTCGATCATCGACCGCACCAGCTTCGCAGTGATGCAGCGTCTGGGCCTGCAGCGAGCGGCCGCCTTCGACGACGATTTCGCCGTCTTCCGCTACGGTCCCAAGCGCGACCAAGCGTTTACGCTCATCCGCTGAGCGGCTCAAGCGGAGGCACCGTATGATGCCCGATGACGACGGGAAGCAGCGAGGAGGCGGACAGCTCTCATGCAAGCAGATTACGGAGTCGAGGGCGTAAGGACAATTGGCATTTGAGTGAAACCGGCTCCGCCCCCCTGGAGGGGATCAAGGTTATCGAGCTCGGCCACATCATGGCCGGGCCGGTGTGCGGCCGGATGCTCGCCGACCTCGGCGCCGACGTGGTCAAGGTCGAGCGCGTTCCCGGCGGCGATCCGTCGCGCTCGTTCGTGCCCCCCGCGATCGATGGCGAGGCGGCGGCGTTCATGATGCTGAACCGCGGCAAGCGGGGCATCGCCATCGACCTCGGCCGGCCCGAGGGGATCGCGCTGGTGCGGCGGATCATTCGCACCGCCGACGTCGTGGTCGAGAACTACCGCACCGGCAGCCTCGAGCGGCGCGGGCTCGGCTACGACAGCTTGCGGCGCGACAATCCCGGGCTGGTGTGGTGCGAGATCTCCGGCTTCGGCCGCACCGGTCCCTTCGCGAGCATGGGCGGCTTCGACCTCATCGCCCAGGGCTACAGCGGCCTGATGAGCCTGACCGGCGAGGGGCCGGGGCGGCCGCCGGTGAAGTGCGGCGTGCCGGTGACCGACATCACCGCCGGGATCCTCGGCGCCATGGGGGTACTGGCGGCCCTGCTGCACCGCCTGCTGACCGGCGAGGGGCAGCGGGTCGATACCTCGCTGTTCGAGGCCGGCATCACTCAAACCTACTGGCAGTCGGCGATCGCGCTGGCGACCGGCGAGTCGCCCGTGGCGATGGGCTCGGCGCACCCGCTGAGCGCCCCCTACCAGGCCTTCGCGACCGCCGACGGCTGGCTCAATGTCGGCGCCTCCAATCAGGCGACCTGGGAGAAGCTGCCGGCAATCGTCGAGAGGCCCGAGCTCGGCGACGATGCCCGCTTCGCCGACAACGCCGGGCGCATGGCGCATCGCGAGGAGCTCGTGAGCCTGCTCGAGCCGGTCTTCAAGGAGCGCCCGACTGCCGAGTGGCTGGAGCGCTTCGCGGCGGCCGGCGTGCCGGCGGGCCCGGTCGCCGACCTCAACGAGATGCTCGAGCATCCACAGACGCTCGCCCGCGAGATGGTCACCGAGGTCATCCATTCAAAGCTCGGGCCGGTCAAGACGCTCGGCTTCCCGGTCAAGCTCAGCGCCAGCCCGGCCCGCATCGAGCGCGGCGCGCCGTTGCTCGGCGAGCACACCCGCGAGGTGCTCCTCGCGCACGGCTACACGGAGGCGGCGGTCGAGGAGCTGCGCAACGCCGGGGTGATCATATGCGGGGTCTGAACGTGGCGTTATCGGTGTTCACTTTGACAAGAATTGGCAAGATGGGCGGGCCTGCGGGAACGCCACGACGCTCGCCGCCAGCACCAGGAGAACGTTCCTCCGCCGCGTCACTCCGCGGGCGAAGCCTGAAACAGTGACTAGGCTTGCCTCTATGAGCACGATGAACATCTCGCTCCCCGAGGCACTCAAGGCGTTCGTGGAGCAGCAAGTCGCCGAGCGGGGCTACGGCACAACCAGCGAGTACCTGCGTGAGCTGATTCGCAGGGAGCAGGAGCGGCTGCGGCTCCGCAGTCTATTGCTCGAGGGCGCTGCGTCCCCGCCCGCGGCCCCTGCGGATGCGAGCTATTTCGATTCCTTGCGCGATCGCGTGCGCTGACGGCCGCGCGCCGGCGCATGAAGATCAAGCCTGTCATCCCGCGCGAGTTGGCCAACCGTGATGTGGACGAGGCGGTGGCGTACTACTCGAGCGCGGGCGGCACGCAGGCGGCGCTGAAGTCTATCGATGCGCTCGAGGATGCGTATTCCCGCATCAGCCGTCATCCCGCCGCCGGTTCGCCGCGCTACGCCCACGAGCTCGACGTCCCCGGGTTGTGTTACACGACGTTGACTCGCTTCCCTCACCTCGTCTTCTACATCGAGCGTCAAGATCACGTCGACGTCTGGCGGCTGCTGGATGGCCGGCGCGACATTCCGGCATGGTTGCAGGCGCCCGACGACTCCTGAGGATGCGCCCCAGCGCGAGAGTACCGAGCTCGGCGTGCGACGCGCCGGCGGTTAGCTGTTACCCCCGGCAGGGCTGTTCGTCGCGGCACGGTCCGGTTTCCTGCGCTGATCGCGAGGAATTGACCAACCTGGTCAGAATTACTATCATTAGTTGACCATCTTGACCAAGGAGGGATCGTGGCGCTACCGAAGCCGGTCAACATCTCGGAGGCCAAGGCACGCCTGCCGGAGCTGGTGCAGCGCGCTGCCCGCGGAGAGGAGATCACCATCGCCCGCAATGGCGAGCCGCAGGCACGCCTGGTTCCCCTCGCCCCGACCAAGCCGCGGGTGCCCGGACGCGGGGCGGGAGAGTGGCACGTCGTAGGTGACTTCAACGAGCCGTTGCCGGAGGAGGTCCTGGCGGCGTTCGAGGGGCGGGAGGCGTGAAGCGCCTCCTGCTCGACACCGAAGCGCTCATCTGGTGGGACGCCAACGATCCAAGACTCGGCGGCAACGCGCGCGCCCTGATCCAGGAGGCCGCCGAGGTCTATGTCAGCGCCGCCTCGGCCTGGGAGATCGCCATCAAGACCGCGCTCGGCAAGCTGCGCACGAAGCGGCGGCCCTCACAGGCCGTCGCCGAGGGCGGGTTCCGCGAGCTCCCGATCGCCTTCGAGCACGCCGAAGCGGTCGGTGAGCTCCCGATGCACCACAACGACCCGTTCGACCGCCTCATCCTCGCCGTCGCAAGTGTCGAAGCTTTCACGATCGTCACGAGCGACCTCGAGTTCGAGCACTACGGCCTCCCACTGATCGACGCTCGCAAGTAATCCGTCCTGCATGAGCGTGAGTGAAGCGCTACCGGCTGGTGCTGCCGGGGGAGGAACAACATTGAGTCACCGCTGGGTAGCGCTTGTCCTCCTGGTGGTCGGCGCGACTGCATGTGGTGGCGGACGGCGTCCCCCGCAACGTCTTCAAACCTTCCGCCACGAGCGCCCATCAAACGAGTAGAACACTATGTATGTCGAGATAAACATAGTAGGGTGTCGATGATGCCGAAAACGACCAGGCAGAGAGACTCCCATCGCGTCGTCGAGCGCCTGCTGGCCGTCATCAGCCGGCTCGTGCCCCGGGCGTTGCGCGCCGAGTGGTTGCGCGAGTGGACGGCCGAGTTCCGCGGCGGTGGCAACGGTGGGATGCGCTTCTCCTCGGGTCGCCTCACCGGTGCCGTCGAGGATGCTGCGCGCATCCGCTCCCGCACACTCCGGAGAGAGGTGATGATTATGCAGGACATCAAGCAGGCGCTCAGCCGTTGGCGCCGGCAGCCGCTATTCGCGCTCGTCGTCGTCGCCATCCTGGCCCTCGGCCTGGGCGCCAACACGGCGGTGTTCGCCCTCGTCGACGCGACCATGATCCGGCCGCTGCCGTTTCGCGATGGCGAGGAGCTGGTGCACTTCTGGCAGCTGATTTTCGACGGCGACTCGCTCATCAACTTCTCCCATCCGACGTTCGTCGACGTCGGCGCGCGCTCCCGCACGATGGCCGGCGTCGCCGCGTATCACAGCCCGTCGATGACCTGGACGCGGAATGACGAGGCGCGCACCGTGGAGACGGTGCGCGTGAGCCCGAACTTCTTTACCTTGCTCGGCGTCGAGCCGATGCTGGGGCGCAACTTCCGGGCCGGCGACGACCAGCTCAGCGCCGACCGCGTGGTGATCGTCGGCCATGGGTTCTGGAGCACCGAGCTCGGCGCCGATCCCGACGTGATCGGTGGCACGCTGGTGCTCGACGGCACCCCCTACGCCGTCGTCGGCGTGTTGCCGCAGGACTTCGTGTTTCCGCGCGAGCGGCGCGCGGAGGTGTGGCGCCCGTTGATTCCGAGCGAGCGCGAGGCGACGATGCGCGGCTCGCGCTGGATGCACATCATCGGTCGCCTCGCTGAGGGCGCCAACATCACCCAGGCGCAGGGCGAGATGGATCGCATCGCCACCGACATGGCGCGCGAATGGCCGGAGGCCAATGCCGGTTACGGGCTGCGGCTGATCGCGATGCGCGATCAGGTGGTCGGCGACACCGGTCCGGCGGTGACCGCGGTGTACGGCGCCGTGCTGCTGGTGCTGATGATCACCTGCGCCAACCTGGCGCACCTGATGCTGGCGCGCGTCACCGGCCGGCGCAGCGAGATCGCCGTGCGCAACGCGCTCGGGGCGACGCGCGGGCAGCTCGTGCGCCACGTGCTCGTCGAGGTGCTCCTGCTGTTCGTTATCGGCGGCATGGCCGGCACGCTGTTCGCCTCCTGGCTGCTCGACGCGGTGGTCTCGCTCATACCGACCGACGCCATGCTCCAGGCGCCCTACCTCGGTGAGCTGGCTGTCAGCGGCCGCGTTGTCGCCTACGGCCTGGCTATGGCGCTGGTATGCGGCGCTGTGTTCGGCCTGATCCCCGCCCTGCGGGTGGCGACGTCGAAGGGCGGGCCCGCCTCGATGTCCACACGCACGGCGATCCCGCGCGCCGGCGCGCGCCTGCTGGTCGCCTCGCAGGTCGCCGTCGCGGTGACGCTGCTGGCATCGACGCTGCTGCTGGTACGCAGCACGCTCGAGCTGCTCGAAGTCGACCCGGGCTTCGATACGGAAAACCTCATGACGCTGAGGATCTCGCTGTCCGGCACCGCCTACGACGAGGGCGCGCGCATCGTCGCCTTCAACCGCGAGCTCACCGAGCGTGTCGCCGCGCTTCCCGGCGTAACCGGCGCCGCGGCGGTCGATCGCATTCCGCTGTCCGGCAACCTGGTCACCACCGGCCTGGCCACCCCCGCGATGCCCTCGGACGGCGACCGGGTTCGCACCAACCGGCACGTGATCACGCCGGACTACTTCGACGTGATGGGCATGCGGCTCGTCACCGGGCGCGGCCTTCGGGCCACCGACACCGCCGATTCGCGGCCGGTGACGGTGATCAACGAGATGCTGGCGTCTGCGTTGTTCGGCGACGCCAGCCCGCTGGAGCGAGCGGTGGTCGCCGGCGGCGCCCTCACACTCGAGGTGGTCGGCGTGGTTGCCGACGTCAAGGTGCATACCATCGACGAGCCGGCATCCGCCGCGCTGTACATCCACACCGCCCAGTTCCCGAGCAGGTCCACCGGCCTGGTGGTGCGCACGCGCGACGACCCGGGCGTGCTGGTCAACGCCGTCCGCGAGCAGGTAACCGCCATCGATCCGGCGCTCGACATCTACGAGGTCAGCTCGATGCGCGAGATGATCGACGCCTCCCCCGCCATGCTGACGCGGACCATCCCGGCGGCGCTGCTGTCGGGCTTCGCCGCCTTCGCCACCCTGTTGGTCGGCCTCGGGCTGTTCGCCGTCGTCGCCCACGATGTCGCCGCGCGCACGCGCGAGATCGGCATACGCCGGGCCATCGGGGCGCTGTCGGCGAGCGTCGTACGCGACGTCACCGCCGGCACGATGGCCGTCGTCGCCCTCGGCATGATCGTCGGCGCGGCGGCCGCCGTGGCCTCGGCGCGGCTGCTGCAGAGCATCCTGTTCGGCGTCGGCGCCGCCGACCCGCTGGCCCTCGCCGCCACCGCCGCCGTTGTGCTCGTCGTCGCAGCGCTCGCCTGCGTGGTTCCCGTGCGGCGCGCGGTCAACGTCGATCCGACCGAGGCACTGAGGACCGAATGATCCGCACGAGCTTGCACCCGCACGGAGGCCGGCCACGTTGAGGAGGCGCCCTTGAAGCCCCCGATTCGCATGACCTACGCCACTGCGCTGGTGCTCGAAGCCCTCGAGCAGGGCCACGCATACGGCTTCGACATCATCGATGCCACCGGCCTGCGCAGCGGCACGGTGTACCCGCTGCTCCGCCGCCTCGAAGAGGCCGGGCTGGTCCGCTCGAGATGGGAGCGCGTCGCCGACGCGCGCCGTGAGCGCCGCCCGCCGCGCAAGTACTACGAGCTGCGCCCCGCCGCCGCGCCCGTGCTCGAGGTGGCACGCGCGCGCTTTCCGGCGGTCGCGGCAATCGAGCTGGCACGCTGACAACGGGTAATATCGAGATACTCGAACGTCGCGCGCGGCTCACCTGGGCGGCGCTCCGCTGCTGTGCCCCTGATGCCGATTGAGCTGTCCGAAAGCGGAATATTCTGGGCGGCCAGCACCTTCGCGCAGTCGGCTGTCACGTTGCTTGCGTTCGCAGCCTTCGTCGCCATCTAAGTGTTCAACGGACGAACAACCTTGCAATTCTGGAATCAAACTCCATAATTACAAGGATGAAGCCAAGGCGACTCGAATCGCGAATCCTCCGGCTGCTGCGCGAGTTTCCGGCGGTAGCGCTCCTTGGTCCGCGCCAGGTCGGCAAGACCACGCTGGCATCGGCGATTGCCGAGCGTTTCCCGTCGATCTACCTCGATCTGGAGTCTCGGGCAGATCGCGCGCGGCTGGCGGAGCCGGAGCTCTACCTCGCCGACCACGAGGACGACCTCGTGATCCTGGATGAGGTGCATCGCGTGCCGGACCTGTTCGGGAGCCTTCGCGGGCTGATCGATGCCGGACGGCGTCGCGGCAAGAAGGCGGGGCGCTTCCTGCTGCTTGGATCCGCCTCGATCGAGCTGATGCGGCAGTCCGGCGAGACGCTCGCCGGCCGGATCGCCTACGTCGAGCTCGCCCCATTCGACATCCTCGAGGTCGGCCCGGACGAGCAGGACCTCCTCTGGGTACGCGGCGGCTTTCCTGACAGCTTCCTGTCGGCAAACGACGGCGCCAGCATGAGGTGGCGCGAGAACTTCGTCCGCACCTACCTCGAGCGTGACGTTCCCCAGCTCGGTCCCCGGGTCCCGGCGGAGACGCTGAGGAGGTTCTGGACGATGCTGGCGCATGCCCAAGGCGGCCTGCTCAATGTTGCGGCGCTGGCGCGTGGCCTCGACGTCGACGGCAAGACCGTCACCCGCTATCTCGACCTGATGGTCGATCTGCTGCTCGTGCGGCGACTGCCGGCGTGGCATCGCAACATCCGCAAGCGACTGGTCAAATCGCCCCGCGTATATGTCCGCGACAGCGGCATCACGCACGCGCTGCTGGGGCTGTCGAGCAAGGAAGACCTGCTCGGGCACCCGGTTGTCGGCAAGAGCTGGGAGGGCTTCGTGATCGAGAACCTCCTGTCGGTGGCGCCTGCTCGCACCGAGGCCAGCTTCTATCGTTCGGCCGGCGGCGCCGAGATCGATCTCATCCTGTCGCTGCCGGGCCGCAAACCGTGGGCCATCGAGGTGAAGAGGAGCCTGGACCCCAGGCCGCGGCGCGGGTTCCACCACGCCTGCGCAGACGTGGAGCCCGAAGCCAGGTACGTTGTGTACCCGGGCAACGAAACGTTCGCGATCTCGACGGAAGTCGAGGCCATCGGCGTGCACGCGCTCGCGCAGCGCATCGTCGAGGATCTCGGGGAATGAGCGCCCGTCGCATCATCCTCGAGTCCGCTTTTCTGGTGCCGACCGGGCCGGCGTCGTGATGGCCACACCCGACCCCGCCGAGCGCGCCAGCTAGCCCGCCCCCGCAGCAGAACGGCGGTGAGAAATGCGGGCTAGGCAAGAACCAGCGATCACCACGGGGGTGTTATGCGAGCTCGCGCAGGGTGCGGTAGTGCTCCTCTTGACTTCTAGAAGGGCCTCGCCTACGCTGGGACTTCTAGAAATCAAGAAGTCGCCGTCCATGAGCTCGGTAGCGCCCTGCCGACGCGAGACGGCGATAGCGTGGCTCGCTGTTGCGGCCGCGGGCGACGCAGGCGGGCGGGCCGTCGCGCATGGCCACCGCGACGGCGCGGTTGAGCTCGACGACCGGGACGCACCCCGACACGAAGGTACGGCAACGAAGGTACGGCATCATGGTTCGTGAGTCCCGTTCGGAAGTGTTGCGCGGCACCATCGACCTGCTCGTGCTCAAGACGCTGGCGCTCGAGCCGACGCACGGTTGGGGGATAGGGCAGCGCATCGAGCAGATCTCCGCCGGTGAGCTGCTGGTCCAGCAGGGCTCGCTGTATCCCGCGCTCCAGCGCCTCGAGCACGCGGGGCTGATCGCGAGCGAGTGGGGGCCCTCGGAAAGCAACCGTCGCGCCCGCTACTACTCGTTGACCAGGGCCGGGCGGCGGGCGCTGGAGCAGGAGACCGAGAGCTGGCGGCGCTTCGCCGCCGCGGTCGAGGTCGTCCTCGAGACGAGCTGAACGAGATGACGACCTGAACAAGATGACGACCTGAACAAGATGACGAGCTGAACGAGATGACGACCTGAACGAGATGATCTGAACGAGGAGCGTCGCGATGAGCCGCATGAAGGGCGTGAGAGCACGATTGTCGGCCATCCTCCGGCCGCGTGCCGCGGAAGCGCGCATGGAGGAAGAGTTCCACTTCCACCTGGAGATGGAGATCGACAAGAACCTCCGCGCCGGCATGACGCCGGCCGCAGCGCGGCGGCGTGCGCTGATCGCGTTCGGCGGCCTCGACGGTCACCGTGAGGCGATGCGCGACGGCCGGGGAGCGCCCCTTGCCGGCGACCTCGGACGGGACCTGCGGGTGGCGCTGCGCGGGCTGGCGCGCAACCCGGGCTTCGCGGCTGTCGCGGTGCTGACGATCGGCGTCGGCGTGGGCGCCACCACGGCGGTGTTCAGCGCGGTCGACGCTGCGCTGCTGCGGCCGCTGCCGTTCGCGGAGCCCGATCGGCTGGTCGAGCTCGATAAGGTCAACATTCCCTGGCAGGGCGAGGAGCGCCCGACGGACCGCCCCCATATCACCGACGTCCGCGCGCTTACCGACACCTTCACCCACGTCGCGGCCTACGCCCCCGGGGGGATGAATCTCAGTGGGCTCGGCACGCCGCGACGCATCCGCGTGGGCGTGGTCACGCCGAACCTGTTCGCCACGCTCGGCGTCCCGCCGCTCCTGGGGCGGGACCTCACCGCGGACGACGAAGTACCCGGCGCCCCCCGCGTGGCGCTTGTCTCCTTCGGCCTCTGGCGCGGCGCCATGGGCGCGGACCTCGACATCGCAGGGCGAACGATCATGCTGCACGGACACACGCACGAGGTTGTCGGCGTGATGCCGCGCGGTTTCGCCTTCCCGGACGAGGCGGAAGTGTGGGTACCGATGTCGGTGCCATGGACGCCGGACTTGTTCGATGCCTTTCGAGGGTCCATTCCGAAGCGACTGGTGGCGCGGCTGGCGTCCGGTGTGACGGTCGAACAGGCGGGCGCGCGCCTGCGCGCATTGCTCGCAGCGTACGACGAGCGGCCGGACCGGCCCGTTGAAGCAACCCCGGCCGAGCTGGTGCGCCCCCTGCACGCCTCGCTCGTCGGCGATGGCGGCTCGGCCCTGCTCGTGCTGCTGGGGGCCACCGCCCTGGTGCTGCTGGTCGCCTGCACCAACGTCGCCAACCTGCTGCTGTCGCGAGCCGTGGCCAGGCGGCACGAGATCGCCCTGCGGGCGATGCTGGGTGCCTCGTCGTTTCGCCTGATCCGCCAGCTACTTGCCGAAAGCATCCTGCTCGCGCTCATCGGCGGGGCCGCCGGCGTGGCGATCGCCGTGATGGGAGCGCAACTGCTCGACACGCTGGTGCCGAGCGCCCTGTCGGGCGCCGCGCCCATCCGCGTCGATACGCGGGTGCTGGGCTTCGCGCTGGCCGTTGCCGTGACCGCCGGGCTCGCGTTCGGCCTCTGGCCGGCCCTCGCCGCGCGCCGCACCCGCGCCGTCGGCGCGCTCGAGGGCGGGGGTGGAGGCTCCGGTGGAGACAACGCAACGTCGCGCCTGCGCCGGATTTTCGTCGTCGCCGAGGTGGCGCTGGCCCTGATGCTGCTGATCGGCGCCTCGCTGATGCTCCGCAGCCTGCATAGGCTACTGTCGACCGAATCGGGGGTGCAGCCACAGGGGATCGCCACGCTCGAGCTGACGCTGGCCGAGGCGGACTACCCGACGGCCGCGGATCGGCGACAGTTCTACGAGGCGCTTCAGGACCGGCTGCGGCGCAACCCCGTGGTCGAGGCCGTCGCTGCCATCAACGAGCTGCCGCTGCGCGGTGTGGCACCCCGCGCCTTGTGGGTCTATCCCGAGGGTCTCATGCCCGAGCGCGAGCGCTGGCGTGCCGCGCAGGAACTCCGCGTCACGCCCGACTACTTTCGCGCCATGGGAATCTGCATCCTGGAGGGCCGTCCGCCAGGCCCCCGGCCGGCCGGCACCGAGGTCGGCGAGGTGGCGATCAACGAGATGCTTGCCGATGTCTATTGGCCGGGACAAAGCCCGATCGGCGCGCGGCTGCAAATGCCCAACGACATGGTCTGGGAGGTCGTTGGGGTGGTGTCGAACGTCCGTCCGGGGTCGCTCGACGAAGCGGTCATTCCGCAGGCCTACTACTCACTGCTGGATGCTCCTTACGACAATGCAGCGCTGGTCGCACGGGGCCGTATCCCGGCGGCGGAGCTGACCGGCGTGCTGCAGCAGGCCGTACACGCCGTCGCCCCCGGGCAGGCGGTTTACAACGTGCGCACGATGGAGGAGGTGATCGCCGGCGCCATCGCGCCGCGCCGCACCCGTACGGCGCTGATCACCACCTTCGGCCTGGTGGCCCTGTGCCTCGCCGCGGTGGGCGTCTATGGGGTCATCGCCTTCGGCGTCGCCCGCCGCACCCGCGAGATCGGCATCCGCCTGGCGCTGGGGGCGAACCCCGGCCGCGTGATCGGCGGGGTGGTGGCGGAGGGATTGGTCCTCGCCCTCGCCGGTACGGTACCGGGGCTCGCGGGCGCCTGGCTGCTCTCGCGCTTCCTGGACAGCTTCGTCTACGGCATCACGACGACGGACCCCATCGCCTTCACGGCCGCGCCCGTCGCCCTACTGGCCATCGCCACGCTCGCGGCGCTGGTGCCGGCCTGGCGCGCCAGCCGCGTCAACGCGGTGGAGGCGATGCGGGTGGGGTGAGCTCACGCCGACGGAGAGGCAGTCGGCTCTTGCAGGCATAAAGATAGTTGTGTCAACTAGCATTGGAACAATATAGTTGTGCCAACCATCTCGTAGCTGATATAGTTATGTTAACAATCCTCGCATTTCTTGTTCCCTTCGCGAGCGAGCGAGATGGAACGCCTCGAATCCAGCAGGATCCCGGTGCCCCAAGCTGCAGACTTGCTCGATGTTCATCCATCGAGAGTCCGCGCAATGATCGCACAAGGACGGCTCGAAGCTCAAAAGGTCGGTGGACGTTGGCTTGTCGATCGCCAAGGCGTCGAAAACCGGCGATCTCAACCTCCGGCGGATGGCCGCCCATTCAGCGAAGCCAACGCGTGGGCTTTGATCTGCCTGAGCGAAGGAAGGGAACCCGATTGGGTTAGCAAGTGGGAGCTCTCGCGCCTCCGTCGTCGCTTGCGAGAGGACGGGATCGAGAAGCTCGCGCCCCGCCTCTGGAAGCGAGCGTTGCAGAAGCAACTGAGAGCGCACCCCGCGCTGCTTCCCAAGCTACGAGAAGACCCGAGGCTGTTTCCCAGTGGAGTGAGCGTGGCGGCCGAACACGAGATCGAAATCGTTGCCCCCAACCAATTCGAGGCCTATGTAGCAAACGAGGATCTCGAAGAGGTCGTGGATGACAACAATCTCGAGGCCAGCCGAAATCCCAACGTGTTTCTCCATGTTGCGCACTCGAATTGGATCCGGAGTTGTGCGAACAACGCGATGGGGCCGGCCGTAGCCGCGCTCGATCTCTTCGAAGCAGGCGATGAAAAGAGTCGCCGCGCGGGTCGCGAGCTCCTGGCCGTGCTCCATTCCGCCTGGCAAAGGTCCGACCGTTGATCCTCATCCCTGATCAGGACCCACGCGTTCGTGAGCTCTGGAAGGCTCTGTTGGAACTCGCCGCCGAACATCCCGAAGGCTGGACCCTCATCGGCGCTCAGATGGTCTTTCTCCATCCTGCCTGGTCGCGCCTGCCGAACGCAGAGGACGCGCGGATCACCTTGAAGATCCTGATGGATCGTCGTTGACCGCCCCGTCGCGCTGCTCGATCGTGCCGGCAGCAGCTCGTCCTGAAGCGGCGGCGTGTGAGCGAAAGGCTCGGGGCGCTGCGGAGATATGTTCAGGTGGTCGAGGATCCTGCGCACGAAGGCATGCTTGGTTTCAGCTCCGCTTCCGCGAGCGTCTCCGCTTCCTCGGCCGCTTCCGCTTGCGGCGCGGGTGACGCTTGGGGCGGCGCGATTGCTTGCCGAGCGCCGACAGCCATTCCACCAGCGTCTGGTCGAGGCGATACTGGCGGTACCCGGCCATGTCGCCGTCCGCCAGGTCGTCCGGGACGTTCTCGTCCGTCAGCTCGGTTCCCAGTCCGAGCTCGTCGAGCGCCGCGGTGAAGTCGCGGAACATGTCCCCGGCGGCGCTCCGAGAGGGCGCCGGCGGCAAGCTCCTCGGTACCTTCTCTCCTTCGGCGAGCGCCGCGACGACGCCTTCGATCAAAACCGGCGGGGGCGCATCGGCGACGGCTTCGATCATGCTTGCCGCCAGATCGTCCGCGAAGCCCGGATCGTGCATGCCCAGCAGGGCCATGCCGGGCGAGCGCAGGTAACGCCCATCGTAGGGGATCAGCCGCCCGAGGCCGACGTAGCCCACGTCATAGTCGATCTCGGGACTGTGCTCGAGCACTTGATAGGTGCGATGGCTTCCGCCGCCCTCGAAGACGACGTTTTCGCCGCGCCGATCACGGACGGTGAACACGCCGAGGACCGAGCGGCCCAGCATGTCCGCGAGCTGGCGCTGGAGCTCCGGTACGTCGTCGAAGCGCTCGTCTTCGATGAAGAGCTCCAGCGCCGTTGCACCGCAGGTCACGAGCGGCCGATCGACGAGGGCGAACTCCTGCTCGCGCACGTCCCGCGCGAACGCTGCGGCGCCGCCCTTCGTGCCGCTCCAGCGCGAAAAGTACCAGGTCGCGGCGTGGCGCTCGGCGCCCAGGATCCAGTCGCCGTGCAGCATCGACTCGATGCGATCGAAGAGGCGGCCCATCGACCAGACCAGCGCCCTGTGCGCGGCAATCGGCGTCCACGCGACCCCCGGTGCACCGTCGGGGTGGCGGACGAGGAAGAGGTCCAGCCCCGCCTCCAGGCCCCGCTCGCGGACAAGCTCGCCGGCAACGTCGGAGGCCCGCTGTCCCTTGGAGACACTGATCGTTGCCGGTGCGGGGACGCCGAGCTCCCCGGCCAGCGCCGCGGACAGCTCCTCGACCTCCGCCGTCACGGCCTCGACGTCCTCGTCCGACGGTCGATCGTCGGGATCGGCGAGCCGCAGCAGGCGTGTCGCCCATCCTTGCTCGCGGCCCTCCGATCCGGACTTCGAGCGTCGCCCCGTCGCTCGCCATACGAGGTGCCCCGCCAGCGGCTCCAGCAGCCGGGACAACGCCGCGGTGCGCTCGTCCGCGCAGCCGCACCACTCGAGCGGCAGAGCGGCATCCGCCTCCTCCGGGAGCGCCTTCGCCAGAACCAAGAAGGCGCGTAGCAACGCCTCGACGGCAGCGGCGTCGGCACCCTCGAAGGACACCAGTTCCGGGGCTTCCGCCACCGGCCCGCCGTCGTCCCCTTGTCGAACGTCCCGTGTCAAGACTCGGCTCTCCAATCGCTTCCTCGTGAGGCGCAAGGGCCGGAACCTGAACCGCGGATGCCCCTGAACGACCCCCTCGCGACAATACGGCAAACGCCTCGGCTTCGCAGCCGCGGCGGCGGGTCCCCGGATGATCGTCTTGCAAATGGCTGGCGGAGTGACTGTATTGGCTTGTACCCGGAGCACAGGAGTTTGATTGGATTCGTTCGCACGTTGACAATGGTCAACATCGTGCAGCTCCGGCGAGCACTGACCCGGTGTCCGCACGTCGCGAAGGAGGAGCGATGAGGATTCATCAGTTCACCCTGATCGTGGAAGGGGCTGACCTGCAGGCCGAGGAAAACATCGACGCGCTGTTCGCGGCGGAATGCGACGACGCTACCGTGGGCCGCATCGGAACGACGCAGTACGTGGACTTCGATCGTGAGGCGGAGACCCTTGCGGACGCCCTCTTCGAGGCCACGGAAGCCGTCGAAGGCGCGGTTCCGGAAGCCCGTGTCGTGCACGTCGAGCCGGATGATCTGGTGACCATGGCCGAGATCGCGGAACGCGCGGGGCGGACCCGGGAGAGCGTGCGACTGCTGATCAACGGCGAGCGCGGCCCCGGCGGGTTCCCGCCGCCCGCGACCCATCTCAAGCACCGCAACCGGATGTGGCGGTGGCAGGACGTCGCGGCCTGGTTCGGGGATGCCCTCGAGGAGAAGCTCCCGGATGGTGACCCGGCCGCGTCCGAGTTCCTCGCGGCGTTCAATGCCGGACTGAAGCTCCGTCGGGCGGAGGGCAAGCTGGACGTGGCCGAACGACGCCGAATCCGCGCGCTCGTCGGCTGATCGACGCTCGGTTCGATCGTTCATCCACTGCTGCACCGGAGGCCGGCCCGCTTTCACCACATCTGCCATGGCGCTAGCATGGTGGACTTTGGATGGAACGATTCCGCTCGGCGCCTACTGCGTCGAGCAGGAGGTTCCCGTGTCGCCGTCCGATCTCCCGCGCTTCCCCCTGGACCGTCGTGCAGCCCTTCCCCCGATGGCCGCGGGCGCTGGACGATTGTCGGGGTCGCCGACGGTGAGCTGATCCGTCCGCCCGGGCGCGATCCGCTGCGGCGATCTGGTCGACGTTTCCCGCCGGCACCGACGACTCCGGTTGAAGTGCCGGGAAGCAATTCGTTATCGTCGGCGTGCCCTGACCTGCCGGTGCCAGCCATGTCGCTGAAGAAGGGTACGAGCCTAGGCCACTACGAGACCCTCGGCATCCTCGGTGCCGGGGGGATGGGCGAGGTGTACCGGGCGCGCGACACCAAGCTGGGTCGCGAGGTCGCGATCAAGGTCCTGCCGGCGGACGTGGCTTCGGATCCGCTGCGCCTCGCCCGCCTCGAGCGCGAGGCCCGCGTGCTGGCGTCGTTGGGCCACCCGCACATCGCCACGCTGTACGGTTACGAAACCGCGGGCACCACCCGCTTCCTGGTCATGGAGCTGGTGGACGGAAAGACGCTCCTGGAGCGCTTGCGCCGCGGCCCGTTGCCGCTTGCGGAAGCCCTGCAGGCGGGCGCGCAGATCGCCGCTGCGCTCGATCGTGCCCATCGGCGTGGCATCGTGCACCGCGACCTGAAGCCGGCCAACGTCATGCTCACGCGTGATGGCGTCAAGGTGCTCGACTTCGGCCTCGCCAAGCCGCTCGCCCCCGTGACCGTCGACGGCGAGGGACCGACGATGGCGACCGCCATGACGCAGCCGGGCAGCTTCGTCGGCACGCTGCCGTACATGGCGCCCGAGCAGCTCGAAGGCAAGGTCGTCGACACGCGTGCCGACATCTTCGCGCTGGGGGTGTTGCTCTACGAGATGATCACCGGGCGGCGCCCCTTCGACGGCGCCAACCAAGCGAGCCTGATCGCCGCCATCTTGACCACGCAGCCAGCGCCCATCGCGCAGCACGTTGCCGCCGCCCCCGAGGGGCTCGACTGGCTGGTGCAACGCTGCCTGGCCGCGGATCCGGAGGAGCGCTGGCAGGCGGCCAACGACATCCGGCTCCACCTGCAGCGCATTGCCGCAACGAGGGCCGCCGGCGGTGCCGGCGCGACGGGAGAGGACGCATCCGGCGCGGTCGCCGGCGCGGCAGGCGGTAGCTGGCGCACGGCACTCGGCTGGGTCGCCGCCGCGGCTCTCGCCCTTGTCCTGGCGATGCTGGTGCTGTCACCGGACGGGCCGGGAACCGCGGATCTCGAAGGCGGTAGCCGCCGGCCACTGCAGCGCCTGCTGATCGATCCCGGAGCGGCGGTGGTCGACGCCGCGGTGCTCTCATCCGACGGCACCAAGCTCGCCTATCTCGCCGGTGACACGCCCTACGCCCTCGACGTCTACGTGCACTCTCTTGCGAGCCTCCAACCGAGGCTGCTGGAGGGCACGCGTGGGGCGGAGGTGCTCGCCTTCTCGCCCGACGGCGCCGCGCTCGCGTTCACGACAGCGGGGGAGCTGTACAAGATCGCCGTCGCCGGCGGCACGCCCGAATCCCTGGCGACCAACGTGATGCCGTGGTCGATATCGTGGCAGGAGGACGGCTTTCTGTACTACTCGTCCGAAGACCGCCTCTGGCGCGTGCCGCAAGGCAGCGGCGAGGCGCAGCCGCTCGGAGTCGCCGACGCGGCTCGCGACGCGGACTACGATGCCCGCCTGTTGCCGCAGACCCGCACCCTCCTGTTCGGCACGGTTTCCTGGAGTGCGCCGCACCCCGACAACCGCGATCTGGTGCTGCTCGACCTGGACGGTGGGCGCAGCCGCTCGCTGTCGATCACCGGCGTCACCGGACGCTTCATGCCGCCGCGGTTCCTGCTCTTCTCGCGCGGGCGGGTCATCTACGGCACGTCGCTGGATCCCGCCAGTGGGCAGCTCGGCAGCCCGCCCCGCGCGCTCGAGTTCGAGGTGCAGCGGACGCCCCGTTACGTGGCCGAGATCGCCTTGTTCGACACCAGCGCATCCGGCGACCTCGCCTTCGTCCTCGACGAGAGTGCCGACATGAAGGAGCTCGTATGGGTCGAGCGCGACGGAACGCCCCGCCCGGTGACCAGCGACCGTCGCGACTATGCGCTCGCCAGCCTGG